>JANSXW010000048.1 GCA_024742755.1 bacterium | reverse complement strand
TAAGTTTTGTATAGGGTATGGATGAGTATTTTTTGCCAGATCAAAGAACGCCCGGAACCTCGTAGCCTAAGCTACGAAGGTGAGGACCTGCCTGCGTGTCGATACTTCGGCAGGCAGGCGAGATGCAGAGCTGGTGAAAAAGACCATTCAGAGACATACAAAATTTGCGTTAATAAACTCTATTAAGCAGCGCCATACAGGCCAGTTTCGGTTCGCTCGCGCTGCGTAAATCCTACTTGCCAGGGCTTCCTTCAGCCCTTCGGAATAGATTTGCATGCCATGCAAAAACAAAAGCCTGCCCCACAGTTTGCCGGGCAGGCTTTTGTTTTACTTTTGCTCAATTGCTCCCTCTACTTCCCCGGCACAGTGGGGCAGTTTTTCGCTGTGAACTCAGCGCAAACGGTGCCATTGTCCAGAGCAGTGTAGAAAGACTGAAGGTATTCCAGTATTTCACGTTTGTCATTACGGCTCAGCAGGTCAAAATCACTTACCATTGCCTCAAAATTGCCTTGCCTGGACTTAAAAAGCTGAATGGTGGATTGCAATTCGCTGCTGTTGAGCTCAGCGCCCAGATAAACCCTTTCGCCCACCTTGTCCTGCCCAATATCACGGGCTGGCACAGCGTAGCCTACGTTTACGATGCCGGAAAAGTCAAAGTCGTAAGGGACGACCGTGTTCAATCCGCCATCCACAGGCTTCAGGATTTTGAGGTTGCGCGACATGGGGATGGACCAGTCTACGTTGCCAATCATGTACTGAAACATGGCATGGGTGCGCAGGTTCTCCTGCTGAAACTCGACAGTAGACAAGCCAAAGCATTCGTCACATTCCACACTTGCCTTACGGGCGGCCAGTTCGTCGATGTCCTCCAGCAGAATGCCGTATTTGACCAGTTCCTGGTTGCTTTCTGTGTCTTTATAAGTCACTTCGACCAACTGTGCCCGAAGCGCATGATCGGATAATTCCTGGTACATTTTGTAGGCGAGGTACTCCCGCAGGACTGCTTCTTTTCCCTTTTTGCCGGTCTGGCAGTGGGTGACCAGCTTCATATCATCGTGTTCTGCCAGCCCGCGAGCTCTGAGATCGCTTTTGGAAAAGTCGATCCTCAGCGGCGGAAAATCACATACCCGGCGGCGGTAGCGGCCACGGGCGCGGACTTCGCTGGGCAGTTCCACCCAGTTGCCATGTGCATCCTGGTAGCGGAAGATGGCCGGGTACTCTTCATTGGTGTCCACTTTGGCGTACATGGTGTCCAGGCTGAACTCCAATTCAAGCTTCAGGAGCCCGGTATGCCCAAACTGGTCAAACAAGGTAGGATTTTGAGCGCTAAGCCCAATGGGCGTCAGGCAAATGACTAATAGCAGGGTTCTAAAAATGGTTTTCATAATTTCAGATTGTCGTGGTGATTTCAAAAATTTGAGCCTGCAGCTTTTTGAGCTAAAGGCCCGGTGTCGGGTTGTATTATGGTTCAAAGATGCGGTTAGGCGCCTTCAACCCCTAATTTTTTAGATTAGCATCCAGAAAAATCCAACGAACCTGGGCGCGGAATAAGGGTTGAAGAGGTAATCATGCATCATAGTATCGTAAAGGCGTTTAAAAAGCCGAAAAGTTGCAGCGCCCGTTTTTTCTATTGAGGTTTGATTTCGTACAAGCCGCCTTAGTTGACAAAATTTCTACGCTACATCTTTGTGATTCCATGTATTTAGGGCCTTATTTGCATATTCGGCTATCAATCTTATCAAATAACAGGAAATGAACGAACCAAAATTGACTCTGGAGCAAGTCTTTGCAATGGACTTGCCTCCTATAATTATTTACGCAGCCCCGGTAATGTTTGCGTTGGTCTTCGTAGAATACTTTATCCGGATCCGGAAATTACGCCGCAACTATGACACCAAAGATGCCTTTGCAGCAACTGCCGTAGGCATTGGCAATATTATCTCCTCCGCTTTGACAAAGGTCTTCACCTTCGGGCTGGTCCTGCTGTGTTACAACCTGGTCCCCTGGAGCATCCCTATCACCTGGTGGTCCTTTGCGCTTTGCTTTGTCGTCCTGGATTTTTGCCGGTACTGGGCGCACCGGGTGGCGCACGAGCAACGTTTCTGGTGGGCCACGCACGTGACACACCACTCCTCCGAGCAGTACAACTTCACGGTTGCTTTCCGGCTTTCCTGGATTCAGCAACTGAAAATCATCTTCTTCCTGCCTATCGCGTTGATGGGCATTCACCCTGTGGTATTCTTTATCGTGCACCAAATCGAAGTTCTGTACCAGTTTTGGCTGCATACCGAGCTGATCAAAAAGCTGCCCCGGCCTATTGAATTTATCTTTACCACGCCGTCCCACCACCGGGTCCACCATGCTACGAATGTGAAGTACCTGGACAAAAACTACGGCTCTACACTGATTATCTGGGACCGGATATTCGGCACCTTTAAAGAGGAAGAGGAAACGCCGGATTACGGCATACTCAAGCCTGTAGGTTCCTACAATCCGGTGTACCTGGTCTTCCACGAGGCTATAGACATCGTCAAAGACATGTCAACTTACCGTTCCCCAAAAGCCTGGTATAAGATTCTCTTTGGCAGCCCCAACCTTACCTTGAACAAAAAAGCCTATGCCGAAGCGGCAGGCCTGCCTGTGCCCGAACCCAAAGAGAAGGAGGCAACAGCAAAAGTCAAAGCGAAAGTGGAAGCCTAAGTTTAAGGCCTTCCAGCCCATTTTGTCCATTAGCGCCTGAGCGGTGGCAGGCTGACCGCGCAGTGAATGGTGAAAGCAGTTATGGTGAGCGCTTCCTTCCATGCAGTTGCCCCTTGGAATAGCCCCATAGGGTGAGAAAGGTGGCCGTTGCGCCCGATCCTATAGCGCAACGGCCCTCTAACCGGTCTAATTCCCGACATTCAATTCCTCAGCAGGCAGGCCCAGGAACGGAGACTCACCGTTGGTAATGATAACTTTGGCATTCTGAGAACGCGCCATTTCCAAAAAGGCCTGAATGGCCCGGTTGCGGAGCACCTCATCGGTGAGAGACTGTTGCAGCCCGGCGTTGGCTTCTGCCTGTGCCTCCGCCTGAAGCCGGATGGCAGCGGCCTCACCAGCTGCTTGTATTTCCACACGCTGCCGCTCTGCATCAGCCTGAATGACCGCAGCATCCCGCTCGCCCTGTGCCTGAATGATCCGCCGCTCAGCGTCGAGCTGCTCCCGCTGCTTGATAAACTCCATACGCTGCGCGTCCTGCTCTGCCTGCAACACCTCCTCGATAGAACGGGAAAGCCCGGCTGGCAGGACGATGCTTTTCATTAGCACATTATCGACAATCAGTCCTTTTGGCTCCAGGATTTCGGCCATCCTGTCGCGTATCTGCGCTTCAATCACTGAGCGCTCACCCGAATGCATATCCTTCGCCAGAAAACGGGAGCTGACATCGGCTGCTGCCGAACGGAAAACGGGCAGGATAATCTCGCTCTCATAGGCTCGGCCGACATCCCGAAGCAAAGTAGGGGCGCTCGCAGGGCGGATGCGGTACAGAATGGACATCACAGATGTAATCGTGAGCCCTTCCTTGGACGGCAGATTGCTTTTGATCTCCAGGTTGACGGTTCGGGTAGGCAGGGTTACGATGCTCGTCGTGAAAGGATTATAGCCCCTCGGGCCTTCTGATAAAGCTTCATTGCTGATCTTGCCGAGGCGTTGTTTCACCCCGACTTCACCAGGGCGGATGACGACACAACTGCTGAAAAAAAGGCTAAAGAGCGCCAGGGTTAACATTGTTTTCATCTTCATAGCTTCAAAGTTTTTTTATTAATGACCTCTGAAGGGGGGATTTGGTTCATCGTCACGCCGCCCATCACAACTGAAGAAAGAAGCCTACCAGGTTTTCAACTCCTTGTAAGCCACCGTCTCCGCAAAGCGCTCCTGTCCCGCCACATCGATAACCTTCATGCGCAGCTCCTCTTTTTCCCAATCCATTTCCAGCAAGCCAAAATGGTTTTCCATCACCGGGCCCTGAACGCGGTTATCGTTGGGCGTAGCGAAGCCCCAGGTGGAAGTAATGCCGCTTGAGGTGACATCGTAGATCGGGTACAAGCCCGGGTGAGACACTTTGGACACCTCCGCATAGTGGACATCCCCGGAAATAAAGACAACGCCATTTGCTTGTTTGGCTTTGATCAACTCCAACATGCGCTCCTGTTCGTGCGGAAAATTGGCCCAGGCTTCATAGCCGTTGTAAGTAATTCCAAACTGCGTACTGCTGGCAATAACGCGCAGATCCGCCGGCTTTTCCAGCACCTTGCCCAACCATGCCCACTGCGCCTCGCCCAGCAATGTGGAATCTTCCGTTTCGTAAGGCCAGTACCCAAGCTCGTAATGAAAGGCTACCGTATCCACTTCCTGTCCTTCGTAGGGGCGTACATCATCCCGGAAGGTACGGGTGTCGAGCAAAATGACCTGAACCGTCTTGCCTCCGGCTTCAAAATAATATTCAGCATAAATCCCGGGGCGGGTGTACCGCTCATCGCCTTCCGGCACTTCAAATACATCCAGAAAAATGGCTTTGGACAACTCCTTTTCCGGATAGTGCCGCCCGCTGTCATTCCAGCCGTAATCGTGGTCGTCCCAGGTGGCCAAAATGGTTGTGCTGTCCTTCAGCGCCTGATACTCCGGCTTAGCCATCCAACGCTCATACTTATTGCGGAGGGTGTCCATATTGTGCGTGTCCCCGTAAATATTGTCACCCAGAAAGACAAAGGCATCAGGCTGTTGCGCTGCCGCCAGCCGCAGCACGGGCTGTACCTGATCCTGATGACCGCAGGAACCAAAGGCAATGCGGGTGACCGGAACAGCAGCAGGCGCTTCTTTTGGTGCCTGCGAACTGCAACTTGCTGTAAAAATCGCCAGAACGAAAAAGATCAGTTGATTTTTCATGATTGTGTTTTGTATAATGATAGAGCAGGTTCCCGGACAGAAGGCTGAGCGGATAAGCTTCGTTCCTTTTGCCTAAAGCACACCTGTGCCTGCACACGGAAGAGCAGCGTGGCTATGCTCATACCGTCAGCTCAAGCCGTAAAAACCCGCAGCCAACTTACGTGGCCCGCCCCAAAGTTCTTGAAAAAAAGATAGCCACACTACCCAAATACCCAAAAGCCTCCGCCACATACAGCAGAAAAGAGCACTTCGCGCCTTATGCCAAGGAGAAAAGCGCCATTCGTTTCAACGATCCGTCCATCTTTGAGCACACGGTAGGCGGCAATGATTTTCCAATTTCCTTTGTCACCCTCGCCCCGGGCAATCAACGCCCGCAGGTGTCCACCTCAGCCTATGAGTTTGTTTGCATGATCAGTGGGAGCATGAAATTCCATCTGGAGGAAACCGTTCTTGATTTGCATACCGGCGACGCGCTGTTTTTTGACGGGCGCACACCGTACACGCTTGTAAATCAGCAAGATACCCCGACCACCTATCTTATCTTTTATTTCTTCGCAGAAGAACCGGAAACAGAATAATCGCCCTGCCTGCTTTCAGTTCTCACCGATTTCCATATTTTTACCCGCAACCAAATAAAACGAGGGGTAAAGCTCCTTCAGTCACCAAAATTATAGCTCATGAAAATTGGCATTATCCGTGAGGGTAAAATCCCGCCAGACTCCCGCGTTCCGCTTATTCCTGAACAATGCGCCTCCATTATGGGAAAGTATGAAGGCGTGGACATCGTCGTTCAGCCTTCCCCGGGGCGCTGTTACCCCGATGAGGCTTACCGGCACCAAAACATCAGGCTGACAGAAAACATGCAAGCCTGTCAGGTGCTGATGGGCGTCAAGGAAGTGCCCGTTGACCAGCTGATCCCTGACAAAACGTATTGCTTCTTCTCCCATACCATCAAGGAGCAGTCCTACAACCGGAAGCTGCTGCAAACAGTACTGGAAAAAAACATCCGCCTGATCGACTACGAGGTCCTGACGGATGAGCGGGGCAAGCGCCTGATTGCATTCGGCAAATTCGCCGGCATGGTGGGCGCCCATAATGGCATTATGACCTACGGAAAGCGCACCGGGCACTTCAATTTGGTACGCATGAAAGATTGCCTGGACTATGCCGAAGCCCGCCAAATCTACAAACGGATGCAATGGCCTGCCATGAAAGTCGTGCTGACAGGCACGGGCCGGGTGGGCAAAGGAGCGGCCCTTGTACTGCGCGATATGGGGCTGCGCGAAGTGGCGCCTGATGACTTCCTGAGCAACCGCTACGACGAAGCCGTATTCACCGTGCTGGCCTGCGCCGATTATGCCGCCCGCAAAGACGGGAAGCCTTTTCGAAAGCAGGATTTCTACGAAAACCCAGCTGCCTACAAAAGCATATTCGGGCCCTACGCTGCTGCAGCCGACGTGATGATCAACGGCATCTACTGGGATAACGAAGCCCCCGCCTTTTTCACTAAAGAAGAGATGCAGGCGCCAGACTTCAACATTCAGGTCATTGCGGATGTCACCTGCGATATTGCACCGGTTTCCTCCATCCCCTCTACCCTGCGGCCCAGTACCATACCGGAGCCCGTCTTTGGCTTTGACCCTTCTACCGGAAGCGAGACGGCGCCCTATCAGCCTCATGCAGTGGACATGATGACGATTGACAACCTGCCCAATGAGCTGCCCCGGGATGCCTCCAAGGCTTTTGGGCAACAGTTTATGGACCATATCCTGCCCGAACTGTTGAAGCCTGACAGCAAAGTGATAGAGCGGGCGACCGTTGCAGCTGGTGGCAAATTAGGCCCTCACTTCCAATACCTGAAGGGGTATGTGGAGGGCGTAAGTGCCTAAGATGTTTTCAGGTAAGCCAGGACGTTGCGCTCAATGCGTTCGTCGATGCCCGTTGTATCGGTGCGCTCGAAGGCCAGGCCGGTGATGCGCTCATAGAGCTCAATGTAACGCTCAGAAACCTGCTCGATGAAACCATCCGGCATCACCGGCATGATCTGCCCTTCCTTGCCCTGAAAGCCATGCTCCATCAGCCACTCGCGCACAAATTCCTTGCTGAGCTGTTTCTGCCGCTCGCCCTGCCGCTGCCGTTCTTCGTACCCCTCTGCGTAGTAGTAGCGGGAGCTGTCCGGCGTATGGATTTCATCGATGAGGTAAATTTTGCCGTCCCGCTTCCCGAATTCGTACTTGGTATCCACCAATAGCAGGCCTTGTTTTGCAGCCATCTCTGTACCCCGCTGGAAAAGCGCCCGGGTGTACTGCTCGAGTTGGATGTAGTCTGCTTCGCTCACAATGCCCTGCGCGATGATCTCTTCCCGGCTGATATCCTCATCATGCCCCTCTTCGGCTTTGGTCGCCGGGGTGATAATGGGCTCCGGGAACCGGTCGCTTTCCTTCATCCCTTCCGGCATCGGGACACCGCACAATGCACGCTTGCCCGACTTGTACTCCCGCCACGCATGCCCGGCGAGGTAGCCGCGGATCACCATTTCCACCTTAAATGGGGTACAGGAAGCACCGACGGCAACGTTGGGGTCGGGCACAGCTTCCAGCCAATTGGGCACGATATCGGCCGTAGCCTGCAAAAAATGAGTGGCGACCTGATTCAGCACCTGCCCTTTGTAGGGAATGGGGCGGGGCAGCACATAATCGAATGCGGAGATACGGTCGGAAGCAACCATTACCAGCTTAGCGCCTACGGTATATACATCGCGCACCTTCCCGCGATAAAAAGCCGTTTGGCCCGGTAAATTCATATGCGTCTCCAGTACAGCATCAGCTAGATTAGACATCGGCTCAGATTTTTGGCAAAGGTAAATACAATTTTGACAGCAAATTACCCGGAGCCCCTTTCAATCTGCTATATTCAGGGTCTAAAACAGGGAAAAGCGAACCATATACTACTGCGCTTGCCCACTCAAAACCACTGAAAGAATAATGAAAAACTGGACTACGACTCTACTTTTGCTGCTGCTCAGCATCCCTGCCCTATTAACGGCTCAGCAACTTACGCTCCCCGCTGAGCGGAGCACTGCTGAATATTTAGGCAAAAGCCCCGCCCTTACGGAACTTGCTGACTTCAGCCGGGACCGGACCGGGAAAGCTAAACTCCGCAAGGTTATCCCGAAGGAAATCCCAAACTTCACGCAGCGCCAGCATATACCGCGCAACGCCGCAGCAACGGCATTGCCCAAAGGCCCTGACCCCAGGTTCGAAGCCCAGCAACTGCGCAGCCAAAACCTGATGGTGGAGCCGTCTATCGTATTCGAAGGCATCGACCGGCCCGCTTCGGGGGGCATATCTCCGCCCGACCCCTGTGGCGACCTCAATGGCAAGCAGTATATCCAAATGGCTAACTCCAGCGGAGGAGCCACTTTGCGCGTCTACGACCTTGAGGGCAACCTAACCCTTAACCTACCTTCGCTATCTGCACTTTGGGCCGGGTTCGGCGTTTCCGGCCTGGGCGACCCCATCGTGCTTTGGGACCACGCAGCAGAACGATGGATGATCTCGGAATTTCAGGACTTTGGTGGGAATGCCCTCCTCGTAGCCATCTCAGTGACGGATGACCCGGCAGGCGAATGGCATGCCTACCGCTTTCAAACGCCAAGCTTCCCGGATTACCCCAAGTATTCCATTTGGCATAATGCCTACCTGGTCACCACCAATGAGCCCTCTGATGACAACGTGCCCATCTATGCTTTGGAACGCGCAGCTATGCTACAGGGCGAAGCGCCCGGGGTGCAACGGCTGGGCATCCCAAAATTCCCGGGTGGAGGTTTTCAGGTCGCTACCCCGGTAGACTGGGACGGCAACAACCCTCCGCCTACAAATGCACCCGGCTACGTAGTAAGAATGTACGATGATGCCTGGGATGGCGGGCAGGATAAAATAGAGCTTTGGGAAGTCCATCTTGACTGGGCAGATGATGCCGGCAATTTTGTCTCTGGCCCCTCAGATATGGTTGGCGCTCCCTTTGATGCTGAAATCTGCCCCAATGGAAGCTTCTTCGACTGCATTGAACAACCTAACGGACAACTGGTAGATGGCCTCAAGGATATCATCCTCCATCGGGTGCCCTACCTCAACTTCGGTTCGCATGAATCCATCCTGCTCCACTTCGCAGTGGATGTGGACGGCATGGACCGCGCGGGTTTGCGCTGGATAGAGCTCCGGAAAAACGGCAACAGTGACTGGTCCATTTACCAGGAAGGCACCTACAGCAAGGATGACGGGCTGAGCCGGTTTGCCGGTGGCATCTCCATGGATTTCAATGGCAACATCCTCATGGCTTATTCCGTTGGCGGGCCCACCCGCGAGCTGTCCCTGCGCTACACAGGCCGCCTCAACGGAGACCCGCTTGGCATCATGACAGTGGAGGAATACGAATTTGCCGAAGGGCTCAGCTCACAAAATGGCGCCCGCTGGGGGGACTATGCCGCTATGGCGATCGACCCACTGACTGGCACCGATTTCTGGTTCACCGGAGAATATATGGGGCCGGACGGGCTTTGGAGCACCAAAATCATGTCTGCAAAGCTCCGCCGGGACTCCAACGATGTAGGCATTCAGGCCCTTACTTCTCCACAGTCCTCCGGCTACCTCACCGATGCAGAAGCCGTGCAGGTAGCGGTGCGGAATTTTGGCTACAAGCCCATGTCCAACTACACCGTTGGCTTCCAGTTTGAAAACGGCATGGTGTTCACAGATACCATTACGGACACCCTCCCTTCAGACAGCGTGTACCTGCATACCTTTGCGGAGACCGTGGATATGACGCTGATCGACACTTACGATTTCCTGCTTTTCACCAGCCACCCGCTGGATACCGCCAACTTTAACGATACCCTCAGGGTACAGGTAGAACAGCTCCCCCGCAATGATGTCGCCATTGCCAATGTGCTGGGCCTGGAGCAAAATGTCTGCGACACCTCAGCCCTGGTTGAGATTGTCATTCAGAATGCCGGCGTGGACACCCTCTTCTCTGCCTTTATCTCCACCGGGCTAAACGGGATGATCGGAGATGATATTGAATGGGAAGGCAGCCTGGCGCCCGGAGCTACGGAAACCATCGTTATCGAGCTATCACCGCTCAACAACGGCATCAACGAATTTGCCGTGAGCGTAGGCTTCCCCAATGAAGTCAATGACGAGAATCAGACCAACGACAGCCGGGAAATACAGTTTGAAGCGGTGCTCGACGGGCAGGAAGTTACCGTTCGGCTGTTGACAGACTCCTACCCGGAGGAAACCTCCTGGGAAATCCGGGACCTCATGGGCAACGTCATTGCCGAAGGAGGGCCCTACGAACTGGAGGAAGAACTGATAGAAGCCAAATTTTGCCTTCCGGACGCCTGTTACCTTTTCGTGCTTTATGACAGCTGGGGCGACGGCCTGGTTGGCCCGCCTGCCGGTGATTTTGAAATTATTGATGGAGAAGGTAACATCCTCGCCCAACTCGGCGACGACATAAATTTTGGCACACAGACGCAGCGATCATTCTGCGCAACCTTCAACTGCCTGTTGTCCATAGATGCCTCCATCCTGAACGAATCAGCACCGGGCGCAGAGGACGGCAGCATCATCCTCAGCCTTTCCAACGGCCTGGAAGACTTCGAATACAGCATCAACGGCGGAGATACCTTCCAAAGCAGCCCGGTATTCTCAAATCTCATCGGTGGGGCCTACGAATGTGTGGGACGGGATGTCAACGGCTGCCTGGCAGATACCCTAGTGACTTTAGCTACCTGCGCCCTGGATTTGTCAGCGGAGGTCACCAATGCCACCGGGGGCCAGCCCAACGGCAGGATTCTAATCAATGTGACCGGAGGACAGGGTGACCTGACTTATCAAATCGGCAATGGCGCCTTTCAGGACAGCAACCTGTTTGAAGGACTTGCCCCCGGCAACTATACGGTCAGGGTGCGCGATGGAGCAGGCTGCGAGCAAAGCCTTCAGGTGACGGTCGAAATGACCTCTTCCCTAACCAACAACTTCTTCGGAAAAGAAGTAAAACTTTACCCCAACCCCACCGACGGTTTTGTGCAGGTGGAAATCCGCGGCCTGGACAACACCAATTTCCTGCCCGTCCGGATTCTCAATACCTCAGGACAAACGGTACGGCATGCCCGGTTGGTGAACTATGGCGAAATCACCCGCGGCATTGTATCTTTGTATGACCTGCCAGCTGGCACCTACTTTTTACGATTTGAGCATGTGGGCCTGCCCCGGCTTTTCAAAGTCGTAAAACAGTAAGAAAACAATAGAGGATGGCAGAGGCTGAAGTACAAGCCTCTGTCCCTCTCTGTATATTTTAATACTATTATCCTCATCAAAAAATGCATTTATCATGCGAAAACTAATCCTGGTTATTGCTTTATTGACCGCCTCCAAAGGCCTGCTCCATGCGCAAACTGACTTAAGTGTTTCTCCCTTTGCGCTGTTGGTACCGGCACTCGTAGCGACCCTAGAGATTCCTGTAGCCAATAATTTGGGCCTGGAAGGTTACGTCCTTGCTGCAGAAGGTGGAGGGGTGGTCAACCTTAATGCCCGCTACTACCTGACGCCCAAAAGAGGGCATGATGGCTTCAATATTGGCATGTTTGTAGGTGGTGGTACAGACCTGGGGGTTGGCCCTGGTTTCAGTTTTGGATACAAAACCGTTTCGGAAAGAGGCGTGCTGTTTGACGTAGGCTTTGGCCTTGGCCGCTCGCTTTCTGATGAGTTTGGTGGCCCTCTACCGTATGCCAAGCTTAACTTTGGCTACCGTTTCCAAAGTAGAAATTGATGAATCCTGCAATAGACCTCAACGCTGACCTGGGCGAAAGCACCCGCACCAAACGCTTCCATCACGAAGCGGAGATCTTTCCCTACCTGTCCTCCTGCAACATCGCTTGCGGGTTTCACGGCGGGGATCCGGTTTTTATCGAAAGGGCAATTCTGCAGGCCCTGAAACATGGCTTGCGCATCGGTGCCCACCCCTCCTACCCTGACCGGCAGAACTTTGGCCGGCAACCTATGGAGCTACCGGCAGCAGCGCTACAGGCGATGCTCCGGTATCAGGTCAGTGCTCTAAAAGGCATGGTGGAAAGCCTGGGCGGGCAATTGTCGTATGTCAAACCGCACGGTGCACTGTACCATACGCTTTGTGGGGATGAAAGGCAGGCTCAGCTCGCTGTGGCGGTCTTTCAATCCATTGACGCCAACTTACAGGTGATGGGGCTACCCGATTCTGCGCTTGAGCGGGCTGCCGGCAATGCAGGTATGGGCTTCCTCCGGGAAGCCTTTGCCGACCGCCGCTATACCCCGGACGGGCAACTGCTGAGCCGGAATCAACCGGGCGCAATCTTGCACGACCCCGCTGAAGCAGTCGAACAAGTCCGCCAAATCCTCATGGAAGGGATGATAACGACTCATTCCGGTAGCCGCCTGCCCCTTCAGGCCGATAGCCTGTGCATACATGGGGACAACCCAATGGCCGTACCCATTCTGCAGGCGCTCGACCACTTTTTCCGGCAGACCGGCATTCAAAAAGGCAGCCTATGAACATCCAACCCTTTGGCGACCGCGCCCTGCTTATCAACTGGGAACAGCGCATAGACCCGGAGCTTAATGCCACGGTGCAGGCCTGGCAGCAAGCCATTGAGCAGGCAGCTATCAAAGGTGTGGCGTACAGTATTCCGGCCTACTGCTCCCTTACAGTGGTGTTCAACCCTTTGCAAATTGCATTCGATACACTGGCAAAAAAAATCCAGGCTCTTGAAACTCCTGAGCCAGCTACCAAACATACCCGGCGCACCCTCGAAATTCCAGTGGACTATAATGGTGCCGACCTGCCTGAAGTCGCGCAGCGCACCGGGCTTTCCGAGGCCGAGGTCATTGAGCTTCACACCAACCGCCCCTACCGCGTCTACCTGATCGGTTTTTTGCCCGGCTTCCCTTACCTCAGCCCTTTGCCGGAAGCCCTCCACTGCCCCCGCAAGCAAACACCCCGCCAGTCCGTCCCTGCCGGTGCCGTAGGGCTGGCGGGCGCACAGACCGGCATTTATCCCTTTGAGGCACCGGGCGGTTGGCAGATTATTGGCCAAACCCCACTAAAAGTGTTTGATGCCGAAGCCCAAGACCCATTCTTGCTGCGCCCCGGCGACACCGTCATTTTCAAACCCGCCTGACGCATGCTGGAAGTGGAAATCATATCGGCCGGATTGTTCGACACCCTACAGGATGAAGGGCGCCCGGGTTATCAGTCACAGGGTGTTCCGCTCGGTGGTGCGATGGACCGGCAATCCGCAGCTCTGGCTAATCAATTGGTGGGCAACCCTTTAGGCACCCCCGTAGTGGAAAGCACACTCCTTGGCCCACGGCTCCGCTTCCATGGCCCGGCGCAAATTGCGCTGACGGGAGCAATGGCCCGCCCTACGCTAAATGGGCAACTCATCTCACGCTACACCACTGTGAATGTAGCACCTGGGGCCGTCCTCAACATCGGGGGCATGCAGCAGGGTTGCCGTACTTATCTCGCCATCCGTGGTGACTGGCAGGTTCAACAATGGCTGGGCAGTTGCAGCCCGCCGCCCTATCAGTCTGAGGTGCTTACACCGGATAGCCGGCTGCAATCCGGGCAACGCCTGAATATTCAGAACGCTCCCGAAATCGAAATCAGACAAATCCCGCTCAAAGAACATCCTGTTTTCTCAAAAACTCACAAAATCAGTGTCTTTCCCGGACCGGAGTGGGCTGCTTTTTCCAACTCAGCCAGGTCGCATTTCCTTAGTCAGCCCTTTACCCTGAGCAAGGATTCAAACCGTATGGGACTGCGCTTAGCGGAACCATTACCCGAAACAGAACACCTGCCTGGCCTGCTATCTTCCGCTGTATTGCCCGGCACCATCCAAGTCCCGCCCTCTGGCCAGCCCATTATTCTGATGGCGGATGCGCAGACGACCGGTGGCTACCCCAGACTGGCTCAGGTAAGCACCAACGACTTACCAATCCTTGCGCAGTGCCGACCCGGAGACCAGGTTCAATTCAGGCTTCATGCTTAATCCTTCCAGTGAAAAGAAACGCCTGCGCCCCGCTTCAACTCCTTGCCAAATTCCGTTGTCACCGCTTCCCCCACAAACTCAAAATCCAGGGCATACTCCGTAGCTCCCGGATCAATCCGGGCAGTGACAGTAGCGGGGAAAGTCCCGGTCTTAGGCGTCACCCGGGTGAAACCCTCGCCTCCGGCAAGGCGCCAGTTGCCCTGCGGCCCGAGGAGCAGGAAGGTCATTGTCTCCTCATCTGCCGCCCGCTTCCACGCAATAGGCCGGCGAAAATCGTAAGGGCCCCATTCGGTGACCAGGATGTACTTCCGCCCTCTCAGATGTGTTTCCGGAAGCCGGGCATCCATCCCATCGGATAAGGGTTCTGGCCGGTATTGCTCAAGGGGAGCTTCCTTCGGTACAGCCTTTACCAGGTCACGGCCCTCCTTGGGAGCAGGCAGCGCTGCCGGGGGATTGTCACGGGCGAAGGGCGCAGCATACCCAAGATCACCCTCACCAATCCGGTTTTTCACCAGCACGAGGCGCTCATTCGGCTGTTCCGCCTTTAGCAAGGTTTGGAACGCATAAAACTGATTGTCATCATTGATGGCCACCTGGTCCGTACCGGAGATGGCAAGCGGGACGTTTGTCTTGTAAAAAAGGTTGTGCTGAATGCGATAGTCCCGGCTTTGCACCTCCCGCTGCTGTGCATAGCCCCAGTCTTCGGGCTGTTTTGGCCGCTCCCACAGCTTAATCCCCACCTCGCAGCTATCAAAGCTGTTGTACAATACGGTATTGTCCTGCCCATGCTCAATGGCAATGCCATAGTCGCAGTTGGTGATGGTATTGGCGCTCATCAGGCTTTCGTAGCTGTAGCCGCCCCAGATGCCGTAGCGGCACGCTTCCAGCCGGTTGCCTGCTATGATGTTGCGGCTGAAGGTCACCTCAATGCCGTTGGTGGGGGCATGGGAAAAGTCGTTGCCGAAGATGATGTTGTCGTTGCAGCCGCCCTCGCCCGTGTCCATCGTATGCTGACCGGCCCAGAGGAAGAACCCATCACCGGAATGGGTGGCGGCGTTATAGGCGAAAACGTTATTCGAGCTTTGCTCATAACACAAAATACCGGCGCTGTCCTGCCCCCTGCTGTACACCCCGTAACTGAAGCCGCGTACATTCCAGTCGAGCCGGTTGTGCATCACCCGGTTGTGGCTGCTGCGGTACAACCCAATCCCGATGCCGGAATTGAAGTGAATGGTATTGTTGTAAAACGTGCCGTTATTGCAGTGGGCCATCATCAGCCCGTTTTGCCCGCCGGTGACGCGGAGGCGGCGTACGGTAGCGGCATCGCATGCTTTGAGGTAGACCGCTGCGCCATAGCGGAGCCATTCGTCCGATTCGTTGTGGTGGTAATAGAGCCAGTCGCTGAGGTCCTCAGCTTCCGGTGTGCTTTTCATCCGCTGCCGGTAGTTGTAGCTGAAATCGCAGTCTTCCAGCAAAAGGCTGTCGGTGTTTTCCGCCATTAGGGCAACCTTATATCCGTGGGCATTGAGGTTGCGGATGGTCACATTTTTGCTGTTGCGCACGAGTACTGCCAGACCGGTGAAGGTATCAGGCAGGCTATCCGCCAAACTTCCCCTCAGCAGCGTGCCCCCAAAGTCAACCGTAAGCCCCTCCCCCTCTATCACGAGGACCGGTCGGCCCAGGCTGTCGCTTGGCAATACCAGGGTGTCTGCTTCAAAGTTGGTAGACTGTGTGATAACCATTCCGGGTTCCACTACGGGCACCTTGGGGCTGCATGCTACAATGACCATCGCAAACCATACGAAGACCAGACCGTTGTATACATAACTTTTCATAAAACGCAGATTTGCTCCGAAGATAACAAAAGCCGTATGTACGTCGACATTTCCATCACTGAAGAGGACCTGCAACTGATCATGGGCAGGAATTTCAAGCCCCGCTACGCCGCTGCGCTCAGGGATGTCTTCTGCCCGGCCTGCCGCCAAAAGGAAGACAACGCTGTGCTGCCGGAGCAACTCTGGCTCAACCCTGCCGGCGATGTGATTGTGGAAGGGGCCTGCGCGCACTGCAGCGCCCCCGTGGAAAAACTACTGGAAACCGGTATTGATCCCCGGCAGTACGATCAGGCGATGGCGATACGGGAGTATAAGGTTGAGATTGGTAAAGACTATGAAGTGAGGCGATAGCTTGCTAATACCCAAAATGCTTCAACGACCGCTCATCATCCCGCCAGTTGTCTTTCACCTTCACATGCAGCTCCAGAAACACCTTGCTCTCCAGCCACTCTTCAATACTTTTGCGGGCTTCCATGCCTAGTTTTTTAATAGCGCTACCGCCCTTGCCAATGATGATGGACTTTTGGGTTTTCCGCGCAACGAATATCTCCGCTCCGATGCGCACGAGCGGTTCGCCCTTTTTCGTTTCCCCATCTTTAAAAGAGGTAACAATCACTTCGCAGGAGTAGGGAATCTCCTGTTGGTACAGCAGCAGTATCTTTTCCCGGATGATCTCGCTTATAAAAAAGCGCTCCGGCCGGTCCGTCAGCTGATCTTTTGGGTAAAAGGCAGGGCCCTCAGGCAGGTATTTCATAATCACTTCCATGAGGCGCTCGGTATTCAGCTTTTGCAGCGCTGAAATGGGGACAGTTTCTGTAAAAGGGATCCGGTCGTTCCAAAGTTGGATCAGCTCCAGCACCCGGCCATCATCCACAGTATCAATCTTGTTGATGATGAGAAACAGCGGCACTTTAACGTTCTGAAGGCGCTGAATGATGGGGTCGTCATCCGCATAATGCTCGCCAGGTTCCGTCACAAACATCATAATGTCCGCATCCTCGAAAGTGGAGAATGCGAATTGGTTCATCGACTCCTGCATACGGTAGGAAGGCGCTTCAATTACCCCCGGCGTATCGGAGAAGACCACCTGATAATCATCCCCGCTCACCAAGCCGATGATGCGGTGGCGGGTAGTCTGTGGTTTGTTGGTAATGATGGACATACGCTCGCCCACGAGGGCGTTCATGAGCGTGGATTTGCCGACGTTGGGCCGGCCGATAATATTGACGAATCCGGATTGATGCATGTAGTTGTATTAATCACAGCTCCTCCGGCAAATACCGCTGAAGTTCACCGTGTACCAGGGCATCCATGGCCTTGAAAAACAATTTAGGCTTGTGGGGGCGCCAGTTGATGTCGTTGAATGCATCGCCAAAGTTAACAAACTGATGCAATTGGGTGTCTTTCATTTCCTCATTCACATGCGGCAGGGTGTTGACAAAGCAAATCCAGCCGCCTTCTTCCACCACGTCCTCGTACCACTCTTCGTAGTAGCAATCGTCTGAACCGTGAAAGTTGAGGACATTTTCGCAGACCATGATGTATTTGCAGATGCCCTGATCAGACATCCGGTCGATCACCTCCCGCTTGAGGTACATGACATCATTGTACATTGCATCGTTCCACTCACCAATGAGCTCAATAATGGCAAAGGCTTCATCGTAGTCTGCATAAATGACTTTCAGGTAGAGCGTATCCGAGCCAAAGTCATCCCACTGCGGGTGGATAAAGTAATTGTAGACTTTATTGGAAAAGGTAAACTCGCTGTAGGTCCGCCCATAGAACGGAGAGCGCTCATCATGAGCCGAAATGTACTTTCCTCTCCAGCGATAATAAGGCTCTATATCGTGCATATAGCTTTCGCAGTTTGCATGTTAAGTTACTGCAATCTAACGAACGGTAATGCAGAAAGTTTTGCCCGGAGAAGGGTTCCCCGGGCAAAAAATCAGGGCCTCGCCGTCTTGTCGACCGTCCACTTCCTCAACACCGGGCAACCATTAAACATGGGGTCAATATCGATATAGGTAGCCCCTACTTTATCGGAAACCCAGTCGCTGATAAATTCGCTTTTCTTAGCTTCGATCGCAGCCATCTGAATCTTGGAATAATCCTTTCTAAGGTCCGCTTTGTGCGGGCTGGAACGGGACTGCAACTGCACCACCCGGAAATAGCGCTCCCCGGTCGGGTCACGGAACATAAACGGCGCGGAGATCTCCCCCACATCCATCGTATCCACGGTAAAGTAAATATCGGGGTCCAGGTCACCAATTTCGAAGAAGGTATTGCCAGTCGCCGGGTTCACCATCCGCCCGTCGTTATTGTAGCTTTGCTGGTCTTCATTGCCAAACCGCTTTACAGCCAGAGAGAAGCTAATGGAGTCGTCCATCACCAGGTGGCGGACACTGTCCAGGCGGTTTCTGGCCAGCTCCAGATCGGCATCCGTAATATCGGGCTTGATAAGAATGTGGCGTACCCGTATGGAGTTGCCCCGGCGCTCCAGCATTTGAATAATGTGGAAACCAAACTCCGATTCGATCACCGGAGAGATTTCGTCCTTTTCCAGACGGAAGGCAGCGGCTTCAAATTCAGGCACATAGCGCCCCCGCTTCGCCCAGCCCAGGTCGCCTCCGGCACGGGCAGAACCATCGTCAGAGTACTTTCCGGCCAGCTCGGGAAAGCTCTCGCCACCTTCCACAATCCGCTCGCGCAGTTCTTCCAGCAGGCTGATCGCCCGCTCCCGCTCTTCCTTATTGACCTTAGGCTTGTATACGATCTCGCCGATCTCCACTTCAGAATTAAAATAGGGAAGGCTGTCCTGCGGAATGGAATTGAAAAAGGTTTTGACCTCCGATGGCGTGACCGTCACACTTGCCATAATATTTCCGCGCATACGATCCACGAGCAGCTGATTCTTCAGGTCTTCCCGGAACTGCGCTTTCACTTCGTTGATCGACTGCCCGTAGTATTCCTCAAACTGGGTCACGTCGTTGTTCATGAAGCCAAGGATACGCTCAATACGGGCGTCCAGCTGTACTTCCACCTCTTCGTCCGTCACCATGATACTGTCCAGCTTAGATTGGTTGAGCAACAGCTTGTTGGCCATGATCTGGTCCATGATGTTGCAGCGGACGTCATCCGGCAGGTTGGACTGCTGAGAAGCCATCAGTGCACGTTGTTCCTCCACTTCTGAGAGCAGGACCAGCTCTCCGCCAACGGTGGCAACGACTTTGTCAATCACCTCTCGTTGTGCCCAGCCGTTTGTTCCGATGAACAAGAGGCACAGAGCGCTAATCCAATATTTCATTGCTGTATCCATAATCAGTAATATGTCTTGATGTTGTTGCGCCGAAGCTCCCGTTGATACATGGCTTCGATCTTATCTTCCAGTAATTTCTCTTTTCGGTTGCGCAGGATGACCTTCCGGGCCTGCCCTTTTATGTACGAAAGCGGTGCGATATCTTTCCGGTTCTTCACCTCGAATACCTTAAAATAATATTGGTACTCATCGTCCCGCTGACTAAAATCCTGCTTGGCGCTGATGTTGTCCACCGTCACCGTACCTTTGGGCATCTCCCGGGCAATGTCTTCTACCTTGTACCACGTACTGTCGTTCAGAAGGTAGGCGTCTGCATTCCGGGAACAGTAATCGACCAGCGGCTTCAGGTCTTCCTGTTTATTATTCCACAACTGCCGCAGCTCATTCGCTTCCGGCACCGGCATGGGCACCTTCACAAAGTAACAACGGACAATAGGGGTTTCGAGTTGATACTGTTGCTTATTGCGCTCATAAAATTCAGCCAGCTGCTCATCGGTCACCGTACTGTCGAGCAGCTCCTGTACCAGGATCTTTTCGTAGTTGTGCCGGATCAGTGAAGCCCGGTAATCACGCACCAGTTTATCAATATTCAGATCGCTCGGAATATTCTGCTCGGCCTCATGCAGCAGCAGTGCTTCCCGCATCCACCGGTTGGTAAACATCTGAATGATGATGGCGCTGTCTTTGCCAGAGGTGCCGTCCGGGAACATCCCTTCCATATCCGAGATGTAAAGGGCTTTGTTGTGCACCTTCGCCAGCAATTGGTCCTCGGCGGCAGTTTCCCCATCCTCTCCGGCACAGGATGACAGGCCGAGCAATACCCCCACCAACAGTACGGAAAACCTTATCCTTCTCATAGTCGGTCTTTTAGACTGTATTGGATAATAAAACGGCGAAAGCCGGACGGCAAAGGGCCTGCCCGGCTTTCGCCCCTTACAGCATGCCTTCTATTCCCTAATGAGCTTCTTGAACACTTTGCGGTTGATATCCACCTCGTAGGTTTCGCGCAGCTCTTCCACCCATTGCGCTTCCAGGTAGTCCTGATAATCCGCCACGACGTAGCCGCGTGCTTCATCAAGCGTTTTCATCCGGGGCTCCAGCAGTTCTTCAATTTTGACAATCTTGAATTTCTGTGCCTGCGGATTAGGCTCAGACTGTGACATCGCCCCCTTCTTCCACTCCATGCTTTTGAACTCCGGGTACAACGTTTTGTCCAGGTCCTTGGATTCATGAGTGATCAGCGGGAACGTCGCATCCGGGTCATTGTATTTTGCCAGCACGGCTTCCGGGCCGTTGTCTGCGATAAAGGCACGCACTTCCTCCATCTGATCTTTCAACTCATTGGAAACCCGGTAAATGCTGGTTTCAGCACGGTTGCCGTAGCGGTACTTGCCTTTTACTTTTTCATAGAACTTTTCGAGGCCTACCGTATCCTGAGAGGCTTTGTCCCAAACCAGGCGTTTGGTAGCCTCAAACAACAGTATGCCTTCTTCGTACTCCCGCATCAGCGCTTTGAAGTCCGGGTATTTAGCCTCCAGCTGCTTCTCTTCGTAACGCATGGCACTTTCGTCCAGGTACGTATCGTAAAGCGACTGCACGGCTGCTGCAACTTCTTTGCCACGCCCCATACGGATGCGCTCACGGGATGCCCGCTCCAGATAGTCCGCAAAGTCACCTACGGTCACCTTGAAATCCTCACCGTACTGAAACAGCACAGCCTCAGAAGGCGTCTCCGGTGCCCGCCAGCGGAAGGTCAGGAAGGTATCGGTCAGCGACGCGGTGAACTGATTCAACGCATCGGGAAATTCCTTAAGGCCGGCCTCTTCTTTAATCTGAGCCACCATAGCGGCTTTGGCCTGTTCAAACCGGTTATCCTTTTTAATCTCGTTCTCTAAACGACCCCGCTCAATGTTGTAAGGTTGTATGCCCCGGCGGGAAATCAGTTTTAGAATGTGCCAGCCAACACTTGTTTTTACCGGTTTGCTGTAGCTGCCTTCCTCCTTCAGGCCAAAAGCAGCCTCTTCAAAATCCTTGGAGTAACTGTTGATCCCAAAGTACCCAATATACCCACCTTTGGTAGCGGTACGGGAATCTTCAGAAATGGCTTTTGCCATAGCCTCAAAGTCGGCACCACCTTCTAAAGCCTGATAAGCACTGTCGATGCGTGCCTTGACCGTTTTTTCGTCTTCATCTCCGTCGGTCCGCAACAAAATATGCGCAGCTTCCACTTCTCCCCGGGCAGGGCGGCGGTCATGTACCAGCAAGGCATGGAAGCCGGCGTCTGTGCGTATCGGGCCACTCAGTTTGCCCACCGGGACTTCATAGGCGGCTTTCTCCAGTTCGTAGAAGCCGTTGGGGAAAAGCACGGAAACGTAGCCGATCCGGCCACCATTGTTCTTTGCAGACTGATCGTCAGAAACCGAGCGGGCAACGATCTCAAAGTCTTCTCCTTCCTCAATCCGCTTCATCGCCCGTTCCAGCTTGCCTTTTGCAGCAGCTACTTCTTCCGCTGTAGCCTCCGGCTTTACCGCTACCAGAATGTGGCTGATGTCTACATCTTGCTTGGAACGCTCGTACGCATCTTTGATCAGCTTCTCCGTTACCTCTTTGTCGATCAGGTAGGAATCGGCCAGCTGCCGGCGATATCCGTTGAGCTCATTCATCAGCTCAGGGATGGTATCCAGCTGCATTTCGCGGGCTTTGGCTACCTTCAGCTTAAACTTGACGTACAGATCCAGGTACTCCTCCAGAGAAGTTTCCGAGAAGTCAGCGTTCTTGCCGTTGGTTTTGGAATAGATGTATACAAACTCAGACTGATGCACCGGCTTGCCGTCAACGGTAAACAAAACAGGGTCGTCCTGTCCAAAGCTAAGCCCGGGCAGCAATACTGCTGCCACCATCAGCATCCAAAAGCGCTTAATCATTAGGTTGAGCATGAATGGTCGTTTTTGTTAAATATTTCTCAATTTAGGGGAGACCGCCGCAAAATTAGCAAAATACCGCACCCTAAAAAATATTGCTGTATTCCTTATCTGTTCGATATCGTATGGTATTCCATATTTTTGACCTTTCCACCTTCCACTAAACGGTTTCCAGGTAGACTCTCCGCACGCGCGGCCCCACGTTCGTGAAGACTTCGTAGGGGATGGTCCCCAGCCGTTCAGCTGTCACTTCCACGGAGGGTTCAGTACCAAAAATAATGGCCATGCTGCCTGCTTCCACGTCAGGGATACCCGTCACATCGGCCATGCACATGTCCATGCACACATTTCCTGCTATGGGCGCCAGTTGCCCGTTAATCAGCACCTGATGCCGCCCCCGGCTGAGCGCCCTTGGCACCCCGTCTGCGTAGCCAATGCCCAACGTGGCGATTCTGGCACCCGCCGGCAGTTGCCCCGCCCGGCTGTACCCTACTGTCTCGCCCGGTTGCAGGGTACGGACCTGTGACACACAGGCCTGCAATTGCATAACTGTCCGCAGCTTGGGTTGCAGTACGCTGGTTTCGTCTGCACCATATACACCGATCCCCAAACGCACCATGTCCATATTGTATTGCGGAAAACGGGCGACGCCCCCTGAATTGAGCAGGTGGCGGTGAGGGCGATAGCCGAGGTGGCGGTCTAGTTCGGTGCAAGCCGCGGCAAACTTCGCCATCTGTTGCTCCGTAAACCGGTCATGCTCCGGAGCGCCACTGGCAGCCAGATGGGCAAAAGCAGTGGCTGCCCGGATGTGAGCTTGCCTGGAAATAAAATCGCCAACGGCCGGGGCTTCCTCTGTTTCGAACCCCAGACGATTCATGCCTGTATTAAACTCCAGATGCACCGGCATATCAGCCTGATGTTCTTCCAGCAGGCCTGCCAGCGCTTTGAGCAGCGGGAAGTGGTACACTACCGGCTCCAAATGCCCCTGTACAAAATGCTCGAAAGCAGCCAGTTCCGTATTCAGGACCATAATCGGGCACGCCACACCAGCCCTGCGCAACTGAAGCCCCTCATCGGCGTAAGCAACGGCAAGGTAATCAGCACCTGCCCGCTCCAGTGCCCTTCCGGTTTCAATCAGCCCGGCACCATAGGCATTGGCTT
Source organism: bacterium (assembly GCA_024742755.1). GTDB lineage: Bacteria > Bacteroidota > Bacteroidia > Chitinophagales > Saprospiraceae > Phaeodactylibacter. The sequence continues at coordinate 17,444 of JANSXW010000048.1, read as the reverse complement.
TGACCATTACGGCGACCGCTGTACCCGGCTTCAGAGCCGAGCGGTGTACCTCCAGATTATGGCGAAGCGCATCCAGATCTACCTGCAGAGTGGCCTGATGCAGGGGCGCTCCCATATAGCCCAGCAGGCCGGTGTGTGTCGGCTCATCGGCAGCGTGTACAAGAAATAAAGTATTCGTAAACGGATGCTCGCTAAAGTATTGGCGGGCGGCAGGCGGGCTGTTGAGCGCAATGAAAGGGCACCCTAAGGCCACCGCTTCCTCAAATCCCCAGCCAATGACCTGGCCCAAGGTGCTGCCCTGAAGCAGAGACTGCCAGTTCTCGGGAAGCGCCTCCCGGTCTGCCACCAGCACACACTGCCCGCCGTAAGCCGGGCGCTGCTGAGCATAATGCAATAGCCCCTGCAACTGCGTAGGGCTGCCAGCCGGCACCCTGACGTAGGCATTCCCGTTTTCACCTCCAATAATTTCCACTTGTACCGGGCCCATCCAACTCACTTTCTGCTACAGGTCAAATCCAATATCGGTACGGTAGTATTTGCCGTCAAATTGCACACGGGCGGCATTTTCAAGGGAGCACTTCACCGCCTCTTTGTAATGGCCTGCAAGTGAGGTCAGGGCCAGTACCCGCCCACCATTGGTTTTCACTACGCCATCTTCGGTTTTGGTACCTGCGTGCAAGACCAGGCTGCCTTCTACCTGCTCCAGCCCGGTAATGGTTTTGCCTTTTTCATAGGCTTCCGGGTAGCCGCCGGATACCAGAAAGATGGTGGCGGCACTCTGCGCTTCCACTTCCAGCTTTTTGTTTTCCAATGTCCCATCGCCCAGGGCGATCAGCAATTCCACAAGGTCGCTCTTCAGGCGGGGGAAGACCACTTCTGTTTCGGGGTCGCCCATCCGGCAATTATATTCGATGACGTAAGGGTCTTCTCCTACCTTGATCAGCCCAAGGAAAATAAAGCCCTCGTAGGGCGCTTCCAGTTCCTTCAGCCCGGTCAAGGTAGGGCTTACGATCCAGTTCTCCACTTTCTTCAGCAGTGTATCGTCTACAAAGGGAACCGGGGAGATGGCGCCCATGCCACCGGTATTCAAGCCGGTATCGCCTTCCCCAATACGCTTGTAATCCTTCGCAATGGGCAGTATTTTATAGGATTTGCCGTCGGTAAGCACGAAAACGGAAAACTCAATGCCGTCCAGAAAAGCCTCAATCACCACCCGCTCGCTTGCTTCTCCAAACTTCCCGCTCAGCATCGCCTTAAGTTCTGCTTTTGCTTCCGCACGGTCATGCAGGATCAGCACGCCTTTGCCCGCTGCCAGCCCATCCGCTTTCAACACGATGGGCAGGTCCTGATTGTCAATATAAGCCAGGCCTTCTTCCAGCGTATCGGGTGTAAACTCAGCATAGGCGGCCGTTGGGATGTCGCGCTGCTCCATAAATGCTTTGGCAAAAGCTTTGCTGCCTTCCAGCTTTGCGCCTTGTGCGGAAGGCCCGATCACACGCACGTGCTTCAGGGTATCATCTGCTTTGAAATAATCGTAAATCCCCCGCACAAGTGGCTCTTCAGGGCCTACCACCACCATACTGATTTCCTTTTCGAGCACGAAAGCACCGACTGCCTCAAAATCGTTGGGGTTGAGGGCAACATTGGTCCCATGCTGGGCCGTACCTGCATTACCAGGTGCAATAAATAAAGCCTTGCAAAGCGGGCTTTGGCTCATCTTCCAGGCAAAAGCGTGTTCCCGGCCGCCACTGCCCAACAAAAGAATATTCATGCGTTCTTTTTTTGCAAATATACTCTTCACGTATCGGATAACCATGCCGCAGTACTTTTACTGCGCTTTTTGCAACCAAATCGCTCGTTAGACCGTCATGCTAATGAAAAACTCCTCAAACTATGCGTTACCTGTTTATCCTTTTGCTTTTTCCTATGCTGCTTGCGGCTCAACAGGACAGCTACTTTGTACTGCGCGGACAAGTGCTGAATGCCAAAACCGGAAAGCCCCTCTCTCACGCTCATGTCGGCATCCCGCAGCGGGCCATTGGCACAACAAGCGGTTATGACGGAAAATTCACCCTGAAAGTACCGGAATACTACCGTGGCTCCGAGCTGCAGGTCTCCTACCTGGGCTTTAAAAACTTCCAAAGGTCTATTGCCAGCATTAACGCCCCCCTTACCGTCCGCCTGCAACCTGCGCCCTCCATGCTTCAGGAAATTGTAGTGATGGACGAGCAAAAAATCGAAGATATCATCCGCAAAGCCGTCAGGCGTATCCCGGAAAACTACCCTGACTACCCTACCTCTATGACCGGTTTTTACCGGGAGTCCAAAACCAATGCGGACCAGGACTATGTCTACCTCGCAGAAGGGGTGCTGGACCTTTACAAAACCAGTTACAAAAATGACAAGGAAGGGCAGGCCGGGCTGGTTCAGGGCCGGCAGGTCACCCTTGTCCCGGAAGAAGAACTGCGCAACAGTGCCGGCTTTTCGTCCGGCCACCTTGCTGCCGACCGGTTTGACTTTGTCAAGAACCGGGAGGACTTTTTGGAAGAGGACAACTTCGGAGCTTACAAATATTGGGTTTCAAGTATTACGACCCACAACGACCGGCCGGTATACGTCATCGGTTTTGATCAGGAGGCAGGAGATCAGCGGGCACGCATGAAAGGCGAGCTTTACATTGATACTTTGTCCTATGCATTTGTGCGCGCCTCTTTTGAAATCCTGCCCGATGCACAGCGCAAATACAATGACTACCCGCTCTACACGGGCAACTGGAAGGGCAACCGCTACTTCGTCAATTACCGCGAGGTAGAGGGGCGCTGGCACCTCAGTGAAGCGCTGCGGGAAGGGACCTGGCGTGACGGCGGCATCTACACCAATGAGCTGATCGTCACCGAGGTCAAACCCGGCCGCGGCAAGGTCATCCCCTACATGGAAAGACTGGGCAGAGATGACCGCTTCCTGGACCGGACCGGAACCTACGATGAAGACTTCTGGACTTCTTACAATACCGCTCCCATTAATGATGAACGCCTGGCTGAGACGGTGCGTCAGCTCAACAATCAGGATAAGGCAACCGAGGTTTTTGACACTACTTTTCTCAATACCCTGCGGCGGCAACAGGATTCTATTGCTCAAGTCCAATCTCAGAGCCAGCCGGGCCGCGACAGCTTCAACATCCGCTACGCACCGGGCAGCCCTCCGGTACTAAGCGGCGCCTCTAACTGGAGGTTTCATTTCAGCTATGGAGCCGGCGTTCACTTCCTGCAAACAGAAGCTGCAGCCTATACGCTGGGCTATTATATTGCCTCCCCGGAAGGAACCCCCATTCTGGAGCTGACAGACAACCTTGAGGCACGCAATATTGAGCCTGTTTACCAATGGGCCCTGGACGTCACTTACAAAGACCGGTACCTGGTGCGCTGGACCATTGCCCGGGATTTGTGGAACAGCATTTACCGGGAAAGCGCAATTGGAGGCGGCTTCCAGTTTAACCTGACCAAGCGGTACCGTCCATTTTTCGTACGGCCGATGGCACAGTTCAGCAGCCTGTCCTATGCCAGAAAACTGGGCGAAGCGGATAACGACTACGGAAACTTTGAAGCTGATGATAAAACCATCAAAGCCAATAAGGTGAATATGTACCTCGGCGACCGCATCTACAATTGGAAATTCAGCCTTGAAATGGCGATTGAGCTGAACCCCGATCGGGAGCTCTTTGTTCGGGGGGACTATCGCGTTCCCTTCCGCCATTCAGAGCGGATTTTCCTCAGAGAACGGGGCCGTGTATTCCCCAAGCGGGCAGAACTGCCTACCGATGGACAGCTGGTCAGAGCCTGGCGGGAAGGTGTGGAAGGCATTAGCCCGATAGCCGGTACGCTGCCTACCTACGCCATTACCATAGGCATTCTAATCAAGTAAGGAGGCTGTCGGCTGGCAGAGGCTCGTTGGAGTCAGGAGACTGAATGAAAAGCGACCACCCTGCCGAGCGGACGATAAAGTCCATGATGCGGATCAGTTGGTTGCCCTCCAGGCGAGCCTCCTGCATAAGGTCGCTGTCCCGGGCTTTCTCCCGGAGCATTGCCTTGGCATTGGCATTCAGCCGGGTGTAATCTTCAGGGGCGAAGCTATTGAAGAAGCTTTCAGACAGGTTTTTGTAGGCAATGGTATGGTCAACGGACAGGATTTCCGGCTGCGGGATATTGCTGAGCAGTACCCGTTTCTGCGTGCTGTCTGCTGTGATTTTGATGTTTTTCAGGTCATACCCCACCAGAACCTTGCCCTCCACCTGAAGAATCGCCTTTTTGGAGAAGGAAAACGTGCTTGGCATGGGCACATAGACTGTGAAGCGCCGAATATTCGTCTCGTCGTACAACTCACTGAAATGCCCCTCTACAGTGACCAGCTTGCAGACCTCCTCTACCCGGTTGAGCAGCACTGTGCTGTTCTGAATGGTCGTTTCGGGCGCAGACGAGGTACGCAGCAGGCTGTAAGCCAGCCCGAACCCAGCTCCAAACACAGCCAGCAATCCTGTAAAGACCAATACTCGCTTAATCATGAATGCTATTTGATTTCGGCGCGGAGGTCATGCCGGAGGTTTTTGTAATTTTTGAGCACCGCCTTTACAGAACCTACCGAAAGCGGCGATTCGATCAAAAGAGGCAGGCGGTTTTTGTCATCCGTTACCCAGATATTCATCTCCGTACCGTCATCAAAGATATCGCCGGCAATGACTTCAGGGCTTACCCGGATCGTATTGAAGCGCCCCAGCCCTTTGACCTTGACGTCCTCTTCCTTGCCAGCGTAAGTCATCTTCAGGGGCCAGGATTCCTTGTCCATGAATATTTTGAGTGGAAGCGCGTCGCCTTTCTTGTAGTTGGTGATATCCACATTCCGAAGAAAGTAAACCATGGAGAGCACATCATGCATGCAGGGGTCAATATCGTATTTGGCCATTTCTGCGGTTTCCTTAGACTTGCCGCGCAGGGAAAAAGCCTTGCCCCGGTCCTGATCAAAAGTCACCCGGTCGTACAAACGATACTTCCCTTCCTCCACATCCCGGATGGACACCTTTGGGAGCAGGGTTTCCTTATCCACGTAGCTTTCGTAGTAATCGCGCACCTTAAAAAACCACTCGTAGGACTTATAAGTCGTGCCCACAGCCGAAAAATGGAACTGATCATCCAGCTCTTTGACTTTGAACTGCACCTCCCCGGCGGAAAGCCAGACGAAATTCCAGTTGTAGTAGAGCTTGTAGGTTATGGTTTCTCCATCCTTAAAGGCCTCGTTTTCGACAAAACAGGTAGCTGCCTGATGGATTAAATGGCTCTGCGTTTGAGCCTGTTTATTCTGATGAGGGCTCAACGTTGCGATCAGGAAGAGGACCGGGAACGCCATTGCGTTGATTTTCAGGGGCATTTGCATCATAACCTAGCGATTTTAAGACATTTATTTTGACGATAAACATCACTCCAAGTAACGCGGGGAAGGCGAGATTTAGTATAAACAGCCCGAAGGTAGCGCCCAGTATGCTTAGTTCATTGGCTGAGAAGGGCGCCCATACCAAAAGGGCCGCCTCCCCCCTGGCCAGCAGGGCAGCCACCGGCGGAAGGGGCACTGTGGCCTGAAAAAGGAAAATAGTGGCAATACCGCTGAGTGCACCAATCAGGGGCACGGAAATACCAAAAAACCGTACCATGAGGTAGTACTGCAGACAATAAACGCTGTAACGTGCAAAGGCCAGCAACAACGCTTCTGCCAGTTGCAAGCGGTTGAAGCGGCGGATCATCAGGATGGGCCTGAGCCACTTCCGGGGCACCGGCAGCGTCCGGAGCAAAAGGGCCAGCCAGTGCAGGTTGAAATAGAACAGGTACGTCACCCCGATACCGGCAAACAACACCCACCAAAAGCTGCTGATCAGTAGCCTGGGCAGCCCTCCCTGTACTTCCAGATAGTACAATGCCCCCAGCAGCCCTCCGGTGAACAACGCGAGCAACTGAGCCACATTGCCAGCCATCGTGGCAATAACGGCATGCCAGTTGTGCCGGGCCGGGACAGCAAGGATTCGCCCACCGTAATCGCCAATCCGGTTGGGGGTAAACAGGGACAAGGTAATACCGGAAGCCACCGCCTTGAAAGCCTGCCAGGGCTTTATACGCCAGAAAGGCTTCAGCAAGCGTTGCCATTTCCAGCTTTCCAGCCACCAGTTGACGGGCATCAGAAGGACGGCCGGCAACAGCCACCATTTGCTGCTTTCACCGAGGCGATAGCACAACTGCTGCCAGAGGTCAGTCAGCCGCTCCTGCCCGCCAATCTCCCGATAGAGGATGTACAGTAATGCCGCAACGATCAATACCTTGAACGCTGCATCCAGCCAAAAGCGATAACTGCGGTTCAGGCGCATGCAAAGTGGTTTTAGCTAACAAAATCGTTCAAAGCATTTGTTGCCAGATGAAATTAACCTATATTGCGACAGCCTGGCAATTGCCGTAATATAAACGACTTTTTTGAAAACTGAAGATTCTTCTTACCGCTTACTGGGTGTTGACCCCGGAACTAACATCCTGGGTTACGCTATCCTCGATATCAAAGGCCGCAAAATGTCACTTTGTGACATGGGGGTCATTTACCCGGGCAAGTTCAATACGCATCAGGAAAAGCTGCAGCACATCTTTGAGCGCCTGCAAAGCATAGTAGACATCTATCAGCCCCGTGAGATGGCCATAGAAGCCCCCTTCTACGCCAAGAACCCGCAGTCGATGCTTAAGCTGGGCCGGGCTCAGGGAGTGGCTATTGCGGCTGCGATGACCAAGGGCGTAGGCATCACCGAATACTCGCCCCGGAAAATTAAGCAATCGGTCACCGGCAAGGGAAATGCAAGCAAGGAGCAGGTTGCCGCCATGCTGGGCAATATTCTCAAGTTCAATATGGATGATTATTACCTGGATGCTACGGATGCCCTCGCTACCGCTGTCTGCCATTTCTATCAATCCGGGAGTGCCCTCAAGGGAAAAAAGCGCTACAGCGACTGGAGCAGCTTCCTAAAAGACAACCCCGGAAGGAAAGCATAAATGCATTTCCACCCGGGGCTGCCCGCGTTTTAGTTGGTGGTTAAAGCACTACTTTAGCACGCACTTCCGCCGCCAGTGCTTCCATGGCCTGGCTACTCATCTCAACGGGCTTACGCGTGATATCAATCTGCGCTTCCTTCTGGAAAGGGACAAGGTGGATATGCGCATGCGGCACTTCGGTGCCAATGACCATGACGCCCACCCGCTTGCACTCAATGACCGATTCCAGTGCTTTGGCTACCCGTTTGGCAAAAACCATAGCTCCGCCCAGCAGCTCATCCTCTACATCAAAGAGGTAGTCTACTTCCTGCTTGGGCACCACAAGCGTATGCCCTTTGGCAAGCGGCCGGATATCCAGGAACGCATAGTAGCGATCGTCTTCGGCAATTTTGTAAGAAGGGATTTCCCCATTGATAATTTTCGTGAAAATAGATGCCATAATACTTAGTCAATTGAAATTTCCATGACCTCAAAGTCGATATTCCCCCTGGGGGTTTCGATGGTGGCAATCTCTCCGACTTCCTTGCCCAACAGGCCTTTGCCAATCGGGGAGTTTACAGAGATTTTTTTGGCTTTAAGGTCTGCTTCTGACTCTGAAACCAGGGTATACTTTACGGTTTTGCCCGTTTTGGTATTCTTGATTAGCACATTGCTCAGGACCGTCACTTTTGACATATCCAGCTGACTGGCATCCAGTATTCGGGAGTTGGACAAGACTTTCTCCATTTCGCTGATCTTCAACTCCAGCATCCCCTGAGCGTCTTTGGCTGCGTCGTACTCGGCATTTTCTGACAAGTCGCCCTTCTCGCGCGCCTCCGCAATTGCAGCGGCTACTTCCTTGCGCCCTTTGGTCTTCATTTCGTCCAATTCAGCCTTCAGCTTCTCATATCCCTCTTTGGTCAGATAATTTATACCAGACATAATCTATAGTTTGATTAAAACAATTGCCCCTGTTTTCGGCCCGCTGCATTCGCTACGCACTGAACCGACCTTACGTTAACCCTGATTGCTTTCTGCGGGAATCCGGGCAGAAAGCCAAAGGGTAAGCACAGGAAAATTCAGAATTGAAAGCGTAGTATGCGAGTGGAACAGGAAACTTCCTATTCTTATACGAAAAGGCAAGAACGCTCCTGTACTATTGACGGAAGCGTTCTTGCCTCTAGGTAAAAAACAAATATAAGAGAAACCCCTGAATTAAACAAGTATCAGGGGGCGATCCCTTTAAATTGAGATACGTACACCGATATTGTGGGTACCATTCCAGACACGGGTTGTACGGTAGGCATAGTCAATCGCAAAGCGCGAAGCACGGCTTTCCGGTGTGTCCTTGCCCAATGGAACAGCAATCGTTGCACCTGCACTCAATCCGGTATAGATCGGGTCATCGAAGGTATCCGCATCGCCGGCACCGAACTCGTAACGGTAGCCACCCCGGACCATAAAGAAGTCCTTAAGTGAGTACTCGATACCACCACCAATCTGATCCTGAGAGAAAGAGTTGGAAGTAAAGTTACCCAAAACAGTGATCCGGTGCGTACCACCAGTAATCAGGAAGTCATAAGACAAGCCGATATTCAGCATAGAAGGCAACTCGAAGTCCGCAGCACGCTGATTGAACGTCAGTTCATAGCCACCGTTGTTCGGAGAAGGCCCCTGAGTGGTAAGCCCTTCACCACCATACTGCATACGGCCGCCAATATTGCGAAGTGCGATACCGAACTTGAAGTTATCATTCTCGCCGGTAACATACTGAACGCCTGCGTCAAGGGCAAAGCCAAACGCATTCACATCCGCAATAGATTCTGAAACACCACGGAAAAGCACACCAACGGAGATTTTATTCTCGAAGGTATGTGCGTAGCCAATACCCAGATTAAAGAAGCTGGGTGAGAATGTCGAACCGGTACCTCCCGGCTGATCAGTGGTCGTCACAGGAATATCACCGAAATCCACAGACATCAGGCTGATGCCGATCGCGCCAGACTCTCCTACCTTCTGAGAAACCCCCAGGCCGTTCAGAAGAATGTCTGTACCTTCCAGATACCGGCCGTGCCCGATCTGTACTTCAGTTTTATTGATACGGGATAAGCCAGCTACGTTGATGCGCATAGCTTCCACTCCCGACACAAAAGAGGTTGTCATGGAGTGCAACCCTGCACTTTCTGCCCAGGGGTTGAGCAGCAACTGCGCTGCTCCTGCCTCACCTTGACGGTCCGGGTTACCTGCGAAGGCAGATTCTGTGACGCCCCAAACCAAAGCCACGGCAAAAAGTAAAGTAGTAATTTTATTCATACCAAATATTTTGAAGAGCTTTCCGCCCCCTTGCAGGGGCAGAAAGGCTCTCTAAATTTTAAAATTCTAAGGTTGCTTACAACCCTGATGGGTCAAACTGACGGTTCACGCCAAACCACTTAATGGTTCTTTCACCGAGTCCTTCCGCTGCAACGTGGATGAGGTATACACCACTTGCCACTGGAATTCCTTTGCTGTTGTTCAGGTCCCACTCCAGTGCAGGAGTGATCTGATTGCGCTCAACGGCACGGTTGCCACCTTCCGGAATGGTTCCAATCTCATCACGGTTGTACTGACGGATAAACTTACCTTCGAGGGTGTAGATGGTTACCACACATTTCGCTGGCAGGTTCGTGATCTTTACCGTAGTTGTGAACTGTGAAGTCTCGTAGTCTGAGAACCCGTAGTATGGGTTAGGCACCACAAGGATGTCCTCCAGTGCATTAGCAACACCTTCCTCGTCCAGCTCAGTCGGAGCGGCGCCCTCGATAGAGAACTGATACTTTGGATGGTAGTTGTTCTCACCTGTACCGGTACGCTGATCGCCATCAATATTCTCGATATCGACTTCCACCTGATATGGGTTGGTCACACGGAGTTTCACACGCGCTTCCTCTCCACCGGGAATCAAGCCCTGCTCGTAGTTGGTGAATGGGAAGTCGTTGTTGCCGATCATCAGGCCTGCCCAGGTGATTTCACGTACGGAACGAACCTTAGACAGTGGCAGTGGGCTTGGCGCGAAGTTGTCGCGGAAGCTTGCACAGCTATCATATGGTGTCTTGGTAACGTAAATCATGTGCTGGCCACCTGCATATACCGGCAGCAGGCCCAGGTTAGCCACCTCAGGGATCACAATCTGACTGGATGGGTTGAACATCATGTCCGCTCCGTTATTACCATCTGTGAAGGTCACAACAGTATCTGCCAGCAGTGGGTTGTCAGGACGATAAACAGAGTTCTCTCCAAAGAAGATATTCAGGCGCTGACCTGTTTCCACATCAATTGCATAGCCAGGGAACCATCCCATGCCGGTACCATCTTCATCCGGTACAGGCAAGCCATCAGGCCCTGCCTCTTTACCCACTGAAGGAGCGGCACGCAGATCGAACTGGTTCACCATACCTTCCGTGGTGAATCCGGACTCTGTGTAGAAACGGTTGGCCGTTTCGATAACGACACAGCGGCTCCAGAGATCTTTGTTTGGTGTGAATACGATATCGACGTTATTCAGGTCTTCCAGGTCCATCTGGTTGCGGACGATACCGCTACCGCTGTTGTTAGCCCAAACCGGGCTGATGAATGGAAGCTGGAATGTTCCGCGTGCGGTCCAGTCAAGCAGGTAGTAAGGCATAAGCGGCGCCTCACCGAATTGCGTCAAACCGCCATCCGGGTCAATCGCAGCATCCCGCTCTCCATCAGCAGTAGAGATGTAATCGAACAGCTGGCTGTTGCCAAAACCTGCCTGACCGCCGGTGAGGTCAAAGTTCTCAGGAATGTAAGCCAACCATGGGTTCGCAGCATTGCCTCTTTCATATTCGACATCAAAACCGATATAGCCGTTTTCTTCGGTTTCCTGCTCACCTGGCTCAGCAACCTGTCCAATGTTTACAGAGAAACCAAATTCAGCAATAATCTGCTCATTCAATACCTCAATCGTGCGAGCGGACATAATTTCAGTACCGTCATCCAGGTTACGAAGTACCCAGCGGGCATCATCTTCCAGGGTTTCATCGTCCATATTGCTGTCCATGAATTCGATCTCGAACTCGCCGTCAACAACATCAAGCGGATTGTAGATCAAAATTTGAATTGGACCGGCGCCCGGCGCATATACCAGATTTTCCTGGTAAGGCTCGCCATCGGCGAACGCTTCTTCCATGCCTGCATGCGTTTCCTCACTCAGGTCCAGGAAGTTACGGCCCGCACCGACACCGTCAACACGTGTGATGATGGCACCATCACCATAAGCTGCATTCAGATCCTGATAGATGATAGGCCTTGGTATCGCTGTGTACGGCAAACCATCGCCATTAGGGCCGATATTACCACGGCCTTCCAGATAAGGCTCCGGCTGACCAAGTACCGTTTCCGGATCGAATGGTTCATACTCATTGTAAGCGTAGGCTACCGCCACAAAGTAATATTGCCTGTGGTTAATTAAGGAGCGGGCACCCTCTGCGAAGGCATCCTCCGTCACCCGGAAGGTATGCTGAATACCGCGGTTACGCCCCTCTACCTGCAACTCAGGCACATAATAAGGCTCTCCTGTTGGGTTATCAACAGATACCCAGTTGAAGAGGCGGTCTACACCATTCGTAATATCTACCTGCGCAATAAGGCGCACAAGGTTTGGATTGTTGATATTATCAGGAGTCAGGCCTACGTTAGGACCGGCAACCTGATAAATCTTATAACCTTCAAACACATAAAGGCTGTCCTCAACTGTCTCAGGGATTTCGAGCCCGCGCTCTGCGTAAGCTTCGAATGCATTGTTAGAGCTTTGCTCATCATTGGTCAGTACAAGGATCAGCTCCTCATCCAGTTCGATGATATCAATATCCGGTGCGTCTGGCCCGTCTACAATATCAAAGCAGTTGTCAAACAGGGCCTGCGCGATATCATCGGCCTGCTGCAACTGACGAATGGAAGGACATGGGTAAGGCTGGTCAGCTACCCAAACCACACCAATAATCAGCTCGTTCACGGCACCTGGGCTCAGCAGGAAAGGACCGGAAGCCTGAATCGTACGGCGGTCCTGGCCAAGCGTTACATCAGCTGTACACATGGACCATCCGTCCACATCGTCCGGTGCCTCGGTGTATGCATAATCAATAGGTTCAGTACCATCCTGATAGGCCTCACCTCCATAGGTGAACGGGGTACCGTCACGCCAGTGGCCGGTAAGGTATCTGTAATACTCGATAGGCTGGCTGGGGTCAGAAGTACCCGGAGGAGTCCCCGGAAGACTACCATTATTGTAATAGGTGAAGGAAGACATACCCAACTCAATTGCGGTATCCGGGTTTTCCCCTACCTCAATTGGAATCAACTCGCCATTCTCACCAAAACGTACCGGAGCAAGAGGGCCACGGAAGTAGTCCACCCCAAGCAATGGAATTTCGTCACAGTAAGTGTTTACACCCTGAGGGCACTGACAGCCAGTCTGACCGTCCAACGCATCTTCGTTGTATACATACCCTAAACTACGTACGGTATCACAACCGATGAAGTCATCCGTATAGCAGCCCAAATCCGGGTCAACCCACATCGCAAAGAAGGTAGAGTCGATCGGCTCCAGTGCACGGTTAATCAGCTTGTAACGCTGGAAGGTCATATCGTTCAGCTCATCATTTGTGGCATAGCCAAAAGCCTGAACCTGAATCTCCATACGGATTGGATCCGCATTAGACTGTGTGTGTACGTTACCGTTATCGTTGTAGATCCAGAAGATCATTTCATCCGGATACTGTGGTTCCGGGCATCCGCGAATTTCAATAATTGGGAAGTCACCGTTCAGTGGGTTGTACAAACCATCTGCATCCTGATCAGCAAATCCGGCAAGGCCCTGAGCAGTATTGGGTAGTTCAAAGCCATTAACATCAAAGAAATAAGGGTTGCCACGACCTGGCCAGCCACGTACACCACTTGGTATTTGTGAAGGCTCGTAGGGCGTTCCGTTTTCGACAGATTCATTGTAGAGACGCAGGTGCTCATCAATTTCGTCACCAGTCACTACAAAGAATGCATCCCAGTTAGAACAAGTTTCCTGGTCAGTCTCACCAGGGTTTTCCGCGTTAAGCGGAGTCAATGGGCCAGACCAGAAATCGGTAGCACCACTGCTCCGGCCATAAGTCTGAGCAGCAAGCTTAAGGTTACCTGCGGCATCCACACCACCGAGCCAAACAGCACCAGCGAAAATGGAAGATACTTCAGGCTCACCCGGTGGGACTTTAGGCACGACATAACGGCCGTCGTTACCATCCCACCATACGTCACCTCCGGTTGTCAGACGGGCACGAACGTTGTTCACCGCCTGATCGCGCTGAGCTTTGGCCACATCACAGTTGGACCGGAAGCTGACTTGATCGTTGTTATTATTGGGGGCATTCTCTCGTTCGGGATTGACGTGGGCAGATGCCACGGCAACCGAAAGCACGGCTCCCAATAAAGTGAATAATATTTTACGCATAGCACGCATTTTTAAAATTGAAAGAATGAAGAATGATTGCCCCCGCCGTCAGCCATATAAGACAGGCGGCGGGGTACATATCAAAAGTTGTATTAGAAATCAAAGATTGCCCCCAGGTAAATCCGCCGTGGAAGGCTGAAGAAGTTAGGGTTCAACATCCGCCACTGATAAGACGCCAGGAAGGCCTGTACATCCCGCTGAGAAGCATCAATACTCCGGATTTGGCTCTGTCCAAAAGGTGAAGCCAGGTAGCCATCATCTTCAGGAGAACCAGTTGCAGAATACACATTGATCACGTTCCGGCGGTCAAGAAGGTTGGAAACCCGACAGTAAATGTTGAGCCCCATGTTCTTGCCTATGTTGAAATTTTTATCAATCCGTGCATTAAGTACATAGTTCCAGGGCAGGCGCGCGCCGTTCAGGGAGCCAATCACACCAGCACCACCCAGTTCCTGAGGCAGGCTCGTGGCAGTGAATGGGCGACCGGATACAGCTGTTGCCTGCAGGTTCAGGCCTGCGTTGGCAAGGATGTCTGAGCCAAACAAACGTGGGCCATTGTACTGTTTCCCTGATCCGTAGCGGTAGTCCAGTACGGCGACGATACGGTGACGCTCGTCAAAGTTAAGCGGGAACAGCGTACGGAGTACACCACGGTTAGCTACGTTACGCTGCGACTCTGCATTTGAACCTGTACCGTCAGCAAACTGAAGGGTATAGTTCAGGTTCAGAGATACATTGCCGGTACGACGCAGGTCATAAGCAAGCGAGAAGCCTTTAACGGTACCAAAATCCAGGTTGTCGAAAGTCGTATAACGACCAATGATTGGAACCGGGAAGAAAGTACGCAGCTGAATCATATCGCGCATCTCCTTATAGTAGGCAGCGATCTTCAAAGCAGATGAGTTAGACAGCTTCTGCTGGAAACCAACTTCATAGTCAATGGTACGCTCCGGACGCAGGTTCGGGTTGTTCCGGTCCAGGTTGGGGCGGTCAAAGAAGTAGAAGAAATCCAGCGGGGACGCGATCGAATTGGAAGGCGGGCGCTGAACAAGGATATCGTAGTGCGCAAAGAAGTTAGCCTCATCCGAAATCGGGAAGGAGAAAGCCAGTCGAGGCATCACATTCACCTGTACCTCATAATCCTCAAAGGATGCATCCGGGTTGAAATCCTCCTTCTTGATGTAGTCAACGTCCTCGCGGGCACGCTCACTTGCGTAGATTGGGTTCACGGTACCACCCTGGAAAATAAGGGCTGGGTTGTTTACCGGGTTACCGTTCGGACGGAACCAGTTTTCGCCATCGCGGTAAGCCTGCACGTTTTCGCCTGACTCATCCACATATACTTTAAAGTCGTCACCGATGCCACCGGGGCGCTCCCCACCAAACTGATTGTGGTAGTCTTCCGCACCGAGGATCTCGTAAAGAGAGAAGTTATCCTTAAGTACGCTTGTGTTCGCATCATAGCGGTCAACCCGCACACCTAAACGGAAAATGATATCCTTAAAGGTGAACTTATCCTGAATGTAGGCTGCACCGTAAATCGGGCGGAAAGGCGCTACCGGGAAAGTACGCAGCCCTGTCGCCGGGTCACGCGTGGTAAAGAAGTCCTCGAAAGAACCATTAAAGGTATTCCCCAGGTAGTCATAGCCGAAGTAACTCAGGATAGGCGAGCCACCAACAACAAAGTCATTCAACTCCCGGGCAGAGAACATATCAAGGCTCAGCTGATCAGGAGAAAGGGCATCAATATTCACGAAATCTTTCAGCCCGTCACCCGTTACGTTACGCACACGTTCAAAGAACTGAGCTTCGTCTCCCGGTGTAATCACAACATCATGGATAGCGCCCATGAACTGCTCACCGGTAAATGGATTGATGATGGGTGCACCAGTCTGTGGGTCAAATACAGGCACGACGTCCAGTGTATCACTGAGTGGGCGGTTGTCCTCACCAAATGGAATACCCTGAATATGGCTGTTTGCCAACTGACGGGCCAGCAGCCACAGAGAACGTGGGTTGATCGACCATTCGCGGTTGATCCGCTCCTCGTACCATACACCCAGCTGAATGTTGTGGCGGCCTTTGTCAGAGCCACCAGGTACCAAGTCAAAGGAAGTACGGGCCTGGAAAGTATAGGTATCCCGGTCGCGCTTACGATTCAGGTTGTATACTGTTCCCACATTCGTGTGGAAATTCCAGGAACTGTTGAAAACGGAGTTGGTTACCCCGTTGAAAGTATTAAAAGCTTGCAGGGTGGGTGGTATCTCAAAGGCATCACCATCCTGGAAAACGTTGTTGTAGTTGGCCAAAACCGGGTTCACATCGCCCGGTGTATAGTCGGTCAGCACCTGAAGGTAGTCCGTATGAATAGCGACCACGCCCAGAGAGTCATCTGGCTGAATATCCCAGGTTGGGCGCCACTCCTGTTCGAAGTTGCCGATGTAACCATAGTTAAACAGATTGTCGCCGTGACGTGGGTCTTCAAGGTCCTGAAGGTTCTTTTCGTAACCAAACTGAAGCGTGTAGCTCGCATTCTGAATCAAAGACCCACCGCTTTCATCTCCGGAATTGGCACCGCCCAAACGGTGACGGAAGCGGAAGTTGCCGCGGTAGTTCTGCTCGTTGTCCGTTGGGTTGTTCTGCAGGTTGAGCAGACGCCAGTTTGTTCCGGTTTGAGAGCCTTCACCGGGCGTAAACTGATTCGCCTGATCATACGCCTGAGCCGTGATAGTAATGTCTATCGCATCGCTAAGCCGTGCATCCAACTTTCCGGTCAGGTCGTAGCGGGTGTATTGCTCGTTTGGCTGAAAGTCCAGGATATCCACATCCTCGTTAGTAAGGAAATCGGCAGCAACCAGATTGTTACCCCCAATATTTATCACAGGATTCGCCTGCAGTTCTGCCAGCACCTCATCCTTCACTCTGAAAATAGGCGTTGCGGGCGGGTCATCATCCAGCTGATCTGTCAAACGGCCTGCAAGGCGGAAGCCCAAAATGGACTCTCCTTTAGTGCCATCTTCGTTCCGCTTCTTAAGAATAGGGCCGGAAAGGTTGAACCCAACGAGCCTTTGATCAAAGGCATCTGTAAACTGAGAAGTCTCCACTTCAACACCACCGGAGAACTGATTGGATGGCCCCTTGGTCGTAATCGAAATGATACCACCAGTAACGTCACCGTACTGGGCTTCGATACCACCGGTGATCACCTGCAGCTGCTCAATTTCCGATTCCGGGATCAGGTTGCCCTGCACGCGGATACCGTCCACGTAGTAGTCGGTTGCGTTACTCCGGGAGCCCCGAACGGCGATCGCATCTCCTTCGTCGGCACTGGCAAGGCCAGCCGTAGTCGCTGCGAGCGCATTGATGTTACGGGTAGGGAGGTTTTTGATCTGATCACTGGTAATGGTAGCTCCCTGTGTGGTATTGTCCTGCTCTACGAGCGGCACCTTATAGGAAGTAACCACGACCTCATCGAGGTTGACCGCATCTGAGGTCATTGTGATATCAAGGCGGTTGGCCTTACCAGCGAAGACCTGGACATCTTCCACACGCTGCTTATTGTAGCCAACGTAGCTGGCTTCAACATCATAGGTACCGGGATCGATTTCATTGAAGGAATAATTACCATCAAAATCGGTCTCAGTACCAGTAACGAGTACTCCGTTTTTGTAGAGTGCTACCGAACCGAAGATAATCGGCTCCCCGGTATCGTCTACCACCTCTCCCTGAAGCGAAGTCTGCCCGAAGACAGCCGCTCCCGAAAGGAGGAGTACGAATAACACGAGTAAATTACGTACCATAAAATTTCCTGTTTTAAAATTTCGACAAACCAATGGGTTTCCCTAGCTGTGTAAATTAATGTTCGCTCTCTTTCTAACCTGATGATTATCAGG
>JANSXW010000049.1 GCA_024742755.1 bacterium | reverse complement strand
CTTGAGTATGGTATTGAGAAACTTATATGCACTTTACGGTGAACCCATCAGCGATGATCAGATTTCATTAAAGCACAATCCTCTTTTTAGACTTCAAGTAGTAAGCCGGATGCCACGACCCATTTCGCACTACATTGAGCATGGTCTAAAAAGACTTCTTCAAGATTATTTTTTATCAGAATTAATGGAGAACGATACGTTAATTGATGTAATAGTCATAACGGGGTTAGAAGAAGAACGCTTTGATAAACGGAGGGGCAAGTCAGGAACGGGCCATAAAAGCACAGTTTTTGATAGCACATCCTTGTCTACGCTGTGTTTGAAATTGATAAACAGGGGAGTACGTATAAAGGTTTTTGATAAGTTGTTGCTGAATGAAAAAATATTCATGAACCTTTCTGATGAAGTCTTTTCCTATAGTTCTCCTATAGAAAAGGTAGTTGCCATTATGAAAAGTGCGGGTGTGATTTGTAGTATAAAGCAGTTGCCAGTTCAGAAAATTAGTGACTAATTAGGGATGGATTTCAGATTACCTGGCTCATCGTGTTCGGCAGTGGGATATAAAAGGTATTACAAGATGATCCAAAACTGCATAGCTTTCATCATCGCCATATTTATTATTCTTCCTATGAAGAGTACATGTCAAACAATATTCATCCAGATAGAAGAGATTAGTTTTGAAGATTCCAGTCGTTATATGGGAGGAGGAAACTTTGTTTTTACCGCTCAATATCCACTTCGGGATGTCCTCTATCACTGTCTGGCAAGAACAGGATCAGGCATATCAAAAGACTTAATCGAATTAGAGAAGGACTCCTTAATCAGAATAAAAGCGGGCAGTAAGTCTGAGCTAGCTGAATATGCTCTTTTTCACCGGATAGCTAAAGAACTGATGAATAGATATAACCTTGAACTTCAGCTGAAACAGGTTGAAAAGAAGACACTGATATTCCGTAGCGTGGAACAGGCACCAAGCCCCAACCAAAAGAATAGTGGGACCGAACTACATTCAAATGGGGATGTAACCTTGAGCAACGCTTCTTTGTCAACTGTTTGTTGGTGGTTGGGGCATCATGGGGTTGGATTGAGGGTAGATCAGGAAGAGCTGTTAGATGATATTAGGGTTACCTTGGATTTTCCAGCCGAAACCATAGCCCAAATGCCAGATAACATCTCATCAATACAACACCTGTTAAACAATCAAGGTGTTATTTGCGAGCTGGCAAAGGAGCCTGTTCAGATTCCGGTAGAGACTTCAGAGTAATCTATTCAGCCATTAGCTTCGGCTGCTACTTACGGAAGGTAGCGATGTTTCAAGCCAACAAATACCCCCGCGCCATCGCCTGAAAGTCAGCGATTTCCTTATCATACCACGCATCATCCCGGCCCAATTCCTCTTGCAGGATTTTGCCTACAGGCGCTGCCATATCCAATGCAGCCTGAGCGTCCATAAACAAGGTACGCAGACGGCGGGCAAGCACATCCTCAATACGCTGCGCCATTTCGTGCCTTGCCATCCAAACGACCTCGGCTTTGGTGTTAGGATATTTGGGATGAAGGGGCTGCTGTAATTCGGGCTGCTCAGCGATCAGTGCCTGAATAGACTTCGCCTCGCTGCCGTAGACCCGCCAATGCCCTTCCGGGTTGTGCCCATTGGGGTAGCCGTGCAGCTTAATTTGGGCAGAAGTGCTGCCTTTTGCACTCATTTTCTTCACCTTCAGGATTTCATCCACCATATCTTCTCCCATTTGACGGAAAGTCGTCCACTTGCCACCGAGGATGGAGAAGAGGCCACTGTTGCTCACCACAATTTTATGGCTGCGGGAAACCTCCTTGGTTGCAGCGCCCTCCGTTTTGGGCGCCGCGAGCGGGCGCAACCCGGCAAAAACCGAAAGCACATCGGCCCGCGTTGGCGGTTTGACCAGGTAGTCGGCCGCGGTTTCCAGGATAAAGTCTATTTCTTCATCCAGCGCTTTAGGCTCTGCCTCCGCTTCAGATCGTGGCGTATCGGTGGTGCCCAGGATAAGGGTGCCAAACCATGGGATGCCAAAGAGCACCCGCCCGTCCGGTGTCTCCGGGATCATCAACGCATCCTTGCCGCCCAGAAAGGACAGATCTAGTGCCAAATGAGCGCCCTGACTCGGAAGGATGGACTTGCGAATGCCCGGCTGATCCATCTTCAGGATTGTATCGGAGAATACCCCGGTGGCATTCACGACCGATTTGGCAGGTATAGAAAAAGCTTCCCCCTCAATGAGGTCCCGGGCTTCCACGCCATTGATTTTTCCGTCGGCACCTTTGCTCAGCCCGGTCACTTCGGTGTAATTCACCACGCAGCCACCCATATCTGAACAGGTTTGCGCAACCGCAACCGCCAAACGGGCATCATCAAACTGCCCATCGTAATAGACCACGCCCCCTAAGAGCCCTTCCTGCTTTATAGTCGGGATTTTCTCAACCACCTTCTTCCGGGAAATGATGTGGGAACGGCCAATGCGCAACCGGCCAGCCATCAGGTCATACACCTTGAGCCCGACCCCGTATTTCAGTTGGTCCCAGCGTGTATAGATTGGGATGATGAAGGCTTGCTTGTCAGACAGGTGGGGCGCATTTTTCATCATAAGCCCCCGCTCTTTCAGCGCTTCCAGCACCAGAAAAACATCGCCCTGAGCCAGGTAGCGTACGCCTCCGTGCAACAGCTTGGTACTCCGGCTTGAGGTGCCCTTTGCAAAGTCAGCCTTCTCTAAAAGCACCACCGAAAGACCACGGGAGAGTGCGTCAAGCGCAATGCCCAGCCCGGAAGCGCCACCGCCGATTACGGCAAGGTCCCAAGGCTCAGACTGATTTTTTATTTTTGCTATATTTTCGTTTCTTTTCATTTTCGTTTCTTTTGTGATTCAAAAGTGCATAAAAAAGAAAGCAAAAGCAAGTTTAGTTTTCTTTTTTTACCTTTGTTTGAAACTTAGACAGGATCCTATGCAAATTGCAGAACGCCACCGGTTTATTTTGGATGCCTTGCGGCAAAAGGGGGCGGTCAGTGTGGCGGCACTGAGCGAAGCCATGGACGTGACCACCGTCACCGTGCGCAAAGACTTGCGCCTGCTTGAAGAAAAAGGGGCCCTGTTGCGTTCCCACGGCGGGGCGAGCCTGCCGGATACCTACGTTAATGACCGCCCTATTGATGAAAAAATGCAAATCCGCGTAGAGGAAAAGCAGCGGATTGCGGCCCGGGCGGTGGAACTGCTGCGGCCGGAAGAAGCGGTGATCATTGGATCGGGGACTACCGTGCGGGCTTTTGCCCAAGCCATTCCCAAAACAATGAAGCTCACCGTGCTCACCGGAGCGATGAATGTCAGCCTGGCCCTGCTGGGGCACCCGGAGGTGGAGCTGGTGCAACTGGGCGGCGTGGTGCGCAGGAGCAGTGCTTCCGTAGTAGGGCACTACGCTGAGGGCATGCTGGCGGATTTTGCCTGTACCAAACTATTCCTGAGCGTCGACGGCATCAGCCCGGATTTTGGCCTGACCACCTCCAATATGATGGAAGCCCACCTGAATGCACAAATGATTAAAACCGTCCCTCAGGCAATTATCCTCGCAGATTCCGGCAAATTTGGAAAGAAAGGCTTTGGGAAAATATGTGACCTTGAAGAGGTGCATACCATCATCACGGATGCGGGCCTGCCGGATGCGGCCCGGCGAGCCATGGAAGATAAAGGGGTGCATGTACTCATCGCCTGATCAGTCGTAAAGCAATACCGCCGCCCGCTGCTTCATGTAGTCTGCCCTGTCTTTCTGCTCCAGTTTTTGAAGTGCCTCCAGTGGCTCACGGTTTTCTGCCCACAGCCTGACTTTGTCGCTGCCATTAAGGATGTCGATAGGCAACAGCTCATATTCGTACTCAAAGGGGGGCTGCCGCCACTGGAGCTGAGCTTCCGGCAAATGGAACAGGTACTGTAAAATGCAGAGCCCGGCCTGCCAGGGGAGAAAATCCTGAAAATTCAATAGGTGCAGTTGATAACCTCCGCAGCGCTCGCCCGCATGTTTTTCGAAGGTCGGCTCAAAGTACACCGGCCGTAGCCGAAAGCCACGCAGCCCGCTTTTCGCCAAGGCAGATTCCAGTCCGGGCAGGGCCTTGTAAGGATCAAACCCCGGATAGCCAAAGACCTCAAACGGGCGGGTGGTGCCCCGGCCTTCCGACCAGTTGGTGCCTTCCCAAAAGACCATGCCAGGGAAAACCCGGGCGGTCAGCAACGTGGGCATATTGGGCGAGGGGTTGGCCCATAGCAACTCCGTTTGTTCAAAGCCCATTGCACGATGCCAACCGGCCATCGCTACCACCTTCAGGTCGCAGGGCGTTGCCGTGGCCTCATTGACCAGGAGCGCAAATTCTCCAATCGTCAGCCCGTGCCTTGCGGGCAAAGAGGACAGCCCAATGAAAGAGCGGTATTCCGGCTCCAGCAGATTGCCTTCAATCTGTATGCCTCCAAGGGGATTGGGGCGGTCAAGCACCCAAATGGGAATGCCGGCCCGGGCGCAGGCTTCCATCATCAGCTGCAAAGTGTAAATGTAAGTGTAAGGGCGCGCGCCCACGTCCTGCAAGTCCACAATGACCTGATCCAGCCCCTGCAGCATGGCCGGGGTAGGGGAGCGGTCGGCTTCGTAAAGGCTATGTACTGGTAGCTGGAAAAAAGGGTGGACGTAGTGGGGGCTTTCGATCATATTGTCCTGCGCTTCGCCAAACAGGCCATGCTGAGGCGAAAAAACAGCCCGCAGGCGAGTCCCGAAAACCCGGTGCATGGCAGATAGCCCATCTTCCCCCGTTGCCGTTATGGAGGCATTGTGGCAAAGATAACCGATATGCTGCCCGCATGCCCGCTGAAGGGCGGGCGTGTGCAGGAGTTGGTCGAGGCCGGTTTGTACAGGCATGGTTACGGTTTTAAAGCAGTGTAAGGCCCGGAGTCCGGAAGGGGGAGAGGAATGGGTCATCCGGCGGGCGCTCCGTAATGAGGTACTGCAGTTCGCTGAGCTGGCAGACCCGCATTTTGGTGCAGGTGTTAAGTTTTTCAGAAATAGCAAGTGCCGCAGTTTGGGCCGAGACTTCACGCATCGCCTGTTTGACTTCCACCACTTCCCAGTCGCTGTCCGTGAGGCCATTGACAGGGTCGATGCTGTTGGCCCCAAGCAGGCATAAATCCGGGCTGAGGCTGAGCAGCTTCCTGATGACCTCCCCGCCGGTACTGATTTGCGCATCTCCGGAAATACGGCCGCCTATAAACAGGGTCTCGCTATCCGTATGCCGTGCCAGCTGCATTGCAACGGGCAGGCTTACCGTCAGGAAGGTTACTTTCAGGCCCGGCGGCAACAGGCGGGCCACTTCCAGATTGGTCGTGCCCCCACTGATGAGGATGTGCATGCCGTTGCGGAAAAGGCCGATGGCCTTGCGGGCAATAGCTGTTTTTTCAGCATACGCATAAATCTCGCGCTCCGTAGCACCCACCATCTGAAAAGAGTTAGAGATGGCACCCCCTCGTACTTTTTGAAGCTTGCCGTCTTCTGCAAGTTCCTGCAAGTCTCTGCGGATAGTGTCTTCAGATACATTCAGGAGTTCGCTTAGATCAGCTTGCAGAACCTTGTTGTGCACATTGACTTCCCTTAGAATTAGTAGCTGTCTTTCTGGTTTTAGCATTCTTTTATTTCTTCATTTTGGGGCTGCTTAAAATAATAAAACAGCCCGGCCTGGAGTGTAGGGGCAAAATATTTTCTTGAAAACTTGCATAAAGTTGCAAACAAAATGGCATTAAATTTAATTATTTGCTGTATTATGCATTGAAATTGGTGGTATAGCTAAATAAAATACTGCATTTCAGGCATGGCTCAGTACACAGTGTGCTTAGAACCAATGCCAAATAATACTTTACACCAATCGCTATTAACAAAAACAACAGATTATGAAACAAAGCCTACTCAAGGCGAAGATGCCACTCCTGCTGCTCCTCATGCTGGGGCTGCCCCTGCTGGCATTTTCGCAAAAAATCAACTTTACGGTCAGTGGCACCGTGCAGGATTATGACGGCAACCCGCTCATCGGGGCTTCCGCTATTGTGGAAGGGCAGGCCCTGGGTTCCGTCACCGATATAGACGGGCAGTTCACCATCAAGGGAGAAGCCGAAGCAGGGGAGTACCAGCTTCAGGTTTCCTACGTGGGGTTCACGCCTGTAAGACGAACGTTCGCAATCAGTGCAGCTGCACCGGAAGTTGAGCTGGAAATCAGCCTGGCAGATGATGTTATGGACATGGAGGAGGTCGTTGTGGTGGGCTCTTCTGTAACGACTAAACGGAAGCAGCTCGGCAACGCCGTCAATGTCCTGAAATCAGATAAGCTTACGGTGGCCAACCCACAGGGGGTGACCGGTGCACTGCAGGGTAAGCTGCCGGGTGCGCGCATTACCCAAAACTCGGGAGACCCTGCCGGTGGCTTTAGTGTGCAGCTGAGGGGGGCAAGTACGCTTCTGGGCTCCTCAGAGCCACTTTACGTAATCGACGGTGTTATTATCAGTAACAATACCACCAATGTGACCAATATCAACGTAGGCGGCGGCGCCTCCCAGCCGGGGACCAACCGCCTGGCGGATATCAACCCGAATGATATTGCCGATATTACCGTTATCAATGGTGCCGCAGCGGCTGCCCAGTACGGCTCACGGGCGTCCAATGGGGTGGTGCTCATTACCACCAAGCGGGGCAAGGCTGGCAAGCCTTCCTTTAGCTATTCCTCCGGATTTAACGTTAACGAGTTGCGCAAGCCCGTTTATGTGAACCTTCGGGGCGAACAGTTTGGCAGCGCCGATCAGCGCCTTTATCCTATTGCAGGGACGAATGCGGACGGGAACCTTACCGTAGGCGCCAATTTCTCTACGGAAAAAGTCCCGGTGACCCGCTACGATTACCAGGATCAGATTTTTGATACCGGTTATGGTACAGACCAGCACCTTTCGGTACGTGGCGGCAATGAGCAGTCCAATTATTATGCATCCTTGTCCTATACCCTCAACGAGGGCATCATCCGCAATACGGATTTTCAGCGGTACGGCGCTCGTTTCCGTTTCAATCAGTCGGTCAGCGACTGGGCGAGCTTCTCCATCGGTCTGAACTACAACAACTCGTTTTCCAACGAGCGGCCGGACGGCAATGTCTTTTGGAGCCCAATCAATGCCTTCAATATTACCAACAATATCTGGGACATCACCCAACGCGATGAGCTGGGCAACCTGCAGTCTGTAGAGCCCACCCGGGTCAACCCGCTTAGCGTCATCGAAGACTTTGACATCACACAATCGGTCAACCGGGCTATTTCTGACTTTCAGCTCAAACTCTTCCCGCTTAAAGGTCTGACCATCGACTATATCCTTGGGGTAGACGCGTACAATCAGGAGGGCAATATCTTTATCCCGCCTTATCCGTATGCCCCTGTCAACCCCACTTACTTCGACGATGGCTACGCCTCTACAGCCAACAACAACGTTTTCCTGATCAACAACGACATCAACATCTCGTACGAGAAGGAAATCAGCAGCAGTCTCGTCTCCATCACCAAAGCAGGCTTCTCTGACCAGTATTCTCAAAATGCCTTTTCCGTGGCCCAGGGCCGGGGGCTGGCACCATTTGTGGAAACGGTCAACGGTGCGAGTATCATCCTCAACCCGGCAGCCAATACCGACCGCTTGCGCATCTGGGGTTACTACCTGCAGCAAACTTTTGGGCTGAACGACCGCCTGTTCCTGACTGCGGCGGCCCGGGTGGATGCCGCCAGTTCCTTTAGCGAAGACAACCGCAATATCATTTACCCTAAGGTGAGTGCCAGCTACGTCTTATCCAGTGAGCCTTTCTGGCAGGAAAGCGCGCTGGGCAGGACTATCAGCCTCTTCAAGCTCCGTGCTTCCTGGGGGCAGGCAGGTAACCTGACGGCTATCGGGCCTTACGCCCGTTTCTCTACCTATAACACCGGTAACCTTGCAGGCAGCGTAGCTATCAACCAAAGCAGCACCCTGGCGAACCCGGATGTGCGTCCTGAGGTGAATACAGAGACGGAAATCGGCGCGGATATCTCTTTCCTGAAAGACCGCCTTGGCATGTCCCTCACCTGGTACAATCAGAACATTGACGACCTCCTCGTGAGCCGTTCGCTGGCTGCCTCTCAGGGCGGTAGCGCCATCACGACCAACGTAGGGTCCCTGGAAAACAAAGGCGTGGAAGTCCTGCTTTACGGCTCGCCTATCCGTAAGCGTGACTTCAGCTGGGATATCTCCCTCAACTTCTCCCGCAACCGCAACCGCGTCACCAACCTCGGGCAGGCGCGTACAGCGGTGCCTAACGTAACCGGTGCACCGATCTTCCTGGTTGATGATCAGCCGCTGGGCGTATTCTTTGGGACCTACATTGCCCGCGACGATAACGGCGACCCACTGCTTACTCCGGAAGGCTTCCTGCAACAGGAGCGGGGCGATGCCGCTACCAATATGCCTCAGCGTGATGCTAACGGGCAGCCAACAGGTACACCCCTTCAGCAGGTTATTGGTGACCCGAACCCGGACTACATCCTGGGCGGCAGTACTACCTTCAACTACAAGCGCTTCGGGATCACCGCCGTGATCGAAAGCGTACAGGGGCAAGATGTATTCGACGCCGATAAGCGGACCCGTCAGGGCGTAGGCATAGGGGAATTTGCTGAGCAGGAACTCTCCGGCGAACTGCCGCGCGGCTGGATTTGGGCAATGTACCCTATCCTGGAATGGCGGATTTCTGATGGCTCCTTTACGAAGCTCCGCGAGTTGTCTGTGAGCTACACCATTCCCGATATTGGCGGTGTGCTGAGCAATACGACCATCTCGGTAGGCGGCCGGAATATTTTCTCCATCGACAACTTCACCAGCTATGACCCGGAGACCAATGCCGGTGGGCAAAGCAACCTGATGCGGAATGTTAATTTCGGTAATGTGCCTATTCCCCGGGTGTACACCCTGAACATCCGCACCAATTTCTAAACCTGTAGAACCAGAAAAAGCAAACTATGATGATTTCAAAATATAAAACCCTCAGCAACCTGCTAATGGCCCTGATGCTTTTGGCCAGCTGTGAGACTGACTTTACCAATCCCGGTGCTGCCACCGAAGACCAGGTGCTGAACAGCCCTGATGGCCTTATTGGCCTGGCAGTGGGCATTCAGAAACGCTGGAGCGTGGGGCGGCAGAGCCCGGTTTATACCACCGTTACCGCTGCTGGTTTTACCACCTTCGAGCTGCGCCTCATCAACCCGGGCAACAGCGAGGAGAACGCCTTGTCCATTGGCAAAGACGAGCTGATCGGTACCAACGGCGTGGTGTCCAACCTTTGGGAGGAAGCCCTGCTGGTCCGCAATGAGTCCGATCAGATACTAGTGAATGCAGAAAAAATCCCGGATGCCGGGGTGCGCTCCGGGCTAATCGCTACCGGTGCGATTTTCAAGGCGCTGGCGAATGGCACACTGGCTCAGTTTTTTGAGCAGCTGCCTTTGGAAAATGCCGAAAATGCGGTGTTCAGCTCCCGTGAAGCGGCGCTGGAGGAGGCGGTCGCCACACTGGAAACGGCTCGCAGTACGGTCAATGCGACACCGGTGTCCGCAGCATTCCTGGACAAAACGCCCGCAAGTATTGATGCCATCAACACCATCAACGCATTATTGGCGCGTTACCACAATATGCTCGGCAACCACGACGCGGCTATTGAGGCTGCCAACCGGGTCGACTTGTCTTCCATGTCCACTTTTGCTTACGATGCGGTCAATACCAACCCCATCGCTTTTGTCTCTATCCTGACCAACAACGTCTATCAGCCGGTTGACCTCAGCCTCGGGCTGCCTGATGGCCTGGCACCGGATGCTGACGATCAGCGCCTGCCGTTTTACTTTCAGAACCTGACCCCTGACAATAACGATTTCCGTGCGGCGGCGTTCTGGGATGCGCCGGACAAGGCTATCCCGGTGTACCTGCCTGGAGAAATGGTGCTCATCCGTGCCGAGGCGCTTGCCCGCAAGGGGATGGTCGGAGAGGCTATTGATGCGCTGAACGAGGTGCTGACCAAGCAGCCCTCAGAAGATGCCTTTGGGGTAGGTGCGGGCCTGAATGCTTACACCGGAGCAGAAACGCAGGATGCGGTGCTCGATGCTATCTATGCCAATCGCGCAATCGAGCTGATGATGTCCGGGCTGCGCCTGGAGGACAGCCGCCGCTTCGGCCGCCCGGCTCCCAATACCGACAATGAAGAGCGCAACCGCAATTTCTATCCCTACCCGGACAGTGAGCGGGCCAACAACACCAACACACCGGAAGACCCCGAGATATAAACAGCTGTTTTTTTGAAGGGACTTCACAATATTTATTAGGTTAAAATGCGGGGAACAGTGGCGTTATTTTCGTCCGCTGTTCCCCGCTCTAATGCTACCAATATGGCGTATTCTGAAACAGACATCCTCAAAACCTGGCAACTCAATGCCAAACCCTGGATTGATACCCTGAAAAACGGAGACATCCCCTCCCGTGCTCTGGCAACGAATAAAGCAATCGTGGAAGCCTGCCTCCGCCTGAAGCCCCAACGTGCTTTGGATATTGGGTGCGGTGAAGGCTGGCTGTGCCGTGCCCTGGGCGAAGCAGGTGTGGACATGACAGGTCTGGATGGGGTTTCGGGCCTGATTGCGGATGCACAGCGCAAGGGTGGAGCCAAATACCTCACCTGTTCCTATGAAGATTTGCTCCACGGGTTGCCTGACGAGCTGTCCCCCCCTTTTGACCTGGCGGTTTGCAATTTTGCCCTATTCGGCAAAGACCTGACCATTGCCCTTGCTCAAGTGGTGCACGGCCTGCTTACAGAACAAGGCCACTGGGTGATACAAACGCTTCACCCGGATTACCCTATGGCGGCAAAGCCCGGCAGTTGGGCCACTGAAGACTGGTCGGCTATGAAACAGCCTTTTCAGTCGGGCTACGCCTGGTACCGCTGGACTAAACCGGGCTGGCAGGAGTTGCTCCAACATGCTGGTTTTAAAGAGATTAAGTGGAGTGAGGTGCAGGTGGATGAAGCTTCCCCACCGCTTGCTTTGCTCATTGAAGCCCGAAAACAAGCATAGGTTTAGCAGAGGATGCTTACATTTGCCCTTCGCAAAAAACCGATACCCAATGATATCCGATATCCTCCTGAAGCTGGTGGCCGAGCGCACTGGCCTGCCTGTCCGAAAAGTTAAAAACACCCTGGAGCTCTTAGTGGACGGAGCGACCATCCCATTCATTGCCCGTTACCGGAAGGAAGCCACGGGCTCGCTCGATGAGGTGCAGATCGCCGAAATACAGCGGGAGCACAAACAGCTGGAGGACCTCCAAAAGCGCAAGGAAACCATCTTGTCGGCCATTGAAGAGCAGGGCAAGCTCACCGATGACCTGCGCCGCCGCATTGAGCAGACCTACGACAGCACTACGCTTGAAGACCTCTACCTGCCCTACAAGCGTAAGCGCAAGACGCGGGCTTCCGTAGCACGGGAAAAAGGGCTGGAGCCTTTGGCCGAGCAGCTCTTCCGGCAGCAGGACCGGGATGCAGAGCGTGCCGCAGCGCCTTTCCTGAATGAGGAAGTGCCCAATGTGGAAGAAGCCCTGCAGGGCGCACGGGATATCATCGCCGAATGGATTAATGAAGATGAAAAAGCCCGTAACCTCGTGCGGGCCGCCTTTCGCCGGGAAGCGACCATCCGTTCTAAGGTGGCGCGCGGCAAAGAGGAGGAAGGCGCGAAATACCGTGATTATTTCGATTTTGAAGAGCCGCTGAAAAAATGCCCTTCCCACCGCATGCTCGCCATCCGCCGGGGAGAGGAGGAGGGCATCCTGCGGGTGTATGTGACGCCCGATGAAGACGATACCATCTACCGCCTGGAACGTAAGTACGTGGAGGGCAACGGCAGTGCTGCCCGGCAGGTGAAGGAGGCGGTGCAGGATGGCTACAAGCGCCTGCTGAGCCCAAGTATCGAAACGGAATTCCGCAACCTCTCCAAAGCGCAGGCCGATGAGGAAGCGATTGGCGTGTTTGCCACTAACCTACGGCAGCTGCTCCTGACCGCTCCGCTGGGGCAAAAGCGGACGTTGGGCATTGACCCGGGCTTCCGTACCGGCTGCAAAGTGGTGGTGCTGGATGCAAGTGGGAACCTGCTGGACAATACCGCCATCTATCCCCATCCGCCCCAAAAAGATCAGTATCAGGCGGTAGAGACCCTGAAACATTTGGTGGGCCAATTTGAAATCGAAGCCATCGCAGTGGGCAACGGCACGGCAGGGCGGGAAACCCTTAGTCTTTGCCAGGCTATTGATTTTGGACGGCGGCTCGATATTTTTTCCGTCAACGAGGCTGGCGCATCCATCTATTCCGCTTCTGAAATTGCCCGGGAGGAGTTCCCGAATGAGGACGTGACGGTGCGCGGTGCGGTCTCCATTGGCCGCCGCCTGATGGACCCGCTGGCGGAACTCGTCAAGATTGATCCCAAAAGCATTGGCGTGGGGCAGTATCAGCACGATGTCAATCAGACCAGGCTGAAGGAAAGCCTGGACCAGGTTGTGGAAAGCGCGGTGAACTCCGTGGGCATCAACGTCAATACAGCCAGTCAGCACCTGCTTACATACGTATCTGGTTTGGGGCCGACGCTGGCTAAAAACATAGTGGCTTTCCGTTCCGAAAACGGGCCTTTCCAATCCCGCCGGCAGTTGATGAAAGTACCGCGCATGGGCGAAAAGGCATTCGAACAAGCGGCTGGCTTCCTGCGCATACGGGAGGGTAAGCATCCACTCGACAATACAGCCGTGCACCCGGAGACGTACCCGATTGTAGAGCAGATGGCCAAAGACCTGGGCTGCACCGTACAGGACCTGATCGATCAGCCAAAATTGCGCAAACAGATCGACCTGCGGCGTTACACTTCCGAGACGGTGGGCCTACCGACACTCAATGATATCATGAAGGAACTGGAAAAGCCCGGGCTCGACCCACGTGGTACGGCAAAGACCTTCGAGTTCGCTAATATTCATACCATCAACGACCTGGAAATCGGCATGGTAGTGCCGGGCATCGTCAATAACATCACCAATTTTGGTGCCTTTGTGGATATCGGGATCAAGGAGAGTGGCCTGGTGCACATCAGTCAGCTCGCCAATAAGTTTGTGAAAAACCCTGCCGATGTGGTCAGCCTGAATCAGGAGGTCATGGTCAAAGTGATGGACGTGGACCTGAAGCGGGGCCGGGTGCAGCTGTCGATGAAGGCGGTGTAGGATCAAAATATCCGCTCCCGCAACCGCGACACCAACACCTCCGGAGCAGCATCAATACTCAACACTACCGCATCAGCAGGAGGCTCAAGCGCATCAAACTGAGACTGAAGCAGGGCAGGGGGCATGAAGTGGCCTTTGCGGGCTTCCATCCGGGATTTGATCAAGTCGTAGCTGCCTTCCAGGTAGACCCAGGTAGTTTGGTTTTCTATACCAGCGCTGAGAGTGGTTCTGTACCGGGCTTTGAGGGCAGAGCAAGCCAGGACCAGCGACGCGCCCGCTTCGAGTTGTTCTACAGCAAATTGGTGTATGGCTGCCAGCCAGCCTGCCCGGTCTTCATCCGTCAGCGGCTGACCGGCGGCCATCTTTTCGACGTTGGCTTTGGGGTGGAAATCATCCCCATCGTAAAAGGGGAGGCCGGTGGCTTCGGCAAACTGCCGGCCAATGGATGACTTCCCGCTTCCTGCAACGCCCATGATATAAATGACCCGGCTCATACTGTGAGTAGTATTTTTTAACCTATTCGGCTTACCAGAGCTGATGCACGAGCGGTTTGATATCCGCTTCGTAGAGCTCCTGTATTTGCTTCAACGCATCGCCATTTAGCGGTGCTGCACCGGCTGCCGCCAGATTGCTGTCGACCTGTTCTGCCCGGGAGGCACCGGGGATGATGGTGCTCACTTCCGGGCGGCGCAGAATCCACTGCAAAGCCGCATGAGTGAGGGGGTAACCTTCCGGCAAAAAGCCTTCTATGCGGTCTGCGGCTTCCAGTCCCTTTTCAAACGGGATGCCGGCAAAAGTCTCGCCTCTGTCGAACCATTCGCCATTGCGGTTGCCGTGGCGGTGGTCGCCCGCTCCGAAGGTGGAGGACTTGGAAAACTTACCCGTCAATAGCCCGCTCGCCAGAGGAACGCGGACGATGATCCCAACATTTTTTGCCTGTGCCGCTTCGAAAAAGTACTCCTCCGGACGCTGCCGGAACATGTTGTAGATGATCTGCACGCTGGCCACGTTGTCAAACTCCAGCGCTTTCATCGCCTGTTCCACCTTTTCCACGCTTACGCCAAGGTGGGCGATTTTGCCTTCCGCTTTGAGGTCCTCAAAAAGGCCGAAAATTTCAGGCCGGTAGTAGACTTCCCAGGGCGGGCAGTGAAGCTGTATGAGGTCGATTTGCTCCAGGCCCAGGCGTTTCAGGGAGTCCTCTACATAACCCCTCAGTGCTTTTGGGGTGTAGCCTTCGTTGACATGGGGATGGATCTGCCGGCCGCATTTGGTGGCCACATAAATGCGCTCGCCCGATGCGCGGACTGCTTTGCCTACCGCTTTCTCGCTTTCGCCGGCTTCGTACACATCAGCGGTATCAATAAAGTTGACGCCCTGATCGATGGCGCTGCGCAGGATGGATTGTGCCAGATCGTGGTCAAAGCCGCTGCCCCATTTTCCGCCAACCTGCCAGGTGCCCAGGCTGATAGTAGAGATGTTGAATCCGGTTTTCCCTAAGGTTCGGTATTGCATATTTTTAAGGTTGTGTTCGCCCGCTGACATTAATGCCACGCAGTAAAGCAATGTACTTTGGCATAGCTGCTTATTTCCATTCAATAGTCGTCTGTAGGAGGTCACTGGAATTCGGGCCGACCATGATGTCAAAAGTGCCGGGCTCTGTGACGAATTGGCCATCAGGCATGTAGAAGCCCAGCTCTTTTGCCGTCAGCCGGAAAGCAACCGTGCGGCTTTCGCCAGGCTGCAGCATCAGCTTCTCAAACCCTTTCAGTTCCCTGGTGGGGCGTACCACGCTGGCGGACCGGTCCCGGATGTAAAGCTGCACAACTTCCTCCCCCGCCCGGTCGCCGGTATTGGTAAGCTTGACAGTTACCTCTACAGATTGCCCGCGCAGATTGGCCTGTAGGTTATCGTAGGCAAAAGTAGTATAGCTCAGCCCATAGCCGAATGGGAAAAGCGGGCTAAGGGGGGAGTCGATGTAGTGGGTGTAAAAGACATCTCCCTTGGTATTGGGGCGGCCGGTATTGTGCATGTTATAGTGGATGGGGACCTGTCCGAGATTCCGGGGGAAGGTCATCGGCAGTTTGCCACTTGGGTTGTAATCACCGTACAGCACCTGAGCGACGGCATGGCCGGTTTGAGAACCCAGCTGCCAGGCTTCCACGATGGCGGGGATGCGCTCTGCAGCCCAGGGGATGGTCAGCGGGCGGCCATTGTTGAGCACCAGCACAACGTTGGGGTTGTTTTCGTAGACTTTTTCCAAAAGCTCCTGTTGCAGGCCGGGCAGGCTGATATCGGTGCGGCTGCGGGCTTCTCCGCTCATAAAGCCATGTTCCCCGAGTACCATGATGACGACATCGGCATCCTGAGCAGCCTCTATCGCTTCAGCCATGCCCGTCCGGTCGGTGGTGTTGACTTCTACGGGCGTGACAAAGGTGGGCTCATTGGTCCATACCTTAGGCCCCTCTGCGTAGGTAAGCGCATTGCCTTCGTAGGCAGAAAGCCCCTCCAGGACAGAAACCGCTGTGCCGTCATCGGAGCCGATGCGCCAACTGCCGAGTGGGCTGGTTTTGTCATTGGCGAGCTGGCCGATCAGGGTGATTTTCAGGCCTGCCTTCTTCAGGGGGAGCAGGTTGCCTTCGTTTTTGAGCAGCACGATTGACTTCTTAGCCATATCCAGGGCTGCTTCCTGATGGGCCTCGTTGTAGAGGAGTTCCTCTTCCCGCTCTTCGTCACAATAACGATAAGGGTCTTCAAACAGCCCCAGCATATACTTGGCGCGCAAGATTCGGCGCACAGCATCATCAACCAGGGATTCATTGACGGTACCGGCCTCCACAAGGTCCTGCAGGTGATTGATGTAAGCGTAGGATTCCATGTCTATGTCGGACCCTGCCGTGACGGCCTGCCTGGCTGCCGCCTTCAGGTCTTCAGAATAGCCATGCTCTACCATCTCGGCAATCGAGGCCCAGTCCGAGACTACCACCCCTTCGAAGCCCCATTCGCCTTTGAGCAAATCCCGCTGCAGGTAGCTGCTGCCAGTCACCGGTTGGCCGTTGAGGAGGTTGAAGCCATTCATAAAGCTGCCAACGCCTGCCTCCACCGCTGCCCGGAATGGGGGCAGAACGGTATTGTGCAGGGTTGCTGTACCGATGTCGGCGGTGTAGTAATCCAGTCCAGACTGGGCAAACCCGTAGCCGGCAAAGTGTTTGGCGCAAGCCATGATGGTATTGTTGGCGCTGAGGTCTTCGCCCTGAAAACCACGGATGCGGGCAGCAGCAATGGCACTGCCCAGGTAGGTGTCCTCCCCGCCGCCTTCCATGACCCGGCCCCAGCGGGCATCCCGGGAGATGTCCATCATAGGGGCAAAGGTCCAGCTGACGCCGGTGGCTGAAGCTTCTGTGGCAGCCATACGGGCGGAGGCTTCAATAGTTTTCAGGTCCCAGCTGGCGGCTTCTGCCAAAGGGATCGGGGCCAGGGTCTTGTAGCCGTGTATGATATCAGAGGCAAAAATCAGCGGAATACCCAGGCGGGATTCCTCAACGACCAGTTTCTGCATCGCCCGGACTTCCTCCACGCCCCGTACATTCAGCACGGTGCCTACCCGGCCATTGCGGAGGTCTTCGTATTTGCGTTTGGCGTTTCCATCAGAAGGGGCCGGCCCTGTGGCTTCCCAAAAACCGTTGTACTGATTCATTTGCCCCACTTTTTCCTCCAGCGTCATCTTGGAGAGCAGGTCCTCGATAAATTGGTCCATGTTGTCGTTTTGTCCCTGTGCAGCGCATAGCCATGCTGCAGCCAATATAAGTAGGAGTGTCTTTCGCATAGAAGTATCCTGGTTTTTATGAAATTGGTAATAGCGCCGTTGCGGCAAGCAATTTTCCTGAACTTTTGTGCTGTACCTCGACCCGGCATTTTATGTTTTCCGGATTTGGCAAAGCCGTGATGGGCAAAGATAGGGACAGCGGCTTAGAGATAGAGAATTGGTGGAACTTATTGCCTGAAATAACGCCGATTAACTCCCGGCGGGCTTCGACCTGTCCGCTATCGTTAGTGTAGTCCGAGCTGTTGTTCAGTATTGGGCGGCCAGCGGGGTCAAAGAACCGGGCTTTCACGATCGTCCGGGTTTGGTTGGTGATTTGCCCGGCAATGGAAACATTTAAGTAAATAGTGCCATCCCGGAAAGAACGGGAAAAATGAACTTCCTGAAGGCGTGCCTCTGCACTGGCAACAGGAGGCAGGAAAGCTTTGGTATTCACCTTGTCAGTGGACAGGGCAAGCGATGAAGCAGTGCCCTGAGCTGGTTGCCTGGCGGGAAGGCTCAGCTCCGCCGAGACCGCATCAAGGGTTTGCTGTGAAATTTTGAAGGTTTTCAATCCGCTGAGGATTTCTTC
Source organism: bacterium (assembly GCA_024742755.1). GTDB lineage: Bacteria > Bacteroidota > Bacteroidia > Chitinophagales > Saprospiraceae > Phaeodactylibacter. Next base: position 22,871 of record JANSXW010000049.1, on the reverse strand, counting down.
TTTGGAAGCCAGCTGGCCGATGTCCGCGTAGGCTACGCCTGTGCCAGGTTGGGGGCGGAGGGCAGCGGTCTGATCGCTGTCTTCCGTTTCCAGGAGCTCATAGCTTACTACAATACCGGTTGCCAGGAGTGCGCCAAGGACAGCGGCGTTTTTGGGGTTGCGCAAAGCCGTTTTGCCATACTGTGCAAACTGCCGCATCTGAGCGGGCGTAGCTGATTTGGAAAACCGGATCGCCAGTTGGGTGTTGCTGCTGATTTGCCCCACCCGTGACAAGTCATCCGCTGAGGCAATGACGGTGCGTTTAATCGCCTGATTGCCGAACGGAGAGGCGTTGCTGGCCACGATGGCTTTGTCGCTTTCGGCCGTGACAATATACCGGGCCAGGTCATCCATATTGACCGGGCCGGGAGGGGCTACTGTCGGGGCTCCGCTACCGCCGCAAGCCTGCAGCAGGAATATCGTAAGCAAAAGGGAATAGGGCAGTCGCATAGGTTATCGGTTTTTGCAATGCTGTTCAATTAAGGCATCAGCAATGGGGAAGCCCATATGCTTTACCGCTTTCCAGTCTGCGCACGCCTGAGGCAAATCCTGGTAGAAGTGGACATACAAATAGCCCCGGTTGGTGAGTGCCAATGGATGATTGGGGGAAATGCGCAGGGCGGTATTCAGGTCTTCGAGGGCCTGTCCCCAGTCCGGAGCAGACTGCTGCATGAGCAGGGCAGCCCGCTCGATGTAGGCCTCCGTGAAAGCCGGCTCTTTTTGAATGACCTGGGTGAAGACGCGGATGGCCTCCAAGGCCTTGCCTTCCCGTCGTATTTTGATGGCCAATAGGAAGAGGTCGATTTTTTCCCGGTGCGCGGTATCGAAAGCCTTGGCCTGTGCAGCCGGGTCTTTTTCCCAGGCTTTGAATTGCTGAAACAGCTGTTCGGCTTCCCGGGTGAGCCGCTGCCGTTCTACTTCCAGCGCTTCAGCAGCGGGCCTGGAAGTTTGCCAGGTTTCTCCGTCCAGCCCCCGGATTTTGGCGCTAAGCTGACGGGCAGCAAAGGCTACGGGCAGCCATTGCTGTTGCTCGGCACTGAACTGTAACCGCTCAACGGCTTCTTTCAGCCGGCCATCTCCAAGTATGGCCCGGATGGTTTTTGAATTGGGAAGGTTGGGGCTTTGCATAGCCTGTGTTTTGCATCGCCATTATACAAAATTCCCGGTAATTTCAGGACGGGCTTTTGATATAATTGACGACCCGCCGAACTGTTTTGCGCCGGATTTCCCGCTCCAGTTCCCGGTTGATTTCGCGCAGGACGTATTGAAACTTCAGGCTCACGCTGTCTTTTCTGATGTCCACCACCTTGAGGTTGTAGCTTAAAGGCTCAATGTGGGCTTCGTATTCCTGAATAGAGCGGATGAGGTCGGACTCCAGTTCTTCTACGGTCTCAATGGCAGCCGTCAGGACTTCAAACTCGATGCTTACCTTCTTGATTTCGCGCCGGGTATAGTTGACGATTTCGCTGGAGAAGACCTTGTTGTTGGGGATGAAAATTACATCATCATCTTCATTGAGCAGGGCAATTTTGGTAAGGTTGATGTCCATGATTTTGCCCTTGTGCTCCCCAATTTTAACATAGTCATCAATCGTGACTTCCCGGGAAAAGCTGATGATGATACCGCTGATGATTTCCGACACATAGTCTTTGGATATGATTGCAATGGCAGCCGCCACAATGCTCAGGGTCGTAAAAAGGGTCTTGAGGTCAATATTCCAGAAGCCCAGAATGGTGACGATCGCAGCGCTGGTGAGTACGATGTAATAAATATTGCGCAAGCCCAGGAGGACGTTGTCGTACTTCGAAGCAGGGAGCTTTTTGTTGCGGCGGTACAGGTAGCTCAGAATGGCCACGGCAAGGCTGGCGCTCAGGGCGAAGACAATGAACCCCATCACCAGGCTGGCATGGGCTGCCCACGGGTCATTCAGGTAAGACGCTGCGGGCAGGTTGATCCGAATGGCAATAAGCGCAGCAAGCAGCAGAGCGCGAAGGGCGACCTTCCCCCCTCCTTTACTCAAAAAGGACATAATCAATCAGTTGTGATACCCTTAAAACGTTGCGGTTTGCTGTTGAGTTGAGTCTGCCTGCATATATCGGGCCAGCTGATAGGCGGCCCGCCTCACCATGGGCTTACCGGACAGGTCTTCCATGGGTTTGATGCCACCAATGCTCAGGGTATTGACTTCAGAAAGGACCCGCAGCCCTTCATCGTTGACCAGGGTATCCATGCCAAACATCACGATACCTTTAGGCAGCAATACCCTGGACAGTTCCCGCGCCATCCGGCGTTCCCGTTCGTCGGGCCCGGAGAGGACTGCCTGCCCGCCCTGAGCTGCATTGCAGAGCCAGGAACCTTTGGGCGGCATACGGAGCACCGCGCCGAGTATCCGCCCGTTGACCACTACAATGCGTTTGTCGCCCTGTTTGACGTTTTTCAGGAAGCGCATGCCCAGGAAGCCGCCTTGTTCGAACCCGGTTTCCAGTACCCCCTGATAAGACCGCAGGCTGACCGGTTTAGGCTCGTTGTAGACCTTGCCGTTCTTGATTTTGAGAATGCCCTGTCCGCCGTAACTGTGCAGGGGCTTGAGGACGATTGGGTAGCGCGACTGCATTTCCCATACGTCCTCCATAGACTGGCAAAGCTGCACATCCGGGCTCCACTGCGGGAACTGGGTCAGAAAAGCCTTGGTGCTCGTCTCTATAATGCCGGAAGGACGGTTGAAAATGCGTTCTTCAGGGTATACGGAGCAAAGGAATTCAAAGAAGCCCTCCGGAATAGGGTGGGGCAGCCGCAACCATATCCAGTCATAATCGTTCAGGTCGGCAGGGACAGTTTCCTGCTGAAAACGATAGGCGGCATGGTCAAAGTGCATTTCCCTATCGAGTGCCCAGGCACGGACCTGGGTGGAGGTGTAATCCGTGAAAAACGCAGCATTAGCCGAATTGCCCCGGCTGGCCACGTGGACGTGAGCGATGCCCGGTTGCCGGCGCAGGGCGCTGCATAGGGCGTAAACGGAATTGTGCTCCGTGTGGTTGCGGTGGTCGGTGAGGACCAGCACGCTTAGTTTTCTGTTCATTTTTATCATCTGCGCTTTGATCACGCAAATCGGGGTCAAATTGTATAACTTTCCGGAAAAAAACAAGTGCATGAAGCAATCGCCTTTACTCGTTTTATTTGTCACCATTTTCATTGACCTGCTGGGGTTTGGCCTGATCATCCCCATTCTGCCGATTTATGCCAATGAACTGGGCGCTTCCGGTACGGTTATTGGGCTGGTGGCGGCGAGTTTTTCCTTTATGCAGTTTCTGGTGGCGCCTTTTTGGGGGAATCTGAGTGACCGGAAAGGCCGAAAGCCCATCCTGCTCATCAGCATTTTTATTACGGGGTTGGGGTATGTGATCTTTGCGCACGCTGCCAGTCTTTTCCTCCTCTTCGCTGCCCGGATTATTGCGGGCATAGGCTCAGCAAATATTTCCACCGCTCAGGCGTACATCAGCGATATTACACCGCCGGACAAGCGGGCGAAGGCGTTCGGGATTATCGGTGCAGCTTTTGGGCTGGGCTTTATTTTCGGGCCGCCCCTGGGTGGGTTTCTGAAAAGCAACTTTGGGATTGAATACGTGGGCTACGTGGCTGCCGGGCTTTCAGCGATCAATCTGCTGATGGCTTACTTCCTCTTGTCAGAGAGCCTGGAGGAGCCCAAATCTGAGACGGGCCCGCTCTTCGAGAACCCGCTGTCAGATTTCCGCTACGGGCTGGGCAAGCCGGTGGTCAATGAGCTGTTGATTATCAATTTTATCTTCATCACTGCCTTTTCGCTCATGACGGTTTCGGTCACGCTGCTGTGGGAGGAGCACTACGGGCTGAATGAAGAGCAGGTAGGGTATACCTTTGCTTTTCTGGGGGTCATCACAGCCATTGTGCAGGGCGGGCTGGTAGGCTGGGCTTCGAAAACTTTCGGCGACCGGACCTTGCTGGTCGCCGGGTACGTGCTAATGTTCTTTGGGTTAACCTCCCTGCCCTTCGTGCCGGTCAAATATTTTATCCCCCTGGAGCTGTTGGCCATCGTGCTGATCGCGTTGGCGAATGGTGCATTGACGCCTACCATCACCTCCCTGCTGTCCAAGAATTCTTCGGAAAAAGAGCAGGGGCGGATTCTCGGACTCGGGCAGTCGGTTGGCTCACTGGGCAGGGTCGTGGGCCCATTTCTGGGTGGCTGGCTGTACGGGCTGCATTATCAGTACCCCTATATCGGCAGTGGTTTCCTGATGATCGTTTGTTTGCTGCTGGCGGTGCGGTTGGTCCGGGGGCGGTTGTCACCGGGCTAGCGGTCACTTTTTCTGGTAAAGCCTGGTGCCGATGCTTACAGAAATGCTGCGGTAGGGATGAAGGAAGCCCGTACTTAGTGGTTGCATAGCGCCTGTGTAGGCTATTTTAAACCGGAAACGTGGGCTGAAATCTGTTCTGAATCTTAACCTGCTGTATAAGACAAAACCTGCCTGATAAATAAAAGGTGCAGGGTTCAGTCTGCCCTCAAAGTAGTTTTCAATAGGAATTTGCTCAGGCAGTTGCTCTTCAGTGAACAATCCCCTGTTTGGATTCAAGAGGTTAAATACATTTACCAAGTCCCCAATTGTATTTCTTCTGCCAATTTCATAGAATCGGGATTCTACAGTCGTGCCAAGGGCAAAGCCGCTACCTATACCTGCGAAAATACCAACCTGCATTGGGCCAGACAGTGCAGGTGTGAAAAGGTACTCTGAATTGATACCTAAGTTGAGGGCTGTGGTATAATACCGTATCCTCCTAAGCCCGTAAGACCGGTCGGTAGTCGTGATAGGGAATCCTGCTTCATCCGACAGTTCCTCCACCGTTGCTGATGTCTTCAGCTGAAAATACTTGGTATGCAGACCTACATTGCTGCCAATGCTCCAACGGGGCGTAATCTGATACCAACTGTTAAAGGCAAAGGAGGCTTTCCATACTGCACCACGGCTTGAAGAGCGGGCGCCCAGAAAAGGGTGATCTGCATAATCATTGCGTCCGAGGCTGGATTCCAATTCTACGCCCGTTGAAACCCGCCTGAATTCCTGCAGGTTTTCCTGATTGGAACGATTTTGGCTCCACCCTGTAGAACAAGTATATAAGAGGATGCTAATCGGTAGCCATAAAAGCCTGCTGGCAGCAGATGGACAAACGGAGTGAGCGGGAAGTGTTTTGAAAAGCGCGTTCTTTACCATAGCTTAAAATTTAGCCTAAAATACAGAATTTTTGCAGTAGTATCAAGAGGGGGCTTTGCAACTTAAAATGCACGAGGCTGTCTGTTCACTTTAAAGAGAAAATAGAAAATTATGAAAACCGCGGCTACCCTTCAACTCATACTGGCCCTTTGCCTGCTGACCCTGCCTTCCCTAAACGCTCAGGGTACCCAATACCGCCTGAGCAACAGTTATCTGGCAATGGGACCGGATAATGATGCCTACATGGGCGTTTACCTGAATTCGATCGGGCCGGAGAAAGCCCGGGCACTGGGCTTTGAAAACCTGTACGGCAGCTACATCCGGAAAGTGATCGCTGGTACACCGGCGGACCGGGCAGGGCTGCGGGCGCTGGATTATATTTATGGTGTGGATGCCTACCGGACGGGGGCAGAGCAATCGCTCTCGGACATCCTCGACCGTTATAATGCCGGCGACCGGGCCAAGCTATACGTACAGCGAGGCACTGATCGGGTCAGGCTGGATATTATTTTCGGTAATCGGAATGAAGAACGCCGAAGTATCTCGGTTACCCCCTGCCAAGACCCTTTCCTGGGCGTGATGAAAATGAGCAAAGCGCCTCAAAAGGATGGAATTGTTATTCAGGTGGTCGGGGGCTCCACTGCAGATGAGATGGGGCTGGAAGACGGAGATGAAATCCTGCGGATCAATGGCTATAAAATTCTGGACTGGACCGATCTGACCTATGCCATCAACGACACGGAAGTAGGCTCTGACATTGAAATTGTAGCCTGGCGGGGCAGAGGCCGGATTGAACGGTCCCACCCCATTCAGTCGCGTTGCGCTTATGAAGCAAACAAGGCCACCGCTACCGTCCGTACTACTGAAAAGCAGGAAAACAAGTACTTCGATACCTACATCAAGGACGGGAACGGGCGGAGGTTGCTCAGCCAAAGCATGGACCGCAACGAGGTGCAACAGGCCAACCGGCAGTACGGGCTCGAGCTGAAAACGGATCAGTCCCTGCCTGTCAAAAATTTTTACTTTGGTGCCGATTTTGACCAGAAAGTGCTTGAGGTGCGCTTCGAACTGCCGGGCAATGGCCCTACTCGCGTAAGGGTATTTAATTCCAAGGGTCGTGCCGTTTACGATTTTGACCTGGGCAGCTTCTCCGGCACCTTCAGCGACCGGACCAATCTCCTGAAGAATGGTTCCGATGATTACTTCCTGGAAGTCACCCAAGGGAGCAAAAGTCTGGTCCGGAAAGTAGAAATCCGGCAGTAGTCAGACCTCTTTGGCCGGGATCCGCTTTTTCAGGTCGCGGTTGACAGCGATGCTCGCATTCAGCTCAAAGCCAATGAGCAGGATGAGGGAGTTGATTTGTATCCAAAGCATCAGCGCGATGATGGCACCGAGCGAACCGTAGAGCTCGTTGTAGGTGTTGAATTCATTGACATAAAAGGAAAACGCCAGGGAAGAGATGATGCATAAAATCGTCGCCAGCGTCGTCCCCGGCGAGAAGATGGCAAAACGGCGTTTGGCAGCCGCCCCATAACGGTAGATCAGGGCAATGCCCATGTAAAACACCAGCAGAATCGCCAGCCAGCGCAGCAGCTGAATGGTGATATTGGTAAAGCTATCCAAAGGAATAAAGTCATTCAGCAGCCCCAGTAAGAACTCGCCCAGGATGATCAGCACCACAGCCGCAATCAACAATACGCCAATCAGAAAAGTCAGTCCTATAGCGATGAAGCGCTTCTGGAATGCATTCCGGCTTTTGAAGGTTTTGTTGTAAGACTTGTCAAAGCCACGCATCAGCGCAATCATGCCGTTGGAAGCAAAGTAGATAGCAAAAATAAAGCCGATGCTAAGGAGCCCAAACCGCGGGTTGTTGGTGATGTCGTCCACGAAAGAGAACAGGCGTTCACCGGTCACACCGGGCAGGATGCGCTGTATCTCTGTGCGCAGGTAAATGTCAAAGTTTTCCCCCTCCGGCAGGTATTGTATCAATGCCCATTTGAAAATGGGGATAAGGGTAAAGAACGCAATCAGGGAAGGGAAAATGGAAAGAAAGAAGTTGTAGGCAATGGCGTAGGAACGGGTAAACAGGTCGTTGCGCTTCAGCTCATTCTGTATGAACACGAAAACATCGTATATCGGGACTTTAAAAAAGCCCGGTAAAGAGTTGTGCTGTGACCATTCAATCACCTGCTTGACGATGGGCAGGTTGAACAGCCACTCCTGTATCGCTTCTATGTCTATTTTAGGCTTCTTCAAAGTAAGGCTTCAATTGCTTGACCAACATTTCAGGTGCCGGAATGGTTTTGCCCGACTTCGCATCTACAAAGCACAGCTTTACGGTAGCCCCGTTGACCAGCTTGCCGCGCTCATTAAACAACTCCATGTGAAAGGTGATAAAACGCTCCGGTAGCTGCCGCAGCGTCGTCCGGATGGTCAGCAATTCATCGTAATGAGCCGGCCGGACGTAGCGGATGTTCATGGAAACTACCGGCATCAGGATGCCCTGCTCTTCTTCCATAGCTTTGTAGGTCAGGCCCAGGGACCGCAGCATTTCCACCCGGCCTATTTCGTAGTATTGCGGGTAGTTACCGTAGTAGAGGTAGCCCATCTGATCGGTTTCGCCGTAGCGTACCCGCTTTTTGAATTCGTGGCTGTACATGTTTTTGTCGTGCATTAGCGGGCCCATCGGTTGACAATTTCCTGCACCGAGCCGGTATAGCTGCGGCCAAATAAATTGACATGGACCAGTAGATAGTAAAGTTGGTAAAGGCCGGCGCGTTCCCTGAATCCGGGAGCGGTAGGGTAGGCCTGCTCGTATGCTTCATAGAAGGCCGGCGCGAATCCGCCAAACAGCAGCGACATGCCAAGGTCCATCTCCCGGTGGGCATAGCTGACGGCCGGGTCAATCAGGACCGGTGTGCCATCGGCTGCGGTCAGAAAGTTGCCGCTCCAAAGGTCGCCGTGGGTAAGGGCAGGTGGCTCTGCCGGGCAAAGGCCGGGCAACCGCTCGTACAAACGGTCGAACTGCGCTTCGGCTCCCGGCCATAGCAAATGTTGCTGTATAGCCCTGCTGACTTGCGGGCGGAGGCGCTCCTCCCGGTAAAAGTCTGCCCAGTTGGAATGCCGGTGGTTGCGCTGCGGCAAACTGCCGATGAAGTTGTCCTGATCCAGCCCGAAGGTGCCGGCCGTATGCTGATGCAGCCTGGCCAGCCCTTCGCCAAAGGCCTGCCAAAAAGCAGCAGTGGCCCGCCCTTCTTCAATGAACGCCAGCAAAAGATAGCTTTGCCCTTCCACCGTGCCTTGCCTGATCACTTCCGGCACCCGTAGGGGGCCGCCCTGCCCAAGCAATCGCAAGCCATAAGCATCGGCAGCCATCATGGCACCGGCCTGAGGGGCATCATTGACCTTCAAAAAGAAGTAGCCCTTTGAAGTCTCCAGGCGGTAAGCGGCATTAATACTCCCACCGCTCACCGGCCGGCTGCGCTCCACCGGTGATCCGATCGCCTGGGTACAGGCTTGCAGGATAGGGGCTGCTAACAAAATCTACAGGCGGTTTTTATTGACAATATCGAGGAGCTCGTCCCGGTAGTTTTTACCGATGGGGAGGTGCTTGGCCTGCCCTTTTTCCACTACTTCCACCATGTTGCCCACCACTGCGTCAATGCGCTCGATATTTACGATGTAGCTCCGGTGGATGCGCTTGAAGGTACCCTGGGGTAATTTATCCTCCAGGCTCTTCATCGTTTGCAGGGTGATGACCCGGGAATTTTCCTGCCGGATGATGACGTAGTCCTTCAACCCTTCAATGTAGATGATATCGTGATAGTGGATTTTGACCAGTTTCTTATCGGCTTTGACAAAGATGTAGCCGGGGTCATCGGCAGCAGCGGGTGCCGCTTCGGCAGCAGTGCCTTTTCGCTTCAGCTCAATCTGCTCGATGGCTTTGTTGGTGGCCTTCATAAAGCGCTCCAGGGAGATAGGCTTCAGCAGGTAGTCCAGTGCATTGAGCTCAAACCCTTCAATCGCATAATTGGGATAAGCCGTGGTAAAGATGACGACCGGTGGCTTGTTCAGCGTTTTCAGAAAGTCCACACCGGTGAGCTGCGGCATCTGAATATCAAGGAACATCAGGTCAACGTCTTTAGACTTTAGGGCCTCGTTGGCTTCCAGGGCGTTGCTGCACTTCTGGACGAGGGTTATTTCCGGAATCTTTTCGATGTAAGTCTCCAGCACGTCCTGTGCCAAAGGTTCATCATCGACAATGATAGCATTGATCATACTTCCAATTTTTTGGTTTGAGGCTCGATGTCGAGCATGAGGTTTACAGCGTAAGTGTTGGGGCTGTCTTCTATATCTAATTCGTAGTGGTCCGGGTACAAAAGCTTGAGGCGCCGGTGGATATTCACCAGGCCGATGCCACCACTGGGGCGGCTGGGGTCCCGGCTGGGCGGCGCATCCGACTTGCTGTTCTCAATGTAGAAATGTACGTTATTTTCGTCAACATTCAATACGATATTCACAAAGCCTTCGTCAATACGGCTGCTTAGCCCGTGCTTAAAGCTGTTTTCCAGGAAGGGTATGAACATCAGGGGCGCAATCTTCTGGTCACTGATGTGGCCGTTGACTTCAAAGTTGATTTGGGCGTTTTTGCCCTGCCGGATGCGCTCCAGGTCCAGGTAGTTGCGAATGTAGGAGACTTCCTTGCTCAGCAAGACCTGCTTTTCGTTGCACTCGTAGAGCATGTAGCGCATCATTTCCGAAAGCTTCAGCACGATTTCCGGTGCTTCGTCTGACTTCTTCAGGGTCAGGGCATAGAGGTTGTTGAGTGTATTGAACAGGAAGTGCGGGTTGATCTGCGACTTGAGGAAGCGCAGCTCGGACTGCATGGTCTGGGTTTGCAGTTCCTGCTTTTCCCGCAGGTGCCGCAGCCAGTCGGTGATGATTTTGAAGACCGTGGAAGAACCGGCAATAAAAAAGGTCAGCAGAAAATACCAGTTCATATTTTCCAGCAGGTCGGCCTGCAACTGAGGCAATTTGCTGAATTTGAAGTAAAACACCAGCACTTTCAGCGGGGTGATGATCAGCGTGGCCAGGATGAGCAGCCCGCTGTAGGTCAGGAATTTCTTCTTGGTCAGGTAATTGGGGATGAGGTAGAGAAGGTTGAAGTAAACGATGACACCATAAAACAGGATGTTGATCACCTCATTGCTAAGCGTAAACCAGAAGCCCTGCCGGGTATTCTCAAACACCGTCAGCAGCAGCAGCACCATCAGCCAGAATAAGCTGTGGTATACTTCACGCCGCGTAAGTACCTGGTAGATACGGTCGGCCCTGGATGTCTGGAAATGTTTTTCCATAGTTATTGCTGCAAGTCTGCTGGTCGTTCTGCTTACGGGAAATGTGTTGCCAATATACAGCTAATGCCGGGTTGGCATCAAAAAATGTAGACAGATTAAGGCTCTGCATCGACTTTGTGCAGGCAGGCCGCCAAAGAAACAGAAATATTTGTACTTTTGCGGTTCTGTTGAAAGACCTTCTGAGCATCAACAAAAACTGCAAAAGCCACTATGGTTTATCTGACTAGAAGAGAGCGGTTTAACGCCGCCCACAAACTATGGGTCGATAGCTGGAGTGAGGAGAAAAACCAGACGATGTTTGGCAAATGCTCCAATAAAAACTGGCACGGTCATAACTACGACCTGTTCGTAACCGTCAAGGGTAAACCAGACCCTGTGACGGGCTTTATCGTAGATGTCAAGCAACTGAGCAAGCTGATCAAGTCTTCCATCGTGGATAAAGTAGACCACAGCAACCTCAATCTGGACGTCGATTTCATCCCCGAAGGCATGCAGCCCACGACTGAGAACCTCGTCATCCTGTTCTGGCAGCAGTTGGAGCCTCTGTTGGAAAGCTGTCAGCTGCACTGCATCAAGCTGTACGAGACCGAAAATATCTTCGCCGAATATTATGGCGAGTAGCCTTTAGACAACCCTTTTCGGCTATCGGCGTTCTTCTTAGGAATCAACTCAAACAGGCATGTCTTTTCAGAAATCAGAGGAATACGACCAGGCAACCACCGAAGCCCTGACTGGTCTCTATCAGGAAGCCATCGGGCAACTAGGGGAAGATGTGAGCCGCGAGGGGCTCGTCAAGACACCGGAGCGGGCCGCCAAGGCCATGCAGTTCCTCACACAAGGCTATGAGCAGGACGCAGAGCAAATCCTGAAGTCTGCCATGTTCCGGGAAGAATACAGCGAAATGGTGCTGGTCAAAGATATCGAATTGTACTCCCTGTGCGAACATCATCTGCTGCCATTCTTTGGAAAGGCGCACGTTGCGTATATTCCCAACGGCTACATCGTGGGGCTGAGCAAAATCCCACGGGTGATTGATGTGTTCGCCCGGCGGCTGCAGGTGCAGGAGCGCCTGACGGATCAGATTTTGCATTGCATACACGAGACCCTGAATCCGCTGGGCGTCGCTGTAGTGATTGAAGCCCGCCACATGTGCATGATGATGCGCGGTGTGCAAAAGCAAAATTCGGTGACCACCACCTCAGCCTTTACCGGCGAATTCCAAAGGGCGGAGACCCGGGCAGAATTTTTGAACTTGGTCAGTGCCGATTTGCATTAATCCACGCCCGCATGGAGCCACGCCCGTACGGGCCATAAACAGAAAACTTCAAAACGAAATAAACCATGAAAGCCTACGTTTTCCCCGGCCAAGCTTCTCAGTTTGAAGGTATGGGCAAAGACCTGTACGAGAGCAGCGACCTTGCCAAAACACTATTTGAGCAAGCCAACGATATCCTTGGTTTCCGCATTACGGATGTGATGTTCGAGGGCTCTGCCGAAGACCTCAAGCAGACGCGGGTCACACAGCCTGCCGTGTTCCTGCACTCTATTGTGAAAGCTAAAATGGCCGGAGATGAGATGGACCCGGGCGCAGTAGCCGGGCACTCACTGGGCGAGTTTTCTGCCCTCGTAGCCGCCGGTGCCCTGAGTTTTGAAGAGGGGCTCAAGCTGGTACAGGGCCGTGCCCAGGCTATGCAAAAAGCCTGTGAAATGCAGGAAAGCACCATGGCTGCCATCATCGGCATGGAAGACGAGGTGGTGGAGCAGATTTGTGAGGGCATTGATGCGATTGTGGTCGCGGCCAACTATAATTGCCCCGGCCAGTTGGTGATCTCCGGCTCTGTGGAAGGCGTAAATCAGGCTGTGGAGGCCCTAAAGGAAGCGGGTGCCCGCCGCGCACTCGTGCTGCCGGTAGGTGGTGCCTTTCACTCTCCCCTGATGCAACCGGCGCAGGACGAACTACAGGCGGCTATAGAGGCAGCGGTCTTCCAGCAACCCGTTTGCCCCATCTACCAAAACGCTACCGCCACCCCGACAAGCGACCCGGAAGTCATCCAGAAAAACCTCATCGCTCAGCTGACCGCGCCCGTACGCTGGACACAAACCATGAAAAACATGATCGCGGATGGCGTCACCGAGTTTATCGAGGTCGGAGGCAATGGCAAGACGCTTCAGGGCTTTGTTAAGAAAGTAGACCGGCAGTTCCCCACAAGTGCTTTGTAGCATTCAAAAAAACGGCTCCGGGCTGAACCAATTCCCGTCTCCGATGGGTTCTTTTGTAATGAAAGCACTATTTTATGGTTAGCAATCAAGTGAAAAACGGGCAGGTCTTACTGGCAGAGCCCTTCATGTTAGATCCGAATTTTAAGCGCGCTGCGGTACTCCTCTGTGAGCATGGTGAGGAAGGCAGCGTAGGGTTCATCATGAATAAACCACTTGATATGCAAATTGATGCCCTGGTCGAGTCTTTCCCTGAATTCGACTCCCGGGTCCTCTACGGCGGGCCGGTACAGCGGGATACCATCCACTACCTGCACACGGTAGGGGATTTGCTGGAAGGCAGCCGCCCGGTCGGCAACGGTATCTACTGGGGCGGTGATTTTGAGAAACTGAAGTTCTTAGCGACTTCCCAGCTCATCGAGCCCAAGGATATCCGCTTCTTCGTTGGCTACTCCGGTTGGTCGGAAGGGCAGCTCGATGATGAGATGACGCTCGGATCCTGGGTGGTGGCAGACATGCACGCCAACTACCTCTTCAATATGGATGCCGGCCAGGTATGGGAGCAGGCGATGTACAATAAGGGCGATGCTTACACCGTCATTGCCAATATGCCGGAGTTTGTCAGCTGGAATTAGCCTTTTCCAACATTCCTATCTAAAAGAATAAGCCCCCTTCAGTACCATTTTGGCAGCCGAAGGGGGCTTCGTTTTGTTTTGATGGATCTTAACTTACGGGTTGTCCGCGCCTGCGGCCTCATCGGTTTCTTCTGAAGCAGCTTTATTGGGTTTGGCATTGTTCAGCAGCTCCATGTAGCGGTCGCGCTGCAGCCCGAACTGAGACAGCTCTGAATCCGGCAGCGGCTTGGCAGGTGGGAATTTCATATTCAGGTGGTTTACCTGCTTGCCGTCCTTCCAGAAGCGGAAGCAAACGTGAGGGCCTGTAGCCAGGCCGGTAGAGCCCACATAGCCAATGACCTGCCCTTGCTTCACATGTGTGCCCACACTGATACCTTTGGCGAACTTTTGCATGTGCAGGTACTGCGTTTCGTAGGTTTTGTCGTGCTTGATCTTTACGAAGTTGCCGTTGCCTTTGGTGTAGGAAGCGCGGGTAACCACACCGTCGCCCACTGCATAAATAGGTGTACCGTATGGCGCAGCGTAGTCAGTGCCGTAATGCGGGCGGCGGCGCTTCAGGATAGGGTGGAAGCGGTTGAGGTTGTAATAGGAGGAAATCCGGGAGTACTTCACCGGTGACTTGAGGAAGCCCCGCTTCATCGGGCGGCCTTCCAGGTCGTAGTACCCTTCGTGTGCGCCATCTTCGCTCTTGTAGTAAATGGCGTGGTATTCGTTCTCGCCTGTTTTGTAGTAAGCCGCGTGGACTGCCCCGATGCCTACTTCCTCTCCATCGATAAACTCGCGGTCAAAAACGAGTTTGAACTCATCGTTCTTCTGCAGGTGGTGGAAGTCGATCGACCATTGCAGGGCTCCTTCCATTTTGGCAGCCAGCTCATAGCTAAGCCCCTGCCCAACGATGGCGTTCCAAAGCGAAGACTCCAGCTTGCCCGCTACCGAGCCCTGCCGGGTTTCCACAACCCGTTCCTTGCGCTCCACTTTGTAATCGCCGGAGAGCTCGAACACCACGTATTCGTAGTCGTTGGGCTCATAGACCATGTAAAGTGGCTGCGCTGCGCCTGGCTTGGAAAGAATCGTATAAGGTTTGCCTACCCGCAGGTGGCGAACATCAAAAACATCCTCCATATTGGCGACCAGCTTCTCAATCGAAGGGTAATCGAGCTGCTGACCCAGGAGGATGTCGGCTAAGAATTGTCCGGATTGAATAGTGTTTTCCTGCAATTGCAGCGTATCAATAGCAAAGCCGTACTTCATGGTAGGCACTACTGCCGGGAAAGCGCTAAGCTCCACCGGTGCTTCTGCTGAAGAGAGCGAAGCCCGCAGCCCTTTTTTGCTATTCAGCTGAGTAGCGGCATAAAAAATAGCCGTGCCCGCAAGGAGGACGGCAATTGAAATAGCTGAAATATGTATGGTACGTTTGTGCTGTCGGTAAAAGTGGTTAATCGATTCTGGTAGATCCACGTTGAAGTAGGTTTGATGAATAAATGGTGTGCTGCAAATACGGCATACCCAGCCAGTATTGGGGGTGAATGCGGTAAATAGCTGCTAAAGTTTTTGGGATGAGAACCATGGGATCAAAAGGTGCTGAATATTTTTTGCACCTGCAAATATAGAAGTGGCGGCAAGTTGTGCCTAATATTAATTGTTAAAATTACAAAAAATGGAACTTTTTGTTCAGCCTCCCGTATAAAAACTTTTGCGCCACTTCTTTTTCTCCAACTATTTATATCCTTTTCAACCGCTTTTCTAATCATTTCTACGGAATTCCCTACCTTCGCGGGAAATTACCAAACCGGATGGCAGACCAATCGAAATACGGGCAACGGGGCGTCTCAGCAACCAAGGATGAAGTGCACGCCGCCATAAAAAACCTGGACAAAGGCTTATACCCGAACGCTTTCTGCAAAATCCTGCCTGACGTGGCAGCCGGGAGCCCGGAGCATTGCACGTTGATGCATGCCGATACCGCGGGCACCAAAGGCAGCCTTGCCTATCTTTACTGGAAAGAGACCGGTGACCTCTCCGTCTGGGAAGGCATTGCCCAGGATGCGATGGTGATGAACCTCGACGATATGGGCTGTGTCGGTTGTACCAGCAATATCCTGCTCTCCTCAACGATTGGCCGGAATAAAAACCGCATTTCGGGCGACGTGATCAGCACCATTATCAACTTCACCTCTGCTTTTGTAGAGGAGATGCGCAGCCACGGCGTTGACATCCACCTGGCAGGCGGAGAAACGGCCGATGTCGGGGATATCGTACGCACCATTGATGTGGGCTATACGGCTTTCGCCCGGATGAAGCGCAGCGACCTGATTGTGAATGACATTCAGCCCGGCGATGTGGTTGTTGGCCTGGCCTCCTACGGACAGGCTACCTACGAAAAAGCTTACAACGGCGGCATGGGCAGCAACGGGCTCACGAGCGCACGCCATGATGTTTTCAGCCACCGCTATGCTTCCAAATACCCGGAAAGCTACGACCCCACCCTGCCCGAAACAGTGGTCTACGTGGGCTCCAAGGGCGTGACGGATGAAGTCAGCATAGGGAACGGGCAGAAGATGGCAGCCGGCAAGCTGGTCCTGTCGCCGACCCGGACCTACCTCCCTGTGATCGCGCAACTGCTGAAGCACCTGAAACCCTCCATACACGGCATGATCCACAATACCGGCGGAGGGCTGTCCAAGGTGGTCAAGTTTATTGACAACGTGCGGGTGATCAAAGACAACCTGCTTCCCTTGCCGCCCCTCTTTCAAATGATCCGGGAAGAGTCCGGCACCGACTGGCAGGAAATGTATCAGGTCTTCAATATGGGGCAGCGCCTGGAGGTCTACCTCCCGGAAAGCGAGGCTCAGGCGGTCATTGATATCGCCAAACAGTTTAATATTGATGCTCAAATCATTGGGCGTGTTGAAAAGGCCGGGCAGCCATCCGTAAGGGTGGAAAGCCCCTACGGTACTTTTGAGTACGACCATTAATAAAAACCTCTAACCCCAAGATCTCAAATGCCGAAAAAATCCAACACCATTCACTTTGAACAGGCATGAGAAGAGTTACAAAGCAACAGAAAGTTAAAGCCATTACAGAGATTCTGGAATCCTACTACCCGGAAGTTCCAGTCCCGCTCGATCACAAAGACCCCTACACGCTCCTCGTAGCGGTATTGCTGTCGGCTCAATGTACCGATGAACGGGTCAACCGCATTACGCCCCTGCTGTTTGAGCGCGCGGACAACCCAAAAGACATGGCACAGGTCCCCGTCGATGAAATACGGGAAATCATTCGCCCCTGTGGGCTTTCTCCCCGGAAATCAGCAGCCATCAGCGAACTGTCAAATATACTGGTAGAAAAATACGGAGGAGCAGTGCCCGAAGATATGGAGGCGCTGGAGGCATTGCCCGGCGTGGGGCACAAGACAGCCTCTGTGGTCATGGCTCAGGCTTTCGGAGAGCCGGCTTTCCCGGTAGACACCCACATCCACCGGCTGGCTTACCGCTGGGGTCTGAGTACCGGCAAGAATGTGCAGCGCACGGAATATGACCTCAAACGGCTTTTCCCAAGGGAGCAATGGAATAAACTGCACTTGCAAATCATCTTTTTCGGAAGAGAGTATTGTCCGGCGCGGGGGCACGATCCCAGAGAATGCCCGATTTGCAGTCAGTACGGCCGAAAAACCCTGTTCAAATAAATTGCCGATTGCAATAACCCGGTCATTTACAGCGCCGGCCGGTAACCAACGCCGGGCTCGGCTGTTATTGTGGGAAAAAGAGATACCATGCTCAAAAAATATTTCGGAACTACCATACAAGCCCTCCGTGTATTGGCTTTGTGGGAGGGCGTTTCTTTCCTGCTGATCCTGTTTTTTACCATGCCCCTCAAGTATATGGCAGGTATCCCCGAGCCTAATCTTGTGGTTGGAATGGCGCACGGCTTCCTGTTTATCGGCTACATAACAATCGTTATACTGGCCCGGTCAGAATACAGGATGAGCCTGGGGCAGACCTTTTGGTCGCTGCTTGCTTCTATTGTGCCGTTCGGGACCTTTGTGGCGGACAGCAAAATCTTCAAGCCTATACAGCAGCAGGTTCAGAAGGGGTAACCAAAGCCCAGGTTGAAAGCCACGATATCCCCGAGGCGCAGGTCTACGCGGTTCCCATCCGGCCGGAAGTCCCGGAACCAGTAGTTCTGCCAGTTGGCGGGGCGGTCCGGTTCATTGGGAAATGGGGCGGCATGCCGGAGTTTCACGCCCATGTCCAGCCGTAGAATGAAGTAGGAAAAGTCGAGCCGCAGCCCAAAGCCGCCGCCTATGGCAATCTGCCGGTAGAAAGGTTCATTGGTATACGAAACCCGCTCCCCGGACTCCTGGTCCACGCAGGTGTAGGTCCTGCCCCGCAGCAAAAACTGAGAACCGCAACGGTTGGGGTCCCGGCGGAGGGTCCACACATTCCCGGCATCCAGGAAAAATGCCCCATTCATAAGCCAGAAGATTTTGAAACGGTATTCCAGATTAGCTTCCAGTTTGAAGTCGCCGGTCTGATATAGCCGGGTGTTGTTTGCGCTCCGCACCGCCAGGGTATCCTCATACGCGCCCGGTCCGAGCCCCCGGGGTGCCCAGGCCCGTATGCTGTTGGGCCCGCCGGCAAAGAACTGTTTCACATAGGGGACATCGGTGGTGTACCCAAACGGCCGGGCTACGCCAATCGAGAAGCGGGCGGCAAAACTGTGGTTGGGCCGGCTTTGCCAGTACCGCCTCAGGTCAATCTGCGTACGGGCGTATTGCGAAAAATCCACGCCCTGTCCACCGCCCAAATTGAGGCGCAGGGTATCCGGCTCCAGCGAAAAGCTGTTGTAAATCGCATTGCCTGCCCAGATTTCCGCACCCGCCAGTTCCAGATTGAAGCCCAGGTAGTAGGAATTGCCCCGGCGGTTGGGCCGGGAGTTGTACACGTAGTTCATGTCCCGGAAGAGCAGGCTTACAAACAACTGCTCACCAAAGGAGCGCTCCAGGAAGGGGTTGAAGGCGAGCAGGGAGTCAAAATTCGCCTCAGTCGTAGGCAGCAGGTAATCAATGCCCACATGGTTCAGGATCAACCGCTTGTTGTTGGCAGGTTGGTGGTCAAAGCCGTAGGTGCCTGTGAAGAGGTTGTACTGGTAAAAATCCAGGATCAACAGGTAGTTGTAATTGGCAGAAATGCGGGTGGAGGCATTTTCCTGAAGCGACTGGTAAAAGCCTTCCCTGAAAAAAACCGACGATTCCTTTTGGCCCAGCCGGGCCCGGTCCAGCCGCCGCCAGATGCTCAGGTAGTCAATAAACCGGGGCAGGTAGAGGTTGGTCTGCAAACCAAGGTCCACGGTATTCCAAAACTGCCCGGCAGAAATGGCTTGCGGAGCCGGGTTGAATTCCACACCCGCATTAAAGTCTGTGATCAGAAGCTCTGCCCCGCCAAAGACATTGCGGTGGCGCAGCGATGGGCTGACCGTAGTACCAATGAGGTTGCCAATGCCTGTAGCGCTACGGCTGGCGTAGTTGAATTCCAGGTCGGCACCCACTTCCAGGCGCTTGTTTTGCGTAAGCTCAATGCGGATGTCCAGCCGGTCCGGATAAAGCGAATCGATGCTTTGCTTGATCCGCACGAAGCGGAAGACCCCCAGGCCGTTGAGCTGTTTGTTGGTCAGGTCGTAGTCGTCCTGACTGTAAAGTTCGCCCCGCTTCAGATAGATGGATTCCACAACGGTGCCCGGGTCTACCCGAAAGTAAGGATGGGAGGTGCGCAGGTGGATGTCGTTGATCAGGGTGTCCGCCAGGGTGGAGTCGCCCTGTCCGGGGATGTAGTCCAGAAAAACCGTGATGTCGTCAATATGGTACTGCTGATGCACGGTATCCTCAGCGGGGGGCAAGACTTCCAGCCGGAGCGCTGCCTGTTGTCCTTCCATCGTGGTGTCTGCATCCAGGGGCGCAAAGTAATTGCTGAAAAAGTAGGCATAACCGTGGTTGCGCAGGTAGCTGGTAATGCGCTTCCGTTCCTGATCGTACAGTTGCCCGTCAATTGCAGACCCCGGCTTCAGGTAGCTGCGGGGGGCGATAGAGCGCAGGATGCTGTCCACCATGGGGTCCTTACAGGCAAACACAATGGTGTCTACCCGGTACTGCTCATTGGGCGTGACGTGGTAGGTGACATACATTTTCTTGCGCCGCACCAGCGGGTCAGAATAGACCTCGGCATCGAAGTAGCCTTTGTACTGCAGGTAATACCGCATAGATTGTTCGGTAGCCTCGCGCAGGGATGGATCGTAAATCGCAGGTGGCTCGCCGATCACCCGCCGCAGCAGCCGGTCAAATTTGGTCGTGTCGCCGGGACCGTCGGTGACGAAGTAAAACCACTCCCGGGGCATGAAAAAGAACCGGTTGTTTTTGGTCTGCTTGTACAGGGTGGACAACTCGTACTTCATGTTGCGCTCCCGTTCCAGCTTATCATCCGCATGCAGCTTAATGCTGTTGCCGCGCAGCAGGTATTCATCTGCCGCCAGGTACCTGGAGGAATTGCAGGATGAAAAAAACAGCAGTGCCAGAACGGCACCGATTAAGTATATTGTGCTTTCACTGCTACGCATGGGCATTTTGATCAAAAGCCAAAAAACGTTATGCCGGTTTCTAAAAATACGATCAAATATATACAGTCACTTCGCCAGAAGAAGTTCAGGCAAAAGTATGATAAATTCGTTGTAGAGGGCGATAAGATGGTCCGAGAACTGCTAGAACACCGCTCCGAATGGGTGGAAACCCTCTTTGCGCTGCCCAATTGGATGGAACATTTGCCCCCGCAGCAGTGGCCACCTGACCTGCAGGCCATCACGGTCTCTGAAAATGAACTCAGCCGCCTCTCCCTGCTCAAAACGCCCAATCAGGCATTGGCGCTCGTGCGGCAGCCCCGCTATGCCCTCCGTGCGGCAGACCTCACAGGAGGGTTGTCGCTTTACCTCGATGACCTGCAGGACCCCGGCAATATGGGCACCCTCTTGCGACTGGCTGACTGGTTCGGTATTTCAACGGTGATTTGTTCGCCGAATTGTGTGGAGGTCTTCAACCCCAAAGTCATACAGGCGTCTATGGGCGCGTTTTTGAGGGTTTCTACCGTCGTTGCAGACTTAGAGGCCGTCCTGGATACTGCGCCCGGGCTGACCATCTTCGGCGCAGATATGGAAGGGGAGAACATCTTTCAGGCTGATCTGCCCAAAATCGGTCTGCTGGTCATCGGCAACGAAGGCGCAGGCATCACACCGTCAGTAATGGAACAGGTGACGCACCGGGTGTCAATCCCCAGAGGGAAAGGTGGCGGCGCGGAGTCGCTGAATGCAGCGGTGGCGGCCGGGATTATTATTGGTGTGCTGCTGAATTAGGCGGTGGCGGAAGCCAGGGAAGGCTAAGGCTAAGGTTGAGGTTCAGGATGAGATTGAGCAGACCAAGGGAGCGCCTCCAAGGGGCACGACTGCTTTGCAATCGGCTCGGGTGGCTGCCGGATAGCTTGCTATCCACCCCCTGAAGCCACTGCTTGGTACTCAACCTCAACCTAGTCCTCAACCTCCCCCAGGGCACTCCAAAAAAAAGCCATCCAGGCAATACCCGAATGGCTTTTATCCAGACTACATTACAGCCTGATTACAAGAGCTTTTGCAGCTCCGCTTCGATTTGTTCCGCACCACGGACGCTGGTGGAAACAATCCGGCCCTCCTTGTCAATCATGAAGGCACGCGGTATACTGCGCACACCGTAGAGGGCGGCAGCGTCAGACTCCCACTTTTTCAGGTCGCTCACGTGGTACTCCCACTTCAGGTTGTCCTGTTCAATGGCTTGCACCCAGCGCTGCTTCTGGTTTTGCAGGTAGGTTTCGGCCTCCATTTCGGAATTCAGGAGGCTGCGGGTACGGGAATCCAGTCCGTCCAGAGAAACGCTAAAGACCGTAAAGCCCTGATCCTTATACTTGTCGTAAACGGCCACCACATTCGGGTTTTCCCGGCGGCACGGGCCACACCAGCTTGCCCAAAAGTCGAGCAGGACGATCTGCCCGCGAAGGTCAGACAGCGCATATTCTTTCCCGTCCGGGCTCTTCATTTTGATGTCCGGCGCCATTTGGCCGACCTGAATCAGTTCCTGTGCCTGCTGCTGCATGTATTGCCGCTCCACAGCAGTGAGGAAAGCACCGTAGTTGGCGCCCATCTCGGAGTTGGGGATGGCTTCGTTGAGGCGGCTGAGGGCTTTCTTCTGCGTATCCAGAAACTGCCCGTTGGAGCCGAGGGAGCGGTAGGCGACAAAAGCGCCCAGCACCGGGTTGGAAACGGAATCGACAAAATTCTCAATATCAGAAGCCTGATACTCCCGCTTGAAGAGGCTGTTCATGGTACGCGCCAGGGTTTTGGAATCCGGAGCCCCCTCAATATCAAAGTTAAAGGTTTGGATATCGTTGAGGTCGCCCTTGAGCGTGACCTCCTTTTCGCTCCCATCAAAGACCAGGTTGAAATTCTTGGCACCAATGCGCATTTGGTAAACCCCTGCCTCAATACCTTCCGGAAATTCCATTTTGAACTGCCCGTTGGCATCCATATCCGCTTTCGCTAAAACATTGCTCGCTTTGCCAATCTTCACCTGATCGAGGTAGACCTGCATATTCGCCGCATTCTCAATCTGCCCGTCGATAACGGTACCTTTGACCTCAGGGGCACACTGCCAGACGGCCAGAGACAGGAGGGTTGCCATTAGGGTAATTCCAATATTCTTCATGCTCGTTACGAGTATTTTGATTCGGTAATAATTACTTGTCGCTGCTGCTGATTTCAGCTGATTTTCAACGCCACAAAGATAAAAATAGTATGGAAAATCGGCATTATGGGCGGATAAATCGGTGGGGTGGGGGGCTGCTCGTGTCATCCGGCTGAAATCCAAATGAACTCTAACCACCATAATGATAATGGCATTGAAGAATGGTGCACCTTTGGTCTGGTCTTTTTTTGTTCAGTCTCTATTTGGCTTTCAAGTCATAAGCAGAGCGGGCTTGAAACGTTCCCTTTTCGCTGACCAGAAACCAATTAATGCCTGAAAGTGTAAGATGCACAATGTTTTTTTTGAAAAAAAACACCCAAAAATTTTGGAATCTCGCGGGGGGGGGGGGTAAATTTATCATTGTTAGTAAACTGCATAAAGTTACAGAAGTGGTTAAGACTTCTGCATCCTGTACAAAAAAGACATGTTCGCGCAAGCGCTTAAGTATTGCACATTTTCAATCTGGGGAACAATTTATGGGAAAGGCATTACTCCCTTTATCAGTCTGGCACCATGCTATGCCTGATGAAAGGTGTATGAACGTTTGGTCTTTCAAATGAGGTAAGGT
>JANSXW010000075.1 GCA_024742755.1 bacterium | reverse complement strand
GTTTTTGAGTTAAAATCAGTGTACTATATTGAAAATAAATGAAAAGAAATTTTTTTATTTAAAAATAAAGCATTGTGGTGTTGTATCTGATTTCAACATTGTTTATATTTGTGTTGTAAACTATTATTTCTCTGTTTAAAAATTAACGCTATGTTCTCACGCATCACGCATCACGCATCACGCAATCACGCATCACGCATCACGCAATCACGCATCACGCATCACGCATCACGCATCACGCATCACGCAATCACGCATCACGCAATCAATAGCTGTTAGGCTTAAGCGACAACAATGGATAAGAACATCGATCTTAACTGTTTTTTCGCTTCTTTTTTGTATGATGGGTGTTTCACAGACTACTTTAGAAGATAGCTTAGATTTGGTAATGGACACCACTTTTTTAGCGGAATATGAATATCCGCTTGGCTGGGTTGAAGAATCTTATGTTATCAATTTTCGAACTAAATCAGTAGCTTATTTGAAAGTTGGGGAAGCACAGCATCTGCTCGAAAACAATCGATTGAAGCTACGTCAGGAAGATTCACAGGAGGCAACTTTAATTATGCCTGCGGTAACCGATGATGGTTATCTACGCCTGGAGTTGTCACCAGGGCGCCAGTATGAGCTGCTCACCCGAACTACTCAGGGCAATTGGAAGCCGCTTAAACTTTTGGACACCCGTTTAGATACTGGCACCGAAATGATAACGGTATCTGAACAACTTAACAAAGCGCTTTATGATTGGCAGGAAGCAGGCAATCAGGATTTGTATACCTTTTTAATTAACCGCCCTGAGCTTTCTTTGTATGAACGATTCGCATTTATGCAAGGCTTTTTGAGGAAAGGAGCGCCATTATCTGACTTGTATGCCCAGGGAAGCATCCCACAAAGCGCTTTTATTTTGGGCCCTGTTGGACCAGGGTCAGTTGGACCAGGAGGACCTGGCGGGCCTGATGGTGAATGTAGTTGCAGCATTTTGAATATTAATGCTAATAATGTACTTGTCCCGCATGGAGGGGAGGCAGAGGATCAGATACTACAGCCTGTAGTACACGACCGTATCATCCATGCAACACATCGCAAGAAAATATGGGAAACTGGGCGCTTCATTGGCCCTGCTCGTTATCAACAGCTTGACGGTAACATTAAAAAAAACAGGTGTGGTGATGGAAGTTATCCTTTTGGAGAGGAGATGCTTGAGGGGCCCAAAGAGGCGGTTATAAAGGTTCGTCAGCTTTGCAGGAATGGAAACTGGGAGCCTGGAGATTGCTACTGCACCCAAAAGGTTACTTTCAATTATCGATATGATTCGGACCTGTATGCCTTTTCGAAAACTAAATCGGGCGCTTGTTTTGATGGTGACCCAAGAACCGCTTATGCTATAGTTCAGGATGTAGTGGGTGCTTATGTAACAAGGCAGGTTAACTACAATACGATTGAAATATTGTATGACTCAGTCCAAACAGGAATCGCGTACTCCTACTGCGAACAGGACTTCAATGAAGGTCAGATTTTGAATGTGTTAAAATTGGGTCTTGAAATTTACGCTGCGGCAAAAGGGCTTGAACTCAATTTACCAATAGGAGAAGAATGGGAGTTAGCTGATACGCTTACCAATCAAATCCTGAATGAAGCTTGGAAAGAGTACCGTAAAACAAAGACATTTTCTACCCTGGAAAAACTGCTCACCGAAGAATGGTCAGAAAACAACTGTGTTACAGACAATACAGGGTTCACACATAGACCTTCAAACAGTATCTCCTTTGATCTGCAGGGCGATCGAGAGGTCGTGTTCCGCTTAATCGCTGGTGACCATTTAGAAGTGGGAGGGGAAGAACGCTGGAGAGCTACAGCGGCACTCAGGAGTGGGTTCGCCATCTCAGTGCTGTTAGAAAAAAATGAAAATGTAGGACAGGAAAATGAGTATTGTTGCACCAAACCTGCCGGCATATATCAGACTGAAACATTCCACCCAATCGTCAGCTCGGAAAACTACCGAGAGGTAATAGGGGGGCATTTAAATGATTATTTGAACTGCTGCTTTCCTATTGACGGAAACGGGAACTTAATCATTGGTGAGAACGACCGGGATATCCTTATTGCTGATGAGTTGCCAAACTGTTCGACAACCGTCAATCAAGGATTAAAGCGGGAAGACCAATCCAATATCGCACAATCCGGGGTCTCAATAAAGTACTCTACTTCTGAGGAGTCACTCGAAATCGCTAATCTTCCTGACGATAAGCCCTATGAACTAGAGTTGTTCAATATCGAAGGAAGAAGATTATCTCAATACAAGCTAGAGGGCGACCAAACCATTTACCTAACTACCATACCTGACCATTTTCGAGGGGGCTTGGTACTAGTCCGTATAGTCGGCCAAAACTATTCGCTTACCCAAAAAATATTTTTGCCATGAGAATAGCCAATATCTTTTCGATTATATTCAGTGTCATTATTCTTTTTACTGCTTGTAAAAAGAAAGAGGCAGAGCCACAGTGTCCCGAATGCTGGGATCAAAAGGCAGTTTGCGTAGATGCAGTTTGTCGATGCCCGGAGGGTACAATTGTGATCGATCAAACCGGTATGTATTGGCCAGGTTTACCAGATTCGCTTCAAGGGACCCGAGAGCAACTGCTTTGTGTAGAGCCGGACTCGCTAACTTTCTTGGCTGAGTTCGATACGATTGGCTGTTATAGAACCTTAGCTGTTCAATTTCCATTTGAACCATTAAGATTTGACGAGGAATGGACTTCGCCCTTTGCCCCAATAGTTGAGCAAGCGTTTCCAATTGGCATGAGGCAAGGTATAATTAGCCTCACAATAGAAGAGAAGGCAGAGGGGGTTTATGTTAAAATTGAGGATTTGATGGGAAGCATTGGGTATGTTTTTACATATGCCTGTGTAGATTTTCGCCCAACTGGTGAAGGTATTGACAGCTCCATATTTGGAGGCATGTCCGCTGACTTTGAGGGCTATATGGTAGACGAAAATACTATTGAGGGAGAGCTGATTCTGAAAGCATCCGGGTCTTACGAAGAGGAGTACGACGGCCGTCGAAAAGCCATCACTTTTGTACGGACCACGGCGCTGTAAGGTCTTTATGGAAAAGCACTAGGCCAACAGAAATGGTACGACTCATTTTTCCAATTTGATAGCCGTACACTTTTTCAAGCTGAGCTTGAAAAAAATTCGGCGAAGTTCTTTGACAACATTGAGAAAATGTAGTAAGCCAAGTCAGAGTAGCCTGCCATAGCACTTTGTGCTACAGTAACCGGGCTCATTTTATGCATCCTGTCGTATCGCAGGAACGAAGCTACTGCTGCTGCAGGCTGCTCTTTAACGATTAGCCCTATGCAAAAAGTAAAGATAAAGGCCATGGCTGCAACAATAATAAGGTTCTGCACCCGCTCGGGGTCATCTAGCATTGAGCGCTGCAATTGAAACCCTGCGGATTTTAGCTGTTTGAACAAGGTCTCGATCTTGAACCGCTTTTTGTAGTATTTGCAGGCCATTTCACCAACCTCCATATTAGTCAGCAATGGGATAGGGTCTTTGAAGCCCTTGCCCCTCCATAGTATAGCGTGGCTATCATTGCAGCCGTTTTCTACGAAAACGACCCGGCGCTTGTCAAGCAACGGGGCAAGCGTGTCGATGCGTGCGCTCTCCCCTCCAAAGTCTACCTGGCGGTCAAGGTAAGTCCACAAGACATATTCCCACCCCTGCTCTTGGCAATAAGCCCGCAGCTGCGCGCCATCAAACTCGCCATCGCCGAGCACGACGACCCGGCAAGCCGCCTCGGCACAAAAGAGCTGGCTGGCTTGCTGGAGCAGCTCCGTGTGCACCTGGTCAGAAAAATGCCCTTTGGCACCTTTTCTGGTCAGCCACACAATCGGGATGGCATAGCCACGCCATAAAACAGACAGCATTAAGGTACAGCAGCCCTGCCCTGCCTCGCTGCCATCAATGGCAAGCGTCAGCTCCCCACTTTTGGCCAGATAACTGAGCAAGTAGGCAATATAGGGAGCGAAGAAAGTGTCCCAGTCTGTCCATTTGCTACATAGCCAGCGTTTGGCTTGCCTGACCCGGCTTTCAGCTTGCCTGGTATCTGAACGGCAAGTAGTGCTTATGCCCGAAAGGCTACAGCTCTTGGACTTTGCACATGAGTTGATCATGCTCGCCAAGACCTTCAGCCGGCGCAGGTGGTTGCCTTTAACTTCTAATGCAGAGCACCTGCGAAGGAAATTCAGTGTATCCTTGTATAGGCTTCGGCTCATAAGGAGGAGGGATTGTGATCTGGGAAACCACTAATTTCCTCTTCCTTATTCATTTTCTCAATATGTCAAAGAACTTACCCGGATTTCTTTCTTGCAGCTAGCTGCAAAAAGGGTACGGTTGTCAATTTTCCAATTAATTTTAAGATAGCAATACAGACCTGCCTGGTTGGACTGATGCTTGGGCTGTCAACTTTAAGTTGTACTAATCCAGTAAGCTCGGTCTAATCAGACAGGTCATTTTATTTGATGTGATTGCCCTGTCGTATGTTGGAGGGGGATATGGGATTTCCTGCTTGTGAAGGTCTTCCAGCGGGGAGGGCCCAGTACAACAGATCAGTGCCATCAATCAGATCAGCGTCCTTAGTGTACTATTGCTGTGCGTGGGGAGTAGGAATACAGATTGGTCCTATTACACAGATTTTCACTGATTCTTGGGAGGTCCTCCAGCGGGGCGGGCCTGATTGGGCAGATCAGTTCGATCAGTCAGATCAGCTTCCTCAGTGTACTATTGCTGTTCGTGGGGAGTTGGAACACTGATTGCGCAGATTTTCACTGATTCCCGGAAGGCCTTCCAGCGGGGCAGCACCGAATTGCAAAAGATAAACATACATGCAGAGGAACATCCTAAGGCTTGCCCAAAGCACCGTCAATTTGCAGCTTCAGGCTATCCACCCCAGGCTTAGGGGCAGACATATCAATGACCTCACGAGACCGCCCCAACAAGGCATAGGATGGGATGCTGGAAATAGAAAACAAACTGCCAAAATCCGAATCCATGCCCCCTTCCACATAAACCGGGAAGATATTGGGGTAGGCTGTTTGTTTGGACAAGGCGCGCCTCCAGGCCTCAAAGGAACGGTCAAAGGAAACGGTAAGGATAAGGAAATCCGGCTGATCCGCGTAGTGCTCGGCCAAAGCGTGCAAATAAGGCAGTTGCTGCATGCAAGGGCCACACCACGATGCCCAGGTATCAATATAAACCACCTTGTCTTCAAAATCACTCAGTTGGATCGTATTTCCGCTGGTGTCTACGGCAGTGAAATCGGCAGCGTAGCGCAATTGGCGGGTGGTGTAGTAATGCTGCAACGCATCCGCGTAAAGCGCCCGGTGCGGGTTGTGCTTTCCCAGCTTAAAATCCAGAAGCGCCACGGTGCTTACATCAACTACAGCACTGTAGGCTTCCCATCCTTTCTCCTGATTTAGGACTTGTGCGAGAAAGAGGGACCGCCAATACTGCTGCTGCGTGCTGTCCGCCGACTGTGTGGCAATAAAGTCAAAAAAGGGCTGCAACCCGGTAGGCGCAGGCTGGGTTTTGGCCCATTCCAGGAGTTGCTCGTCCGGGGCAGGCGTAACCTGACTGGCACCGGAAGGAGAGGAGCAGGACCAAAGTACAACCACAGATAGCAGGATAATGATAGTACGCATGGGTAAAGATTCACAAATTTGCAGCATAGCGTTAGTGAGAAAAGTCACACAACCCCACCCAACGCTTGCGCAAAAATCACCTGTCTAACCTATAAATCATCAGAAATGACTCGATTTAATGCAATTCTTCTAACGGTTTTTACCTTTCTGGCGTGGTCTTGCACCGACAGTCAGCAGGAAGTAGAAGTAGAGCTTAGTGCCCCTGCCCCCTGGGTTGGGTACTGGGCTTTTCAAAACTATCCCGGCCCGAATGAACGGGCCTATTTCAGTGTTCCCGACGACAGTGGGTTTGATATTACGGAGAAAAATCAAATGCTGGAATTCCGGGAGGATGGTTTTCTGCGTGAGTTTTTCTGGAACCGCTGCGCCACAGAGCCTGCAATACCTACCGGCTGGAAGGACGGCACCTGGACACAGTCCGGAAGCGACCCGGTCGTGCTGCAGCTGACCATCGAAGGGCAGCCGCGGACCTACGAGATTCTTTCTCTGGACGACAACAGTTTGGTCGTCCGCTCAATACAGTAATTTCATACGAAGCAATCATAGCGGGGCGGGGGAGTAGCACTTCCTGCGCCCCTTTTTTTAGAGCCTATCCAAACTTCCGCTCAAAGGACTGCATCACCTGCACCAGTGCCTGCACACTCTCAATTTCCATTGCATTGTACATAGATGCCCGGAAGCCTCCCACAGAGCGGTGCCCTTTCACGCCAGAGCAGTCTGCCGCCTTGCAAAGCTCCAAAAACTCACTGTTCAGGTGTGCTTTGTCTTCCGCAAGGACGAAGGTCGCATTCATGGCCGAGCGGTCGGCAGGGTCCGTGACCGTACCTTTGAACATCGGGTTGCGGTCGATTTCCCGATACATGAGTTCGGCTTTGGCTGCATTCTTTTGCTGCATGGCAGGGATGCCGCCATTGGCTTTGATCCACCGCAGGGTCAGCATACTTACGTAAATGGGGAAGACCGGTGGGGTATTGAACGCAGAGTCCTTCTTAACATGCGTGCGGTAGTCCAGCATAGTGGGAATGTGGCGCTTCACTTTGCCCAGCGCTTCTTTCCGCACAATAACAAGCGTAGCACCTGCCGGGCCCATATTTTTCTGTGCGCCCGCGTAGATCAGGTCGAAACGGCTCACATCCACCGGTTGGCTAAAGATGTCAGAGGACATATCGCCGACCAAAGGAACGGAGGTCTCCGGCAGGGCCTTGAACTGCGTACCGTAAATGGTATTGTTCGTTGTGATATGCACGTAGGAGAGGTCTTCAGGAATCGGAAAACCCTTTGGAATGTAGGTGAAATTGTCCGCTTTGGAAGAGGCCAGGGTTTGGACCGTGCCAAAAGCCTGAGCTTCCTTAATCGCTTTGGTGGACCAGCTGCCGGTGTCAATGTAGCCTGCCTTCGCATCCTGGTCCAGCAGGTTCATAGCCGTCATGAAAAACTGAGAACTTGCCCCGCCCTGCAAAAACAGGATCGCATAATCATCAGGAACGTTGAGCAGGTCCCTGATCAGGACCTTCGCCTCTTCCATCACAGCCGTGAATTCGGCAGAGCGGTGAGAGATTTCCAAAATGGATAATCCCATGCCATTAAAATCACGGACCGCTTCTGCGGCTTGTTCGAAAACCGGAAGCGGCAGGATAGCAGGGCCGGAACTGAAGTTATGCTTTTTCATGATCTGTTTTTCTTTCGGCAAATGTAGGTATTCAACGAAAACCTTGTACCTCATGTTGAGCGGATTTTTCAGGGGCTGCTTACCTTTTCGTCTGCTCAAGACCGGTTTTAGAAGAAAAAAGAGGCAGCGGTGCAGCTTTTGTCTGAATTTATGCGCTGTTAGTTCGTAGCGATAGGGGGCAGCAGCCTGTTATTGCATCATTGAACTGCATTCATTTATTACAAAACCGGGCAATTCCAGCCCAACTGAAACCACAACGATATGAAAAACCTGTTAGCGCTTTGTTTTTTGATGGTATCCGGCTTTGCGGTCACAGCCTGCGCACAGACCAATGGAGACATGAGTCGCTCCAGTGCTGAATTGCGCGATTTTGACGGCATCGCGCTGGGCATTTCTGCGGATGTTTATGTTTCGCAGGGAGATTATAATGTTGAAGTCACAGGGCCTGAAAAGAGCATTGACAAGGTCGAGCTTAACGTAAATGGCGGCACGCTCGGCATAGGCACCAAACGCGGTACCCGCAACTGGAACAGCCGGGGCGTAAAAGTGTATGTAACCATGCCCAATATTTCCTCGATTTCTATTGGTGGCTCCGGTGATGTAAAAGTTGAGGATACCTTTAATGAGATGAAAAACCTGGAGATTTCCGTTGGTGGTTCAGGCAATGTGGAGATTTCCGGAAAAGCCAGTAGTGTTGAAGTGAGTGTTGCCGGTAGCGGAGACGTAGACGCATCGGGTGTTGATGCCAGCCGCGCCGAGGTAAGTATCGCGGGTTCTGGTAATGTCAGAGTCGGGGAAGTAGACAAATTGGAGGTCAGTATCGCCGGCAGTGGCGATGTAGCCTACAAGGGGAACCCATCAGTAGAGAAAAGCATAGTAGGTAGCGGAAACGTTCGCAAGCTGTAGCTTTGTAGAGGTCAAAAAGAATTAAAGGGGTAAATCTGTTGGAACGGATTTGCCCCTTTTGTTTGCCGGCAGGCTTATTGTGGTTTCTTAGCGCTTTAATATTTACCCCAAATCCGTACCTTAGGCAGTCCAGTAATGCTTCATTCTTATGCTCGACCGCTTTCCGCACTACCCTCAGCACGACGCCATGGACTGTGGGCCCGCCTGCCTGCGCATGATCACCCGGCATTACGGGCAGCATTATACGCTTGCAGAACTGCGTGCCCGGGCATATGTGGACCGGGAGGGCGTCTCAATGGCGGGACTGGTAGAAGCCGCTGAGTCCATTGGGATGCGCCCTTTGCCTGTCAAATTGCCACTGGAAAGCACCGAAGAACGCCTGGGTATTGATCAGGCCCCACTGCCTCTGATCGCACATTGGGAGCAACGGCACTTCGTGGTCGTCTACAAAATAGCTAAACAGCACGTTTGGATTGCCGACCCGGCTGCAGGGAAACGAAAAATCTCACGCTCCGCCTTTAACCGCCACTGGGCCAGCGATGGAGACGAGGGGCTGGCTCTGCTTCTGGAGCCGCAGCCTGCTTTTTACGAAGAGGAAGGCATGCCCTCCGCGCAATCCGCACCCCTGAATTACCTCCTGCAGTACCTGCGCCCCTACCGGCCTTACTTTGTGCAGCTGGTATTCGGGCTCATTCTAGGCAGCGTATTCCAGCTGCTTTTCCCGTTTCTGACGCAGGCAATCGTTGATATTGGTATCCGCAATGCTGATCTTTCCTTTATTAATCTGATTTTGATTGGCCAGTTGCTGCTTTTTGCCGGGCGCCTGACGGTAAGTATCATTCAAAACCGGATACTGCTTCACCTCGGGACCCGCATCAATGTCTCCCTTATTGCTGATTTTCTGCAGCAGCTCATGCGTCTGCCTATTGCCTACTTCGATACAAAAATGACCGGCGACCTTTTGCAGCGCATCGGCGACCACCGGCGCATTGAGCAATTCCTGACCACCTCCGCCCTGAGCTTTTTATTTTCGGCTTTCAGCCTGCTCATTTTTGGAGGGGTGCTGTTGGTTTACAATGTATCGATCTTCCTCATTTTCCTGACCGGCAGCCTGCTCTACCTAGGCTGGATTCTCCTTTATCTGAAAAAGCGGCAGGCCATCGATCACACCCGTTTCCGCCAATTGTCAGACAATCAGAGCGCGCTCATTGAGCTGATTCAGGGCATGCCTGAGATCAAGTTGCAGAATAGCGGCTCCAAGCGGCGCTGGCAGTGGATGAACATCCAAACCCGCCTGTTCCGGGCCAATCTGAGGTCGCTGGATGTGGAGCAAACACAGGATGCCGGTGCCTCAGCCATCTCCCAGGTTAAAGATATCCTCATCACGATTCTGGCTGCAAAACTGGTCATTGAGGGGCAAATGACATTG
Organism: bacterium; assembly: GCA_024742755.1. Classification (GTDB taxonomy): domain Bacteria; phylum Bacteroidota; class Bacteroidia; order Chitinophagales; family Saprospiraceae; genus Phaeodactylibacter. Next base: position 19,681 of record JANSXW010000075.1, on the reverse strand, counting down.
GGTATGCTGCTCGCCATCCAGTTCATCCTTGGGCAGGTGAATTTACCGCTCAGCCGCCTGGCCGATTTTCTGCGGCGCTGGCAGGATGCCCGTTTGAGCCTGGACCGATTGTTGGAAGTGCAGACGGAAACGCCCGAGGAAGCCCTCGCAGATGGGGCACCGGTTTGGGATGAACTGCCGGAGCGCCGGGATATTCAGATCCGGGGTCTGAGTTTTCGGTACAATCCGCTTGCTGAGTGGGTGCTGGAAGACATCAACCTCGATATTCCGGAAGGCAAAGTCACGGCTATCGTCGGGGTCAGCGGCAGTGGGAAGACGACATTGGTCAAATTGCTACTGGGCTTTTACGAGCCGGAGCAGGGGCAAATCCGTGTCGGCGGGCAGCCACTGAGCGGGTTGCGCAAATCCCGTTGGCGGGCAGCCTGTGGGGCCGTGCTGCAGGATGGGTTTATCTTTTCGGATACCATCGCCAACAATATTGCGGAAAGCAGCCCCATTGTAGACCCGGAACGCCTGCTGAAAGCGGTGGAGCTGGCCAATCTGAAGCCATTTATTGATGGCCTGCCGCTCCGCTACAATACCAAGATCGGCGCTATGGGCAACGGCATCAGTCAGGGGCAGCGTCAGCGGCTGCTCATTGCCCGCGCCATCTACAAAACACCTGATTTTCTGTTTTTTGACGAGGCCACCAACGCTTTGGATGCCAATAATGAACGCGAAATAGTCAATAACCTGGACCGCTTTTTCGAGGGCCGGACCGTTGTAGTGGTAGCCCACCGCCTGAGTACGGTAAGCCAGGCCGACCAAATTGTAGTCCTGGATCAGGGCAGGATCGCAGAGCGGGGCACACATGAAGCATTAGTCGCCCGCAAAGGCGTTTACTACCAATTGGTTAAGAATCAACTAGAACTCGGACAATAATGCCAGGGAACGTACCTTCAAATCAAGTAGAACCGGATGCCGGTGGCGGACGGGCAGCCGTTCAGGAAATGCTGGGCGCACCTCCGGGCTGGGCCTTGCGATGGGGGATTTCGGCGGTATTTGCATCGGTCGTCCTGTTGCTGGCAGGAGCATGGTTGATTCGCTACCCGGACACCGTGACTGCTCAGGTGGTGCTGGCCACACCACAGCCTGCCATTCGCATCGTAGCGCCCCGTAGCGGGAAATTGCAGCGGCTGTTGGTGAAAGATGGTGAAATGGTCGGGCCCGGGCAAACGCTGGCAGTGCTGGAGAATCCCGCAGTATTGGAGGATATCCAAACCCTACAGCAATGGCTGGAAAAGGATACGCTCAGAGCTTCTGCCCCTGGTGCTCAGCTTGGCACCTTGCAAGCTCCGGTGGCGCAGCTGCAGCGCAACCTGGAGGCCTATCAGTTTTTCCTGCGCCGGTCAGACTGGGCAAAACGGATGCACTCCCTGCGGAATCAACAGGAGCAGCTGTCGGCGCTTTCGGAAGCACAAGCTCAAAAGCTGGAGGTCTTGCAGGCAGAGCGGGAACTGGCACAAACCAACTTCAAGCGCAATGAAGCCCTTGCTGCTTCCGGGAATGTCAGTCAGCTCGACAAGGAGCAGGCCCAGTTGGCAGTGCTCAGGCTGGAGCGGGAGATACGCGAAGTAGAAGCTGAGCGCCTACGCAACGCCCTTGAGGCAGAACGGAACAACGCCCTGCTCATCACCCTGCAGCAGGAGCAGCAAAACGGCGCGCAGGATCTGAAACTGGCCTGCGAAGAAAGCAAAGCCAATCTGAAAGCAGCCATGGAAGCCTGGCAGCAAAACCATTTGCTTCGGGCAGCAATGGCAGGGCAGGCAGCTTTTCATCAGCCGCTCACTGCAGGGCAATATGTGGAAGAAGGGCAATTGGTGATGACGGTGCTTCCGGAGTCCGGAGAGCGCAGTGCGGCGCTGGCTCGTGGCTATCTGCCTGCTCAGAATGCCGGGCGCGTGGATACAGGGATGCAGGCTCGCTTGTTTCTGGATGCTTATCCGGAGCAGCAGTACGGTGCGCTCAGGGCTGAAGTCCGCCACATAGCACCTATCCCCGAGCAACAAGCCTACTACATTGAGCTGGCGCTCACAGAAGGTTTGCAAACGACCTACGGCCAGGAGTTGCCCTTCTCACAGGAACTCTCTGCCCGGGCCAATATCATTACGGAAGACCGGCGGCTGCTGTTCCGCCTTTTTGATCAGCTTAGGAGTTTGTGGGAGAATTACTGAGGGTTTTTCAGTACGATCATGCTGAATTTGCCCGGTAGTTTTGATCTCTAAAACGTTTGACTGTACTGCAACTGTAAAAAGTAGCAGAGGCTTAATCTACCATTCGGGTAAGATCTGCGGAAGTAATATTAAACGCTAAAAGAGTTGCTTTGAGTTGGCGCAATAACTCTTTTTTTTGATACTGGTACTCTGATATCATGAAGTCGTCTTCATCATCCTGGTGCAAGTCGAGCATTTTATTCACTTTATTGATCTGCTCAAGAAGATTTACTACTTCGGCTATTTTATCTTCTGCGACGATTGAATCGTTTTTATAATTCATAGGCCTAACTTGAAATATTTAGTTCGAGGAACCCTTTAGGATATCTTTTGTATTGTTTGGTTTTTCTGGTTTGTGTGAACCAATTATACCAATACAAGTAATCCGATAAGTATTTGCTGTAATCCTTATGGTCTTTTTGAAATACTCTAACATAATATACGTCAAGTCCTCTTTCTTTCAAATTCTTTTTATCGAAAAAATGTTCCCTGATCGTCTTATACTTCGATTTAATCGCCTCGTTTTCGATGAAAACTACCAAATCAATATCATTTGGATTTTGCTTCAACGTTACAAAACTACCATCAATCCATATTACTAAAGGTCTATCAATTGCCCTGTTTAGCTTGTCTGCAAAAGCCATGAACTCTTCTAAAAGTAGCATTCGTGTCGAGCTTGAAGGAAAAGGGCGGACGAAGTACTCTTCTATTTTCTCTAGCTTGATAGGTATTTTATCGTAAGGTTTTAGGTAGCCCCTTGAGTCATATTGTGTTCCCATATGTATGATATTTAACTAATCCTGCTCCAGCCCCTCAGCTTCTTCCCATGCTTATCCAGGTACCAAACGATAGGGTGGTGCTCCGGGCGCTCAAATGTAGGGTCATCATCCAGAATGCGGGCGGCTACTTCCCGGGCGGTCTGCAAAATACGCCCATCCTTAGCCAGGTCGGCAATGCGGAAGTTGAGAATGCCGCTTTGCTGCGTGCCTTCGATGTTGCCCGGGCCACGGAGGCGGAGGTCCGCTTCGGCGATATCAAAGCCGTTGTTGGTGCGGACCATGGTTTGAATGCGCTCTTTGCTCTCCCTGCTGAGCTTGAAACTCGACATCAGGATGCAGAAAGACTGCTCTGCGCCCCGTCCTACGCGCCCTCTCAGCTGATGAAGCTGCGACAGCCCAAAACGCTCCGTATTCTCAATCACCATAACGGAAGCATTCGGCACATTCACACCCACCTCAATTACGGTAGTCGCCACCATGATCTGTGTTTTGCCTTCTACAAAGCGCTGCATTTCAAAATCCTTGTCGGCGGGCTTCATGCGGCCGTGCACCACGCTGATTTGGTAGTTCGGTGGAGGGAATTCCCGCCTCAGGGCTTCGTACCCGTCCTGAAGGTTTTGGAGGTCCAGGGTTTCCGATTCTTCGATGAGGGGGTAGACCACGTAGACCTGACGCCCTTTTGCAATTTCCTCCTTCATAAAGCCCAGTACCCGCAGCCGGTTGTTCTCGGTTTTATGCAGGGTTTGAATAGCTTTGCGCCCGGGCGGCAGCTCGTCAATGACGGATACGTCGAGGTCGCCGTAGAGGGTCATGGCGAGGGTGCGCGGAATGGGGGTGGCCGTCATCACAAGGACATGGGGAGGGTAGGGGCTGCTCTTTTTCCAGAGTTTCGCCCGCTGTGCCACTCCAAATCGGTGCTGCTCATCGGTGATGGCCAGGCCCAGGTTTTGGAAGACAACCGGAGGCTCAAGCAGGGCATGAGTGCCAATGAGGATGTGGATTTCTCCGTTTTGCAGGGCTTCGAGCAGGACTTTGCGTTTTTTGCCCTTTACGCTGCCGGAGAGAAAGCCGACCTTGAGGTCCATACCCTCAAGGTATTCGCTGATGGAATTGTAGTGCTGCTGAGCGAGGATTTCGGTAGGGGCCATGAGGCAAGCCTGGAAGCCGTTGTCAATAGCCAGCAGCATGGTCATCAGGCCCACGATGGTTTTGCCACTGCCTACGTCGCCCTGCAGCAGCCGGTTCATTTGGATGCCTTTGCCCAGGTCGCGGCGGATTTCCTTTAGGACCCGCTTTTGGGCGCCGGTTAGCTCGAAGGGCAATTTGTGGTTGAAGAAGTGCATAAAATGCGCCCCCACCTTTTCAAAGTTGAACCCCTTGATCGCGTCCCGCCGGCGCCGGATTTGCAGGAGGCGCAGCTGCAAAAAGAAAAGCTCTTCAAACTTCAGGCGGTTGCGGGCCTGCTGCAGCTGTTCTTCTGATTTTGGGAAGTGTATGGCACGCATGGTTTCGTACCGGGAAGGGAAGCGGAACTTTTTGACGATGTAGGGCGGCAGGTTTTCCGGCAGGTCCTCGGGCTGAAGCTTGTCCAGCAGCGCAGCCATCATACGGCGGCGGTTGCGGGCATCCACGCCTTTGGTGTTTAGCTTTTCGGTGCTGGGGTATACCGGAGCGAAACTTGCCGCTTTTTTGATTTTCTCCGGATTGGCTATTTCCATTTCCGGATGAGGGATGCTCAGTTGGTCCCGGAATGCGTTGACCCGCCCGTAGATGACATACTCTTTTCCAACTTCCAGCTGCTTTTGCAAATAGCTTACACCAGAGAACCACACTAGGTCGATCGCGCCTGTGTCATCGCGGAAGCGGCCGGTCAGGCGTTTTTTCCGGCCCTCCCCAACGGGCACAAGGCGGCGTAGCACGCCACGGAGCTGTACCTCCCCGCTCTCCTGGTGCAAGGTGTTGATTTTGTGGAACTGCGTTTTATCGATATACCGGTGCGGGTACTGTTGGAGCAGGTCCCCACAGGTGAAGATGCCCAGCTCTTTGTTGAGGAGCTCTGCGCGTTTTGGGCCCACGCCCTTGAGGTAGGATATGTCTGAATCTAGGGTATTCATATGTGGAGCCATCAAAAATAGCAACTTTTTAGTAGTTTTTGCAACCGGCAATGGAACTCTGAAGTGGCAGTTTTGTTGTAAAACTCGCATATTGGTGACCACCCCAGGCTGGCAGAGTTGACAAGGTGCTCCAATAATTCTATCTTTGCGGCCCGTTAACAGGGGCGGAGAGGCCCGGCAGCAGATTTTCCTGCGGCACAACAATAGAAGATTAAACGACATATGGCGACGAAGCGCAATTTACAGGTAGCAGAATTGATCAAGCGGCACTTCAGCGAAGTACTACAGAGTGAAGGTGGGTATGTTTATGGTACTGAACCCTTGGTGACGGTCACGAAGGTCATGGTGAGCCCGGATTTCAGCCAGGCCAAAATATACCTGAGCGTTTACAACACAGAGGATAAGCAGTCCGTGATTCTAAAAATGGAGCACGAAATCACTCGTCTCAAGCAGGCACTGGCTTACCGCATCAGAAAGCACATGCGCCGCGTGCCGGATGTGGCTTTTTACCTGGATGATACCCTGGACGAAATGTACCGCCTCAACCAGCTTTTCAACCGGCTTCACGAAGAAGGGCACATGGGTGACGAAGAAGAACAACAGGAAGGATAAACAGCGGGTGGCTATTTGATCATTTTCATGAAGGTGCCCACAAACCAGTTGGAGTCGGCTTTAACAAGGGAGTCTAATGTGGAATCGGCTTTGCTGGAGAACAGCTTGATCTCCCGGATTACTTCCGCAAACTCTCTGGATTCCTCATCTACTTCATCAACGCTGGAAATTTCATCAAGGACCCGGAGCATGGGCTCAAGTTCCCGTTTTTTGCGCTGGGTAATGATGCACTTGACCACTTCCCACATGTCCTTTTCCGCCACGAAGTACTCCCGGCGTTCCCCTGTCTTCAACTCTTTATAAGCCAGGCCCCAGTCAATCAGGGCCCGAATGTTCATATTTGCGTTACCCCGGGAAATTTTCAACTCATCCATTATTTCCTCGGCGCTCATCGCTTCCGGAGAAATCAGCAGCAGAGCATGGATCTGTGCCATGGTGCGGTTGATTCCCCAGCTGGAGCCTAGCGCTCCCCAGGATTGGATGAATTTGTCTTTTCCTTCTTCCAGTGTCATGAAAACCTGATTTCGTTGGGTACAATTTAAGATGGAAGGGCTCCAGCCCAAAGACTGGAACCGCTCATTCGGGTAGATAAATGAAAATTGTGGCGATTTGTTGTCAAACCGGAGGTTATTTTCCCTCGGCACCCTTATAAAAAGGCGGGCGTACAACTTTGGCAGCCAGGTTTTTCCGTCCGGCTTGTACATAAATAGCCGTGCCCGGCGCCTTGTAAGCCTCCTTCACATAGCCCATGCCGATAGGATAACCGAGCGAGGGGGACAGCGTCCCTGAGGTGACCTGCCCGATGGCAGCCCCTGCTTCATCCACAATAGGGTAGCCGTTGCGGGGCACCCGGCGTTCATCCGGTAGCTCAAAGCCCACCAGGCGGCGGCTTACGCCTTCTTCCCGCTGCTTGATAAAGGTGTCGCGGCTGGTAAATTCGCCTTTCTTCGTTTTAGTGATCCAACCGAGCCCTGCTTCAATCGGAGAGGTGGTATCGTCAATATCATTGCCGTACAGGCAGTACCCCATTTCCAGCCGGAGGGTATCCCGTGCGCCCAGCCCAATAGGTTGGATGCCGAAGCTTTCACCGGCTTGCATCACGGCGTTCCATAGCTCGGCTGCTTTGTCGGCACTGACATAAAGTTCCAGCCCGCCGGCGCCCGTGTAGCCGGTTGCGGAGATCAGTACGTTGTCGATGCCCGCAAACGTCCCTTTGGTGAAGGTGTAGAATTTGAGCCCGCCAAGGTCTGTACCGGTAAGGGGCTGCATGGCTTCAATGGCTTTAGGGCCCTGTACCGCAAGCAATGCCGTTTGGTCGGAGATATTAATGAGCTGGGTATCGAAAGTGTTGGCCTGAGTAATCCAGGCCCAGTCTTTTTCGATGTTGGAGGCATTGACGACCATCATAAAAGCCTTTTCGCCATCAGAGCACATTTCTTCGGTCAGGCGGTAGACGATGCAGTCGTCCACGATTCCCCCCACATCATTGGGCATGCAGGTGTACTGCGCATCGCCGATGGCAAGTTTGGAAGCATCGTTGGAAGTTACCTTCTGAATAAGGTCAAGGGCTTCTTTGCCCCGGATGATAAATTCGCCCATATGCGAGACATCAAATACGCCAACGCTGTTGCGCACCTGATGGTGCTCCTCTTTGAGGCTGCTGTAGGAAATGGGCATATTGTAGCCTGCAAAAGGTGTCATCTTGGCACCAAGCGCTTCGTGAATGGCAGTTAGTGGTGTGGTCTTCATGGTTAGGTTGCTTAGAGTTCGATGTTTTTGATTCGGTCACCGACCTGCGTTTGGTGAACCACCTCCAGCCCGTCTGTGACGCGCGCAAATATAGTATATTCTCCGTCCAGGTGTGGTGTGGGGCTGTGGGTGATGAAAAACTGTGTGCATTCTGTATGGTTGCCTGCCGAAGCCATGCCCACATAGCCGGCTTCATCGTAGTAAAGCGGGGGCAGCTCAGAACGGATGGTATAATCCAGGCTGCCATAGCCATCGCCCCGGGGGCAGCCCCCCTGTAGGACGAAATTAGGGACAACCCGGTGAATGGCTTTATCCTGATAAAAGCCCTGCCGGACCAGTGCAATGAAGTTGGCTACGGTGCCGGGGGCAAACTCGGGCAGCATCTCAAGAGTAATGGCACCACGGTTGGTATTGATGGTGACGACGCGGTCCTCCGCCAAATCATCCAGCATTGCCCAGTCAATCGGATGGTTGTAGGCTGGGGTTTTGTCTTCCGGGGCTTCTTCCCCTTTGACGTAGGCTATAGTCTGCTGCAGCTGATTGTAGGTTTCGATTTCTTTCGGGAGCTCCAGTTTTTTGAGCGCCTCCTCCAGGATCGTTGTATTGGACATGAGCGCGTCAAACTTGAGGTTTTCGTTGCGCAGCGCCTCCGCAGCTACCGCAATCATGCCAGGGTCGCCGGTTTGCATGGCTTCCAGGTACATACCGAGCAGTTCGCGGCGGACACTCCGGTAGCCTGCCCCAAAGAAAGCCCTGAAGTCCGGGCGCATGCTGATCATATTCAGTGCTTCCATCGTTGCTGTCCGGACTACCGGAGAGCTGGAAGGCGCACCTTCCCGGTAAATGTATTTGTAATTCCAGCCGAACTCAGCCAGGGCCTTTAGCAAGGCAGACTTTTCATAAACCGAAGTGCTGTTGCCCAGCCAGCGCCGAAGTTCAGCGTTAATGCCATCCCTTGAATTGACAGAATAGGCAGGCAGGTGGCGGTTGGCTGCCTGGTATAGCGGGATTTGCACCTGCCAGGGCAGGGAGTCTTTGGCCCACTGCCAGTATTGGGTGGCCTCATCCGAAACCCCATGCTCAATAAAAAATTGCGCGGCTCTCCGTGCTTCGCTGGTATTGGAGCTTTTGAGCGCTTCCCGCACCGTGGTTTTGACACTATCGTAGGGGAAGTTCGCGAACGCTCTGAGCAGGTTGCTCCGCACCCGGTAGTCGTTTTCCTGTTTGTATTGCTGAAGCAGCGCAGGCATCGCCTCATCGGCTTTGGTTTTGCCCAGCGCCACGACCAGTGCCATACGAATACGGGGATCAGTCGCAGTTGCCAATGCATTTTTTAGCAGTGGCACCGCAGTCGTGTCAAGCTTTAGCCCGGTTGCCCGGTAGAGGTAATTTGCCGCAATCAGGCGTACGCTGCCAGGGTATTGGCTATCTGTAGCCAGGCTGATCATGCGCTGGGTGCCTGCTTCGTTGGTAATATTCCGTAGGGCATAACGGTAGATGCCCAGCGCCTGTCCTTCCAGCAGTGCCGTATCCGTAGGCTCGTAAGTGGAAACTGTGGCGAGGTCTGCCAATGTCGGTTCTGTGCCGATTTTGCCCACCGCCTCAAGAATAGCCCGGTTCGCTAACCGGTAGTGGCCAGCGGTATCGTTGCGCTCAAAGGCGCGCAGCAGGTAGCGTTCGCCCACAGCGGCTCCGCTTTGCCCTATGGCATAGGCAGCAACAGCCCGGACGCGGTCCACGGGGTCTTGCAAAAGCCGGGCAAGGCTGTCTATGGCCTCCGCAGAACGGATGGAGGCAAAGGCCCGGGCGGAAAGGTAACGCAGCGTCGGCTGCTCGTGGTGAAAAAAGGCATACAGGCTGTCGGCCAGTTGCTGGTCCTGGAAATCCGCGATACGCTGGAATGCCGGTGAGCTTGCATCAAGCGTGATATTGCTGTCGACTTTATCAGATGGAGGCATGCAGCCACTGTAAAAAAGTGTTGTCAGGGCTAAAATCAGCAAAGTGGGGTGTTGGTGTTTCATGGCAGTCTTGCTCTGTCGGTTTTCGATTAACAAACACGGTCTGTCAGGTAGCGGATAAGGCCTTAAAACTCCTCATCCCCAAACATATCATCCGAGAACCCTTCATCCTCGAAGTCCTCCTCTCCCCCTTCTTCCAGCGGGAATTGGTTTTTCTGGTATTCGTCACAGTTCATCTCGATGCCGATATCGCCGGAAGGGCGGCTGAACCGGGCTTCGGTATCGAAGTCAATCTCTTCATTTTTTTCGAGGGCCTTGATGAAATCAATGAAGAACGGCTTGGCCATAGCCGCGCCCTGCCCGTACTGTATGGACCGGAAACGGATCCAGCGGTATTCGCCGCCTACCCAGGTACCTACTACAAGATTAGGAGTGATGCCCATAAACCAGCCGTCTACGTAATCGTTGGTCGTCCCGGTTTTGCCACCGGCTTCCGTTTTCAGGGTGCCGCCAAGCCCGGCGGCATACTTTAGCATTTCCACCATAACGTAGTTGGCGTTGGGGTTGATGGCCACATTTTCTTCGGGCACCCCTTCGTAGAGTTTTTTGCCATCCTTGTCCTCAATTCGAAGGATGCAGTAAGGCTTGGTGAACAGGCCGTTGTTGGCGAATGCCGTATAGGCTCCGGTGAGTTCTAAGTTGGTCAGGTCGGTCGCGCCCAGGCAGATGGATGGTGCCTTGGGGACACGGTACCGACCGTTGGAATAGCGGGCTGAACTGTCGATGCCCATCTGATGTACCAGCCCACGTACCGGGTCCGTATCACCCAGTTGCTTCATCAGGTGGGCGGAGATGGTGTTCTTGGATTGCTTCAGCCCTTCCTTCAGCGTAAACAGCCTGCCGCTGTAGGAATTAGAGGAGTTACGGGGGGTCCAGGGCTCCAGCAGCCCGAAGTTGCCATCACCAGGCGCAATTGTCTGTGGCAAATCATAAACCTGGTAACAGGGGGAGAACCCCTGCTGCGCAATAGCGGTGGCGTACACAAAAGGCTTGAAGGTGGAGCCGACCTGCCGGGAAGTCCGGTTGTGGTCCACCTTGAACCGCTTGTAATTGATGCCGCCTACCCATACCTTGATATGGCCGGTCACGGGGTCTACCGCCAGGATGCCGGTCTGTAAGTGCATCAGGTGGTACTTTATGGAATCGATCGGCGTCATGACCGTATCCTTTTCCATTTCCTCATTTTCATAAGTGAAGACCCGCATTTCCGTTTCCGTGCTGAAGGCGCGGTCCACTTCCTCCTGCATGGCCAGCCACTGCCTGCGAAGTGCGTTAAAGTGCTTGCTGCGCATGATCTGCCGGTACTGAGCGGCCAGCCCGGTGCTGATGTAGTTGCGCTCAACCAGGTCGTCGATCACGCCGCCTTCTTCTGCTTCCTGCACAACGCGTTCCACCTCGCGGTCATCTGCATGGAACATGAGTTCCGTTTCCTCCTGTAGCTTGGCAACGATATCCTTGATGTATTTGGATCTTATTTTCTGGTAGCGGTCTGAGTCCCGGATCAGGTCCTCCAATTTCTTTTGCCGGCGCTCCACGGGGACTTCATGCACGGAGCCGCTTGTGTACTCCCAGGGGTCTTTGCGCACCACGCTCCAGGTTTCCCAGAAGCGCTTCTGTTGTTTGGCCATGTGCTGTTTCATGATCCCCTCGGCAATGCGTTGCATATCGGGGTCAATGGTGGTGTAAATGCGCAGCCCGTCCCGGTAGATGTTGTAATGGCTGCCATCCGCTTTTTTGATGTTCTCGCTGCGGAGCAGGTCTTTGATGTCTTTGGCCAGCTCCATACGGAAATAAGGCGCAATGCCATCTACGTGGGTTTGGCTTGTGTACTTGAGGTTCAGTGGTTGAGTGCGGAGGGTATCATAGGCGGCTTCGTCGATCAGGTTGTTCTTTTGCATTTGCTTGAGCACCACCATACGCCGGTGCAGGACCGTATCGGGACGGTCGAGCGGGTCGAACAGGGAGGGGTTTTTCAACATGCCCACGAGCATGGCCGCTTCGTTGACGTTGAGCTCGTCCTGCTCTTTGTTGAAGTAGATTTCAGAAGCCGCTTTGATGCCATAGGCACCATTAATAAAGTTGAACTTATTGAAGTACATCGCAATGATCTCCTCCTTGGTATACCGGCGTTCCAGTCGGGCGGCGATGATCCATTCCTTAAGCTTTTGCAGGCCGCGTTCCCAGATGTTTTTGGAGACCTGCTGCGTGAAGAGGAGCTTGGCCAGCTGCTGCGTGATGGTAGAGCCCCCACCGGAACTGCGTTGGCCCAGCAGGACGGTTTTTACGGCAATCCGGCCCAATGCTGCAAAGTCGATGCCACTGTGCTCGTAGTAGCGCTCGTCTTCCGTAGAGATGAGGGCATTGACCAGGTTGGGCGATAGCTGATCGTAAGTAACGGGCACCCGGTTTTCGGTATAATAGCGGCCGATGACTTCCCCGTTGGCGCCAAATACCTGAGAGGCCTCCTCGCTTTTGGGGTTTTCGAGCTGCTCAACGGAGGGCAGGTCCGTAAAGGAGAGTACAATAAAGGTGAGCGCTACGCCCAAAAGGCCTGCACCAGCGAGGTACCACAGCCACCGCATAATGTTGCGGTACTGCTGTTCTTTAGGCTTGGATCCGGTTTGTTGTTCCATGGTCTGCTTTGAATTCCAGGTTCAAAAGTAGTGAATTCTTATGGGTTGTTAAGCAGCAATATGCCTGCTTTACGCTGAGCGGCTGTCCCTTTTTCCAATACCTTAACGCAGCAGGCGGCTCCCTTTATATACGGTCCGGTTGGGAAGTTGGGGCTACAGGCTGTTGTAAAAGTCCAGGGCTGCGGTAATCTGACTTGCTCCGGCCGTTTGGTTGACCACGACCTTTCCGGCTTCCGGCAGCAGGCTGAAGTTGATGGCCTGGCCCTCGTTTTTCTTGTCGTTGCCCATGAGTTGCAGGTAAGCCGGGTAGTCGCCTGCCTGAAGGGCAACCTTGCCATAGCGCGCAGTCAGGTACTCGGTGATTTGCTGAAGCTCGGTTTCCGGCAGCCCCTGCTGCTGCGTGCTCAGGAACGCCTCGCAGATCATGCCAATAGCGATCGCTTCACCGTGCAATAGTGGCGTGTCGGTTTCCAGCGCATGCCCTTCGATGGCATGGCCGATCGTGTGGCCAAAGTTTAGGGCTTTGCGCAAACCCTTTTCGAAGGGGTCTGCTTCCACCACTTGCTTTTTGATGCTCAGAGAGGCCGGGATAATGCTTGCCCAGTCGGCGCTTCTAAGGTCGGTCAGTTGCTGGAGGCTTTCCCATTGGCTGAGGTCAGCAATGAGGCTGTGCTTGATGACTTCGGCGTAGCCACTGCGCAATTCCCGGTCGGAGAGGGTGTCCAGAAAAGCCGGGTCTACCAGAACTGCCTGCGGGTTTCGGAACAGCCCGATGCTGTTTTTGACCTGCATGAAGTCAATCCCCAGTTTGCCCCCGATGGATGCATCCACCTGAGAAAGCAGCGTGGTCGGGATTTGCAAAAAGCGCATGCCCCGCTTGAAGGTGCTTGCCGCAAAACCGCCCATGTCGCCGATCACGCCACCGCCCAGGTTGAGCAGGAGGGCATCCCTCCCGGCCTTGTGCGTCATGAGCTGCCCCCAGATACGCTCACAGGTTTGAAGGTTTTTGTGGGCTTCCCCGCTCGGGATTTCGATCAGGATGGGCTGATGTTGCTCAAGAGCGGGTGCGATGCGTGGCCAGCAGTGCGCTGTTGTGTTTTCATCTGCCAACACAAAGAGCCGGCTACATGGCTGCTGCTCCAGGGTTAGGGGGAGTGACTCGGCAACAGGGCCGATATGGATGGGATAAGTATCGAGGGCAAGCGTCTGCATAACGATGGAAAATTTTAGAGGGCAAAGCTAAGGTATGTGGCCCTAAGTTTATAGTGCGGTAACCTGCTCCAGGAGCCAGTCTTTTTCGGTTAGGGGGCTTGCGGTAATGATTTCAGACTTCAGGGCACTTTTTTCCTTCTCATCGAAGGGGTTGACCCGCACCAGTTTACGGGTAAAGCGTATGAAGTTGTGGTAATTGGAACGATAGGCGCCCATGAGCTGCTTCCTTTTGAGGTAGGCACGCATACTTTCCAGCAAGGATTCAAGGGCATCGTACTCATCCAGTTCATAGTAGATTTTGAGCAGCATGCTTTTGGCATTGAGGTTGATGAGGGTGTCATCAAAGTCTGTTTGTGCCAGAAGCTGCATGGCTGAACCATAGTCGCCCTTCTCAAAATTGAGGCGGGCCAGGCTGTGCAGGAAAAAGCTCTCCCTGTATTCGGGGGGGAGTGCTTTTTTGTATTGGTGTATGAAGTGCTCGACCCAGTCGTACTCTTTCAGGCGCAGGGCCGCCCCCACGGCATTTCTGAAGGTAAACGGGGATACCACGCCATTTTCCAGTAGGATTTCGTTTTCAAGCCCCTGCCGGTAAAGCCGGAAAGCCTCCCGGATGAGTTCGCTGTCATTGAACTTGTTCGCCTGTCGGATGCAGTAATTGACCGCCATCAGGTAAATGTCGCGCAACTCGGACTTAGGGAAAGAGGTGCGGTGTTTTTGAATTTCCTGGCGGAGGTTTTCGAAGTACTGCTTGCCGGACTCGTCTGTAATGGCTTTGTAGCCATAGAAATACACTGCGATAGCGGGGTGGTGGAGCATCAGCTTTTGGCGGTCCACATATTCGATGATGTATTCCAGCAATCCGATGTTGTACTGAGCCTTGTAAACAGATTGGTGCGCGATCATCAGGCACCCCTGCCGGAGTTTATCCGCTACGAATGTCAGGTCCAGCGCATCAGAGACTTCCTGCAGGTTCATTTCCGTCGTCCGCTTCTTGCCATCGTAAAAGGAGTATTTTTCCAGTTGCAGGAGGTATTCATTTCTGAGGAACTGCTCATTTCTGTAATTGGCTTTTTCCTGCTGTATTTCTACGGCTTTGATGGCTTTTCGGAATGCCCGGTCCAGCTTGCGTTTGCGGAATACGCTGGCCAGTGCCATCCGTGCCCGTACTTCATCGCTCTGTTGTTCCTGGTAGATTAGAAATTCCTCAACAGATTTCAGGAGAAAGTGCATGCTTTGCCTTAACTTGGCATCATCATAGGGCTCATTTGAGAAAATTCGCGAAAACACCCTTTCTTTCTCCAGGAACTTTTCCTCATGCAAGTGCTGCCCGGCCATTAGGTATTCAAACAGCGCGACCACGTCCTCCCGGTGATTATGGGCGGGGGAGTTCAGCCATTTTCGGAGCTCCCGTTCCTCCTTTTTAGACAGGGTGCGCAAGATTAACACTAAGTGGCTGTTTGTCATATATAGGCTAAATTAAGAACGATCAACAAGAAGTAGGTAATTACTGATATGTATTGATTTGTTTATTAGCTGTTTGTGTGATGGCTGGTGATTTTTTAGACTTTAAAAGTACACTTTTTTTTCAACAAATTCGCTTTTTTGTCTTTGATTCCTTTATAGAATGTGAGCACTTTTGTAATGGGTGAAAAAGACAAGCCGCGCTTAACAGTCGAAATTCCGGCACCAAAGTAACGTAGAAAGCGTTTGCAAGAGGAAGCATCCAGGTTTGTTACTGCCCAAAGCAAATCGCTATAACAGCATTGAAGAAAATAGCTTTGTTTTCACCAAACGGCCTAAATAATTCATTAATGACGACTTTGAACTTCTTTTTTCCACTGAATCGTTACCGGACTGCCCTGCTGCTGTCTGTGATGTTCTTTTTTTGCATTGGTGCTCCCCCCGCCATTGCCCAGGGCTGGGAGCGGTATTACGGCGGAAATGGTGAAGATATTGGGGAAGCCCTGGTGTCGACCTCAGACTGGGGATTCCTTGTGGTGGGCAACACGCAGTCTTTCGGGCAGCCTGGTGGTGATCAGGGGGTTAATGTCTACGCCCTGAAAGTTGATGTGGATGGCGATTTGGTGTGGCAGCGGGCTTACAATACGGCTTTTTACGACAGAGCGAAGGCCGTTGTGGAGGTTGAACCCCACCGGTATGTCATTGCAGCTGAAGCTTCCGACGCTTCTCAGCAAGGGCCCTTCGGCTTAAAGTTGCTGGAAATAGATGAGCGCGGTGTTTTGCTTGATACGTTCTCTTTTTCACTGGGGGAGGTGCCCAATCTGCGCATCAACGACATGATCCTTGCTCCCGATGGGGGCTTGCTGATTGCCGGCTTTGCTGATTATTATGCAGATAAGGATGACGACATGGTCATCATGAAGATCAGCGCTGATATGGCGTTGGAATGGCACCGGATTTTGGACGTTGGAGTGAATGACCGGGCAAATGCTATTGCCGTAATTGATGGGGGCTATGTCGTGACCGGGCAGGTGGACAGTGAGGTGGAGCCTCCCGCTGCCTTCGGGGACGATATTGTAACGCTGCGTATGGATGAAGCCGGAGCAATCGTCTGGCAGCGCAAATTAGCCTCTGACCAAAATGATGAAGGGAACGACATTCTCGTTGATAAGGACGGAAATATTGTTATCACTGGTTTTATAGATGCCGACCTGATTTTATGGAAGTATGATCAGGGAGGAGAAAGTGTAGACAGCCTCAGATTCTCCCTGTTCGGTAGTGGCAATGCAGGAGAAGCGCTGATTTCACTGGAAGAAGGGTACGTCGTGGCGGGTATTACAGAAGTGGATGAATCCGATTTGAATCAGCTGCTTCTGGAAGTTGACCAAAGCTTTAATGTTTTATGGAGCGCCAATAATGGCGACCTGGAGTCTTCCGACATCCTGTTCGATGTGGTCAGGACCAAAACAGGAGGTTATGCAACAGCAGGGTATAGCGGCGAAATTCTGGGTTTTGACCCCCAGTTAAGCCTGATGAAAACCGATGAGCAGGGGCTGATCGTCTCCAATGTGATCCGGGGGCAGGTTTTCCACGATATAGATGTGGCCTGCGATTTGGATCCCGGCGAACCGAGGCTTTCTGGCTGGCTCGTCCGGGCTGTTGGTGATGAAAAAACGTACTTCGCTACTACAAATGAGGTTGGCGTATTCGAAATGCGGGTAGGCCTGGGGTCATATGTGGTAGAGGCTCTGCCACGCAACGACTACTGGGAAAGCTGTTTCCCCGGCGGTGTGAACGTAGGCTTCAACCAAATCTACGATACCGTAGGCGTGAACTTCCCGCTAAAAGCCAAATACATCGATTGCCCTTTGATGGAAGTTGATATTTCAACTCCATGGATATCCTACTGTACGGATATTGAGTACACCGTTAATTACTCCAATCAGGGTACGGGAGGAACCGATGGTGCAGCAAGCGTAGAAGTGAAGCTTGATCCGGCGCTTTCCTTCCAGGGTGCCTCTTTGCCCTTTTCTTTCGCAAATGACACCTATACCTTTGAGTTGGGTGACGTACCTTATAATACGGAAGGCAGTTTTACCATTCAGACCTTTATGGATTGCGACTCCATAGTGGAAGATCAGTCCGGGCTGGTTTCGGCACGTATCTTCCCGGACACGCTTTGTTCGCCTGCTGATCCGGGCTGGAATGGCGCAAGTGTTTCGGTGGATGGGCTTTGCGAAGGGGATGAGACGGTGGCTTTCCGGTTGTCCAACACTGGAAACGCAGCAATGGTGTCTGCAAAAAGCTACTTCATCGTGGAAGAAGACCTAATGTTCCTGACCAACGGGTTCGATCTCGATGAAGAACAGGATACTACGATATTGCTCCCTGCTAATGGCTCTACTTATCGGATCATTGCCGAGCAGGTCGACGGCCACCCGGGCAACAGCTTCCCTACACGAGCTGTAGAGGGATGTGGAACGGATGAAGAAGGCGGCTATAGCGTGGGTTATGTTACCCAATGGCCTGAAGACGATGGCGATCAGGCCGTCTCCATTCATGTGGATGAGGTCCTTGTTGATGTGCCCGATGTAGCGATGGTCGCCCACCCCAAAGGCTGGCAGGATTCTCTGATTTCTGCGGAGACGGAACTTACTTACCGGGTATTCTTCCGGAACATCACCCAGGATAGTGTTATTAGGGTGGTGGTTCGCGATACCCTGCCCGAAGGCTTGGATATTTCTACCCTCCAATTCGGAGTGAGCAGTCACCCTGCGACTTATGAAGTTTATGAGAATGGTGTCATTAAGGCAACCTTTGAGAACCTGGAGCTGCCGGCCGGGGGCACTAGCCCACAGGCCTACGCTTTCTTTGAGTATCGCGTAGCGCAAACAGAGGGCAATATCACCGGCACCGTAATTGAAAATAGCGCCCTTGTTATTTACGATTACAATACTCCGATATATACCGGGCGAACGAGGCATGTGGTTGGTGCGCCTACGACTACCGGTCTGCTGGATATTATTCCTGTGGATATCGATGAGCCGGAATGGGCTTCAGGGGTCACCGTAAGGGCTTTCCCAAACCCGGCGACTGAGTACATTACCCTCGAAGTGCAGGGGCTGCAGGGGCCACGTGAATTATCCTTCACTTTATTGAACTTATACGGGCAGCCTGTACGTTCTATAGACAGAGAAGGGCATCAGTGCACCTTTGACCGGAATAACCTGCCTGCCGGAAGTTATATTTACCTGGTGCGGGCAGACGGGCAAAAAATCGCCGCCGGCACCCTGATTATTCGTTAACAAACGGTTAAAAAGACAGTACCGCTGATACTTTGCTGAGCTTCAGCGCGTTTATAAAGATGTAAGACTTAGGTCGTCTTATTTATTTCATGAGATTATGATTTGTTATTAGTGAGAGGCTCTGCCGCAACGGCAGAGCTTTTTTTATTCCTCCTCCACTAGCTTTACCGGAAAGTAGCTTTCTCCCGTCAATGCCCAGCGCTCGTCATATACACTTCGGTAGACGAGCCGGTAGTCTATGTCCACTTTGCCTAACAGCTGCAAAAACTGATTGGCGCTTTCCTGCGATTTGTCCACCTTGAATATTTCGATTCTTTCATTGGGAGAGATAAGCTGTCCCGGGACGATATTGGAATGATAGATGTTGCCAACTTCGCTGAGCTCAGGGATTTCCTGATAAAGAAAAGTTGGCAGGTCCATCTGATAGGCCGAATCGTTATAAATGACAATAGTGGAGTCGACAATTGCCGGGCCTATCCCTTTATTGCTGAGTATGATGGAGAAATCAGGGCCTCCGTAGTTGGCATTAGCGATCATGAGGTAAGGCATGGTAGACTTGAGCTGTGCATTGCGCTGCAGCTCCTGCTCCGCTCTCATCAGGTTGGTTTGGTAAAAGAGGGCGATTAAAGACATGAGGCTGATCATAATCGCGCTGGTGCTCATGATTTTTTCGGTGTTCCAAAACCGCTTTTTCTTTTCGGTGCCCTGAGGTAGCATGGGGGAGCGTGCTGCTTTTCCGGAAGGGGAGTACGTCTTTTTCAGGCTCATAGGTTATAAGTGGTTTGACGGAATTGATTGATGCAATGCTCTTTCCGTCGCCAAGGTTTAGGATTCCGTCCTCAAAATAAGAGGAAAATCTGATACGGAGCGTGGTGAAAACAGCCCTTGTGCAGCCTGAAAAGTGGTTCAAAAACCTTTTTCAAGGCTTTTTTTGAAAAAAAATGAAAAAAATCACCGGAAAAACGGACTGGATTTTTAAATAAAATTCAACAAGTATTATCAATAAATTATCGGGTTATGTACTTGTTTTTCAAGTGTTTAAGGTTGGAGATAAATATAAAATGAGGCTGAGATGCCGGTTTTTTTTCAACAAAACCCGTTTTTTGTCTTTGTCCTGGGGTGAGAAAGCCTGCATATTTGTAATGTAATCAAAAGGAAAGGGGCTAACGAAACAGCCTTGAAGAAAAACACCAGGAAAGCCTGGCGTTAAAATTGAAAGAACAGATCAATGGTAAAGTAACTAACATCAAACTGAGAGGCTATCCCAAAGGCTACGAACAACGATTTTAAGCCAGTTTTTTTGTTAAAACCAACTTCATGATACTTTACCACCGGGCGGCAGTGTAGGGGAGATTGCCTACAGTTCCCAGAGACCGATTCATATCCCAAAAACTTTTAAACTGTGGGGATAAATTTTCTGATACTGCTGCCCATTCTTTCTTTGACATTAAAACGGTTCGTTTGCTTGCGGCAGCACACAACCGTCTTATGATAAATGGTACAATCTCTAGCCTTAAAGCTCGGGATAAACAGCCGGATGTACTGC
>JANSXW010000119.1 GCA_024742755.1 bacterium | reverse complement strand
ATCCATCGTCTTCCTCGCATTCATTTTTGATATCTCCCCATGGGTGGGACAACCCAAGATAATGACCTACCTCATGCACTAAAGTACGACCAAGCTGGTAAGTACTTTCAGCTCTGCTTGTGCCAAAATAGTTGATATTGACAACCACTCCATCCGTTGGCAGCCCGGCATCATTGGGTGAGGAGGCATATCCAAGTAAAGCTTCATGCATTTCAACGACCCAAATATTCAGATAGCGATTCGTATCCCATGCATCAATTCCGCCTCTTTCTGAGTAAAATGCATCGTCGTAAAGTCCAACGTTGTTTTTGTTTATTTTTTTACGGTTGATACCTGAAGTAGGCAAGCCATCTGGGGCTACAGAGGCTAATTTGAACGTAATATAAGTATCAGCCGCCAATTCTCTAAATGGTTGTGGCATAAGCAACCATTCTTTTCCTCTTTTCCTGAAATCTCTGTTTAAGGCGTGAATTTGAGCATGTATCTGAAAATCACTCACTTCAATCTCAGGTGTACTAATAATATGTACAACTACCGGAATGGTAACAGGGCTCCGGAACTCTACTACTTCACGGTGCACATCAACAAGAGGCACGAATGAGACATCATAAAGGCATCGCCTTGGCTGAGCGTTCAGATTGAAAAAGGCAAGCGTCAATAAAAAAAATAGGAAACGCAAAGTTATCCAGGTTTTATATAAGCAAAGGTCCTGCTCCGGAGAAACCAGAGCAGGAGCTTCAAAATTTAAGTTTTTTGCTTATTGGGCAACCACAAAACGCAAGGTGTTCATTTCGCCATCGATTTCCAGCCCAATGACATACATACCCGGTTGAAGGTTATGAACATTCACAGATGCGTTGAACGCTGGAAGAATTCCAGACGATACTGCTCGTCCTGAGATATCTAAAATTCGATAATGTATCGAAGTTAAATGAGAGGGGAGCCCTTTAAAAAAGATCTCATCCATAGAAGGATTCGGATAAACAGTCAGTTCTAAATTTTCCAAGTTAATTTTTCCTTCACGACAATTATCATCCCTTACATAAAACGTAGTTGTCAAGCTTCTATATGACACACAATTTTCTTGCCTTATTGCTAATGTCACTCTATAATCTCCTCCCCAAAAGTCCAGTTATGATGAAGTTGCCAAACATCGGTCAGAAGATTAACAACATCGGGAACTTTTCCTTCTTGCCAATAAGTTGAGGTCCAATGTGAACAACCGCTGACTCCTATTCTACAAATATCGATTCTGTAATGAGTCTCTCCTGTAGTGAGATCAGCATTTGGAATGGATGGAGATAAATCCGTTAGCATGAAGATGCCTCCTGCATTTGAAATATCGTCTTTACAAAAAATATTATTGAAGTTGTTATCTGCCAAAACAAACCCAACCTGCGGATCTCCAATGGTCGCCTCTGGCGTAATAGACCAGTCACTGATATTGCTATTGAACCTTTTCCCTAAAGGAGGAGAACCTCCACAGGGATCATTGTAAGGCCATACATTTACGTTGTCCGAGCCATTAACATCAATCCGCACATAGTATGTCCCATCTTGCAGTCCGGTATAATTTTGTGCAACAGCATCAGTACTCGTCGTCTTTATTAAACTCCAGCCACCGTTAGAATGCTTCTTGTACAATCTATATGTAAACCGGTTGATACTTGGCAGACTTCCAATTGACCTGAATTTAGTGCCATCGCAGCTGACTATACTAGCCTGGTTGATGATCCTGGGTGCGGGTAACACAAACGGAGATTCCACACGTAAGCTGTTACAAGAGGTATGATTTAACTCCCATATGTATGCCTCAGCAAGATTGAAACTTAGTGTAAAGACTATAAAAGTGAATATGGGCACTCTTAAGTTTGCCCATTAAATTGAGTAAATTGTAGAAAAATGACATGGTAAAGAGGTTAAGAAAGTTAAAAAATTATGATTAATTAAGCTAAATAGAATTGACTGGACAGCGGCAAGCCCCCACCACCAGAGCTGCCCTTATCATGTTTCCGCACTTTGATATCCCACTACCAATACCAATTGGGATTAGGGTATCATCATCAGATGCATAACAAAACTGATAGTCCAGCAAGCCTGTACCTGATGCGGATTACGTCTCAAAATCTGAACTCAAGAGAAGATTTAAAAAACCTGGTGCAATTAATCGAAATGAACAGAGCGCCCAAAAAACAGGGCGTGCTGCAAGCAACACAAATACTGCAAAAAATTCAATTCCCGTTTTATTATGTGCATTTACATTTTAGCGATGATCAAATTTACCCCCCCCCGCGATATTTCCAAATTTCTGGGCTTCTTTTTCAAAAAAAACATTGTAGGTGGCACGAAGCTTGGTGATTCAGGGACGTAAGGCGCAATGGGTTCCCTGTGACCGTGCAGAAGGTGCGGGGCTACTGAGCACGGCCCGGGGGAGCGGCTGGTTAACATTTTGCAGGTAGACTACCTCCGGGCAAGGGCTACAGCCGGGTCCCGGTTTCTGCCGGAATCTGGTGGGTTTGATCGAGAAAAGCCGAGGCAGAGCGCCAGGCAATATCCAGGCTTAAGCGCTACACCAGCAAGCGCACCTTCCGCCGCAGCCAGCTGCGGTTTGCCAGCTCGGGCTGAGCATCGATGCGGTGCAGGAGGGCATTCAGGTTGTCCGGCGGGGCGCTGCCGTACTGTGCCTGACGGCTGCGCAGCTTTTGCAGTCGGGCGATCATCTTGAGGAAATTGCCGTTGGATTGTTTCTGATAGGTGGAGAGCTGCCGGTTGCGCTTGATGTACTTGCGGGACGCTTCCAACAGTGCGAAAAGTGCTTCCTCCTCTTGTAGCTCGTAGTAGCTTTTGAGCTGTATCATCTTGGCGGCCATGTGGTAGAAGGCATCAGAAAACTCGACGCCCTGAAGCGTTTGCAGGGCTTCCTGGTACTGCGCGCGCTCAAACTGCAGGGCAGCCAGATTGTAGGTGAATACATTTTCCTGTACCTCCGGCGCCAGCTGAGACCGGTAAGTGTAGATGAAATCTTCGGTCCACTTGAATTCCTTGAGGCGGATACCGGCGGTAACGATGTTGATGTAGCTCCACTGTGTAAGGTAGCCCTGCCGTAGGAGCACTTTACGGTCCAGCATTTCCTTGTAGAGGTCCAAAATATCCCGGTAGAAAGCGGCTTCCCCTGAGTTGATGCGCTTGACGCAGTAGTTCTGGGCGTAGTCGTACAAATCCTGCAGTTCTTCCAGCGTAAAAACGCTATGGTGCTGACTGAGCAGTTGCCGCAGCGAACGGTAGTGGGCCTCTTCTTCCGAGCTCAGCATCATGAGGGCCTGATAGTAGGTTTGCAGGGCAGGGGATTCTGCCAGCAGTGGCGGTTGTTGCCGGAACAAACTCAATAGCTCGTCCAGAAAATGGCAGGTGTAGGCTGCATTGATGGCCCGGTTGCGGCTGGCCATATCGCAAGCCAGGCGGAGCTTATTGCACCAATAGTAGCGGTCAAGGGCATCGCTTTGGTTTTGCAGGTGGGGCGTAAAGCGGCGGGGGTTACGCTGCAGCGCAAAGCGGTCCAGCAACTGCGCCATCTCATAGCGCTCGTGCTGATAATGATGGGAACGGTTAGGCAGGCGCTCGGTAAGCTGTTGCAGCCGCTGTGTACTGTGCCGCAGGTGCTTTTCTGCCCGGCGGTCCAGCAAGGCCTCCAGCTCCAGCCGCTTTTGAAAAGGGCGCCGGTCTTCCAGTTCCAACTGCCCCAGTAACTGATAGCCGAGTTGTAAAGTATCTGACAGTAAATTGTTGATGCGTAGCTCTTCATACCCTTCCTCCTTGTAAATATGCCGGTACGCCGCCCGCTTGTCCAGCCCTTCCGCATCATAATCCGGCCCAAAGCGCAGGCAAAAGTCCAGCAAAGCCCGTATCTTTTGGTTCTTATTAAAAAACGGGGAAGCTGCCAGCTCCCGAAAACGGGCCGTTTCTCTGGCATCAAAGCTCCGTAGCAGATCGATTAACTTAGATTGCCGCATCTCAAAATCTATATTTTACTGCCGCTAAGCTAGTAAAACCAAACGCTCAAGCACTAAAAATTAGTTTTAAAAATCTATAATTGAAGAATAATGTACTTTTTTCCAGGTCAGGGTACTGCTACATTTGTATCGTAATAATTCCAGGAACACCCGCGCCCCCCTGCGGAATAAAGACAAAATTAGTATCTCCATGAAAAAAATGATCTTAGGCATAGCCGCACTTTTGCTCAGCACCATTGCCCTACATGCCCAACAAAACTGTTTCAACCTGCTCATCGACAGTCAGACCGCCACGCCTGGCGATACAGTCTGTTTGTCCGTGCGGGTGAGTAATTTCGACAACATCCTTGGCCTGCAAACGGCTTTCGAATGGGACACGACCCGGCTCGACTTTGTAGAAATTTCCAATTTCAACCTGCCTGGCCTCATTATTCAGGATTTCAATGTGGAAGGCGGAATCATTGGAGAGGGGCGAGCCACTTTTGCGTGGTTCAATACAGACTTTACCGGCCTGACCCTTAGTGACAACACGGCTATATTCGACTTTTGCTTTGAAGTCATCGGGGACGACGGCTATGGTGGGTTTCAATTCGTTTCGTCCAGTGATATCACCAACACAGAAATCGTATTGGGCAATTCTGAAATATTGCCCAGCTTCAGCCTGCTTGGAGGCGGAGTCTCTATCGAAGATGGTTTTGCCGAGCCGGTTAGGTTTGCTGGTGCCTGCCAGGATTTGGGCGACTGTACCACAGGCAGCAGCCTCTCCGTAGTTGTAGCTGGCGGGACGCCTCCCTACGATTATACGTGGCTGCAGGGCAATGCAGAACTTGGCAATGCCGCCAGTCTCAACGATGCGCCTGCGGGCCTGTATGAACTTCAGGTTTCCGATGCGAACGGCGACCAGATTTCCGGCTTGTTTAATGTAACCCCTGAGGAAGGCATTGCGGTCAGCAATATTCTACTCAATCATCCTACCTGCAGCAATAGCGATGGCAGCATACAAGTACAGGTTACCGGAGGCTCCGGCGACTATAGCTTTACCTGGAGTACCGGGCAAACCGATGCATACAGCATTTCCGGGCTGGCCGCTGGTGCTTATTCACTTACAGTTACGGACACTCAAACGGGCTGCAACTTTACTGTAGGCATCAGCCTGGAAGATGAACCGCTGCAAACCAGCTACGCCTACGCCTGCACCGTAATGCCGGATGGCAGCACAATCGTGGATGTTTCCTGCGCCGTGTGGTCAGATGGGCTAACCCCTTATACGTTTGAGTGGAGCACGGGCTTTACAGAGACTACCGATCAAATCATAAGCACGCTTGCCGGGGTAAGCGCCAATCAGCCCTATTCCGTAACGATTACTGATGCGAATGGCTGCACGAGTATTCCGGGGGCGATTGTACCCGATTGCCAGGGTACGGGAGGCGACCCCACCATTTACATTGCCCATGAAACGGTAGAAGAAGGCGGGTCCATCTGCATTCCGGTCAAAGCGAGCGAGGTACCTCCAATCACCCGGCTGGATTTTGCGCTGACCTGGTCGACTGATGTCTTGTCCTTCACTGGTGTTAATGAAGGGGCGCTGACCGCTTTGCTCGACGATGGGCTAGACCTTTCTCAAACGGACAATGGCCAGCTGACCGTGCAGTGGGACATCGACATCCCGGAAGGCCTTCCGATACAGGAGGATGCCACCCTCTTTGAAATCTGCTTCGATGCGGCAGGCCCTGAAGGCAGCCAAACCGACATTGCCTTTGACGACAGCATTTTGGCCAGTTACCTGGAAAGCGGTGCTGAAGTAGCCGCTACTTTTGAGGATGGCAGTTGCACGGTTACGGGTGAATTCCTAACCAGTCATT
This sequence comes from bacterium, assembly GCA_024742755.1. Lineage (GTDB taxonomy): Bacteria > Bacteroidota > Bacteroidia > Chitinophagales > Saprospiraceae > Phaeodactylibacter. Next base: position 14,679 of record JANSXW010000119.1, on the reverse strand, counting down.
CCATCAGTTGCACAGGATTCCCGGATGGTACTTATCTGGCTTCCATATCCTGTGCCGTATGGAGTGGTGGAGTACAGCCCTACACTTTTGAATGGAGCACGGGATTCGTAGAGCAGGACACTCTCTTTTCCACCCTGGAGAATGTACCGGAGAATGTTGCCTACAGCCTAACGATCACAGATGCAGAAGGTACGGTTTACAGTCCCGCTCCGATAACACCGAACTGCGGCGGTACAGGAAATTCCGCAACCGTTACCATCGGTGAAGCAGTGGTTAATACCAATACCAACTTCTGCATACCAGTAACTGTCTCCGCTGCCGCTGAAGTTACTGGTTTTGAAGCAGGCATTGCCTGGCTGCCAGGTATGCTTAGCTATACCGGGGTTACAGGCGGCGTCCTTGGCGATGCAGCCAGCTTCACCATCGATGACAGCAATTCAGACATTGGCCAGCTGAGCCTGATTTGGAATGCCACTGCTCCTGATGCGATATTGGTTGAGGGCGGTGACGTTCTTGTTGAGTTGTGCTTTGATGCCGTAGGCGCTCCGGGCAGCTCCACCGGAATCAGCTTCAATTCCTCCATTCACCCCTTCCTGTTGGAGAATGTGGAAGGCACTGCATTTGCCACTGTCAACGGCGGGGCTTTCATACAGGGCTCCGGAGGGCCGGATGATGTGACGCTGCAGATCGGAAGTGCTATGGTGGACACTGGTGAGGTGGTCTGCCTCGATGTGACCGTCGAAAACTTCACGGATGTTGGTACGATACAGCTATCCATCAACTGGGACGAAGACCGGCTCAGCTTTGACACCCTGCTATTGGCGGGCAACCTCCCAGGGCTGAATCTGGCAACAGACTTCAACCTCAACCTCACGGACGAAGGTGTCATTGCCATGTCCTGGTTCGACCTTGGACTCAACACCGTGACCCTTCCGGATGGCGCGCCCCTATTCACCCTTTGCCTGCGGGCCGACACCTTGCAGGGCCCCACTCCGGTGACCTTCTCCCCCACTCCGGTCAATATTGAAGTGACGGACCTTGAAAACATTCTTCCCGTTGTCCTCCAAAACGGCACCGTGGATGTGCTGCAGCCCGAAGTCTGGCCCGGCGATACCGATGTGGATGGACTGGTGACCCACTTCGACCTGCTCAATATCGGGCTTGGCTTTGGTACAGCCGGCCCTGAGCGGACCGATGCGACAATTGTATGGGAAGCGCAGGTGGCACCGGGCTGGCAAAACGCCACGCCAACCTCCAACGTCAACTACAAGCACCTGGACACCAACGGCGACGGCTTCATTGATGCGGCAGATACCCTGGCGCTGGTGAACAACTGGGGCGAAGAGGTAAACTTCCTGCCGGAAGATGAAAACCGCACCCTGACAGGTGTCATCTACATCGAACCCGACACAGTGGCCCTGGGCGTCCCGGCTACCTTCAACATCATGCTCGGAGAGCCTGGCACGACCGTACCTGAAGTCTATGGCCTGGCGTTCACCATTGTGTACGACACTTCCGCCGTAGCACCGGGCAGCGCCTCCACTTCCTTCCTGAATTCCTGGATCGGCAATGCCAATGAAGACCTGATCGGGCTTTCCAAAGACCGCTACGACGATGGCCGCATTGATGTAGCACTGACCCGTACGGATGGCATCAACGCAGAAGGCAGCGGTGCTATTGGTCAACTGCACATTACGATACAAGACGTCATCTTTATGCGCGGCGAAGATTACCCGCTGGAGTTTGATATTGAGAATATCCGGCTGATCAATGCCGATGAAACGGACTTCCAGTTGGAAGGGCTGCCTACTTCAGGGGTGGTTAAGGATGGCCTGGTGAATACACCGCAAGCCGCTCAGGATTTTAAGGTTCGGGCGTTCCCCAATCCGGCCAGTGATCAGATCAGCATCCTCGTGGAGGGCGCACAACTGGAGCAGGCACAACTGATGGCCACAGATGGCCGCATCGTTCGCCGTATTCAGGATGGGCAGCCGGAACTAAATGTGTCCAATTTACCAGAAGGGCTATACCTGCTGCAGGTATGGACAACGAAGGGGCTTACTTCAAAACGCCTGATCATCACCCATTAAACAATATTTAATGATCTACGGGCAGGTCCTCTCCTACAGGTAGTACCTGCCCGTCAATCCCTTTAAATCTATGAAAAATATATTGCTTTTTTTGACCAGTGCCGCATGTATTTATACAACAGGGCTGTCCCAGAGTGCAAACCTAAGTGGCAAAGTGCTCACCTTGAATGAAGCGCCGATTCCCGATCTGATTGTTCAGCTGACGGATAGTAATATGATGCTTTTAAGTACAGACACAACGGATGCGCAGGGTAACTACAGCTTTGAAGAGCTACCGACCGGCACAACCTATCACGTTGTACCTCAGGAACCACCGTTTGATGGCGATTATCTTAATGGTATTTCAACTTTTGACATCGTTATTGCCGCAAGGTATATTTTGGGTATTGCAGTACCCACCAACCCCTATTCATGGATTGCCGGCGATGTCAATAACAGCGGTAGCCTTAGCATCCTCGACATCGTTCTGATGCGTAAGGTAGTATTAAGCATTGAAACTGAGTTTCCAGGATCTACCCTGACGCGCTACATCCGTACTAACACCACCTTTACAGACCCTGACCACCCGAATAACGGTATTCTGTACGGCAGCCCGTCCATTTCCCTGGAAGCGCCCATTAATGATTTCGATTTTTATGAAATACAGTTGGGCAACCTCAACCCGTAAGGACTTCTACCCCAATTTTTTTTATAATCCCATTAATCCCAAAGGGGCAAGCGGGCACTGAACGGCCTGGCTTGCCCTTATTTTTTTGGGGCCTGCCCCACTGCCCCATGCCACTTTTGCAGTAAATTCAGATCGGACAGCCATTTTATTGAACGAATTAACGTTAATTCGTTCAACTAACTGAATGAATTAACGTTAATTTATTCAAAACGATCATGGACTTCATTCCAAGATTTACGGAAATCCAAATAAAAGAATACCTGCGCCCTAACAAAGTTGTGGTGCTTTTGGGCCCACGCCGGGTGGGAAAGACGGTGTTAATCCAAAAGATATTATCAGAAGCCACTGAGCCTTACGTATTGCTCAATGGGGAAGATATTGCTACCAAAGAACTATTTGAAAGGAGGAGCGTCAAAGCGCTTGCTCAAATCCTGGAAGGCAAAAAGTTTCTTGTTATTGATGAAGCCCAAAAGATACCTGACATCGGTAATGCCCTAAAGCTCATGATAGACGAAATTGACGGATTGAAAGTACTCATCACCGGATCATCTGCCTTTGATGTTGAAAACTATACCGGAGAGCCTCTGACCGGCCGGAAGATGACTTTCAAGCTATTTGGCATATCAGAAGGGGAAATTGCAAAAAAAGAAAGCATAAAAGAGCGTAAAGATGGTTTGTATCAGCGCTTGATTTATGGCAATTACCCCGAATTACTGCAATTGGATACCGTCAAAGAGAAACATTTATATCTGCGTGAGCTGCTCAACTCCTATCTACTTAAAGATATCCTGACTTTCGAAACCATCAGAAACAGTGATAAAATCATTGACTTGCTTAGGTTGGTTGCCTTTCAGGTTGGCGGGGAGGTGAGTATACCAGAACTATCTAATTCGCTTCAAATCAGCAGAAACACCGTGGAAAAGTACCTTGATTTGCTTACTAAAGTGTTCATTCTCTACAAAACGGGCGGTTTCAGCAGGAATTTGAGAAAGGAAGTCAATAAAAGCCACCGGTATTACTTTCTTGACAATGGCATCAGGAATATCCTGGTCGGCAACCTAAACCCTGTGAATATGCGGAGCGATATGGGCATTTTATGGGAAAACTATATGATCGCAGAGCGCATAAAGTATCAACACTACAGCGACATGCTGGTCTACAACTATTTCTGGAGAACTTACGATCAGCAGGAAATCGACTGGATAGAGGATCGGGGCGGAGCACTATATGGGTACGAATTCAAGTGGAATCCCCGAAAAAAAAACAAAGCACCCGGGGGATGGAAGAACGCCTATCCGGATGCAACGTACCAGGTAATCAACCCCGATAATTACCAGGACTGGCTGCTGTAGTAATGCGGACAGACCGAATGATTTGCTAGGTTTCTTGCCCCTGAAGCCCTTGCAAATGCTGAACTTTAAATGGTCAGGCATTTGCGGCTCAGTCCACTATACCACACAGCGCCACCCCATCGCAACAGGCTGACGCTGTAAATCCAATCGTTTTCCAGGTAAAGACCTTAGTAGTAGGGCAAAAAGAAAATGCACAACTTTCGGAAAGCTTTTGCCCCAAGGTCGTACATTTTCTTTTTCGGGAAGCCCTTACAGCCCAAATGCCGCTTTCACTTTATCCACGTAGTCGAGTTTCTCCCAGGTGAAAGTCTCCACCTGCATCTCCTTAACACGGCCCGCACCATCGACGAACTTCACCGTCTTTTGCTCCGGCGTACGGCCCATGTGGCCATAAGCAGCCGACTCTGAGTAGATCGGCGTACGCAGCTTCAGGCGCTGCTCAATCGCGTAGGGGCGCATATCAAACACCTCTTCTACCTTCCTGGCAATCTCGCCATCGCTCATCTTCACATTAGCGGTGCCGTAGGTGTTGACGTAAATGTTGGTAGGCGCAGCCACACCGATCGCGTAGGACACCTGTACCAGCACTTCATCACAAACTCCGGCAGCCACCAGGTTTTTCGCAATGTGGCGGGTTGCATAGGCGGCAGAACGGTCCACCTTGGAAGGGTCCTTGCCAGAAAATGCACCTCCACCGTGGGCGCCCTTGCCCCCGTAGGTATCAACGATGATCTTGCGGCCCGTCAGCCCGGCATCTCCGTGCGGGCCACCGATGACAAACTTACCGGTCGGGTTGATGTGGTAGGTAATGTTGTCGTCAAACAGCTTTTGCAGCTCCGGCTTGAGCTGAGCTTTGACCCTCGGGATAACAATCTTGATGATATCCTCACGGATTTTATTCAGCATGCGCTCATCCTCATCAAAGTCATCGTGCTGAGTGGATACGACGATGGTATCGATGCGCTGAGGCGTATTGTCATCTGCGTACTCAATGGTCACCTGCGACTTGGAGTCCGGGCGGAGGTAAGTCATTTCTTCCCCTCCCTTGCGGATAGCCGCCAGTTCCTGCAGGATCTTATGAGAAATGGCCAGGGCCAGCGGCATGTAGCTCTCCGTCTCATTGGAGGCATAACCGAACATCATACCCTGATCGCCGGCGCCCTGCTCTTCCGGGCTTTCGCGCTCCACTCCCTGATTGATGTCAGGCGATTGCTCGTGGATGGCAGAAAGGACACCGCAGGAGTGCGCCTCAAACATATATTCAGACTTGGTATACCCAATGCGCTCGATCACATCGCGGGCAATTTGCTGTACATCGAGGTAGACATCGGACTTAACCTCACCGGCAAGCACCACCTGACCGGTTGTTACCAGCGTTTCACAGGCGACCTTTGAAGAAGGGTCAAAAGCGATGAAATGATCAACGAGGGCATCGCTAATCTGATCAGCGATTTTATCAGGGTGCCCTTCGGAAACAGACTCAGAGGTGAATAAGTATGGCATAAATTCGGTTTATTTCGGATTAACGCCGGGAGACAGCCCCGGCAAAATCGCTGCAAAAATAGGAATAAAGCACAAAAAGGCTCGCTTTTCAGGGCTTCTCGAAAAATAAAATACACAACTGGTTTTGTTCTACTACTTAGGCAGTTGTTGCGCCCTTATTTGATTTCGCAGCGGAACATGGACTTGACTTCCGTCTTCGTATGCAGGAAGCCCTCCAGCTGATCGCCAATTTGCACCGGCCCTACGCCGGCAGGCGTGCCCGTGTAAATCAGGTCGCCCATTTGCAATTTGAAGAACTTCGATACGTAGACAATGATGGCATCGAAGGAGAAGAGGAGGTCTTTGGTATTGCCGTGCTGCACGGTCTCCCCGTTTTTCTTCAGCTCAAACTCTATAGCGCCGCGGTTGCACTGCTCAATCGGCAGAAAATCGCTGATCACCGCCGAGCCATCGAAGCCCTTGGCGATTTCCCAGGGATGACCTTTGTCTTTGAGGCGCTGCTGCACATCACGGGCCGTAAAGTCGATGCCCAATCCAATTTCCGGGTAATAATCAGCGGCAAATTCCGGCTGTACGTGCCGCCCGTTTTTGCCAATTTTCAGCACCACCTCTATTTCATGGTGGAGGTCTTTGGTGAATTCCGGATAGTAAAAGGGCTTGTTGTTCACCAGCAGCGCAGAAGGCGGCTTCATGAACACCACCGGGCTGCCCGGCACCGGGTTATTGAGCTCTTTGGCGTGTTCGGCGTAGTTGCGGCCGATGCAGATGATCTTCATAATGGTGGTTTAAAACTTCACGTTGGACAATCCTGCCAGTTCCTTGACCTCACGGACGGTCTCCTGTGCTTTTTTGCGGATTTCAGCGGAAGAGGCCTTGATTTGGTTCTTGATCTCCTTTTTGTCTGCCTTCAGGGCTTCCTTGCGGGCTTTGAAGTTGGCGCTCAGCCCCACAAGGGCATCGGCTACGGCATCTTTCAGGTCCACATACTTTAATGCACCGGCCTCATAGTCCTTCATCAGGCTTTCGTAGGCTTCCATAGACTCGGCGGCCTTGAGCAGGGTAAAGAGGTTGTCCACGCCCGGGCTCATTTCGCCGGCAGGCGTCTCTCCGGTATCGGTCACTGCGGAGCGGATTTGCTTGCGGATGCGGTTGTCATCGCCAAATACATCAATGTAGTGCTTCTCGCCCGCGCTTTTGCTCATTTTGCGGGTGGGGTCAGCGGTGGAGCGGACCTTTGGCACTTCGGTGTACAGCGGCTCCGGCAGGACGAAGAACTCCTTGCCCATCTGATTGTTGAAGCGCTGCGCGATGTTGCGGGTGAGCTCCAGGTGTTGCTCCTGATCCTTGCCTACCGGCACATAGTCTGCCCGGTAGATGAGAATGTCAGCGGCCTGCAGCACGGGATAGTCCAGCAACCCGGCGGAGATGAAGTTGTCGGCAGCCGTTTCTGCAACCTGCGCGCTTTTGTCCTTGAACTGCGTCATGCGGGTCAGCTGCCCGTAGGAGGTAAAGCAATTGAAAATCCAGCACAATTCTGCATGCTCCGGCACCAGGGACTGAATAAACAGGGACTCCGGCTTAACGCCAACCGCCATCAGGTTGAAAAGCAGTTCCCAGGTATTTTCCCTAAGTTTTTTTGGCTTGTAGGGCATCGTCATGGCATGGTAATCGACCACCCCGTAGATGCAATCGTACTTTTCCTGCAGGGCGACCCAGTTCTTCACCGCCCCGAAGTAGTTGCCAAAGTGCATTTGCCCGGTGGGCTGAATTGCAGAAAGGACTTGTTTGCGTTGCTCCATGGTCATTTTTTTGGACAGCGCGAATATACTTGTTCCATTGGTTTTGGAGCAATAAAAACGGGGAATTCCCCTTCAGAAGCCGGGTTTTGGCAAGACCGGCAGGCCCGATACCGGAAAATCCAAGTTGGGCAGGCCAGCCACAGTTCGTACTTTTGCAGCGGATTCAAACAATACCGAATTGCGAATGAGAATACTGATTGTTGTTTTTGCGCTGCTCATCCTCCTCCCCGCCTGCCAGTCGGGCTATCAGCCTGCTGACCTTCAGGGAAACTGGCAAGCCGTAGCCATTACGGAAGAAGGCACCCCTTTGGCGGTTGACCCCAGTCAGATTGAACTTCAATTCACGCCCGCAGACCGCTACACCTACCGCAGCACGCTCAACTACCGGGAAGCCGGCAGCTTTTACGTGGATGGCACTTACCTGTTCACCCGCGACACCCTCAATCAGGCCAGCACCGAAAAGGCGGTCGAGATTCTTAAGCTTGCCAATGACACGCTTCAGCTTAAAATGATGGACGGGGATAAAGAACGGCAACTGACGATGGTCCGGCAGTAGTTTATTTATTCAACCCCTTCACCCGCACATTGACGTTACCTGTCAGCGCCAGGTCAACGACCATGCCATTCACCGTGAGGTAAGCATTGCGGAGGTCAAGGGCTTGCAGATTGCCGTTCAGTACCACACCGGTAGCCAGCTCATAATCCTGTAGCTGCTCCTGAAACTGCGCCTGCATGTCCTTCATGTTGTAGTCGAGCAGAAAATTGAGGTTTTCGGCAATCTTATTTTTGATGGTACTTTTCATCAGCCAGCCCGCAGACCGGAACAGATAGTTTTTGGTGTCCAGCGTATACTCCAGGTCTTCGATATCGATGGTATTCTTTCTGGGGTTGAAGACCGGGCGGCCGACCAGGTAAATGCTGCCGTTGTAGGTACCGCTCAGGGTGGTATTGACCACAATATTGCTGCCTTTCCCAAAGAACTCCAGGTCCTGTATCGTCACGGAACGGCGGCCGTAGGAGAAGGTTTCGCCAACAAGCTGGGTTTTGGCAAGGCGTTCGGCTTCATCGTAGGAAATCTCGGCATTGATGTGCAAGGTAAAGTCTTCGGCTTCCACCGGGCTGATGCGCAGGGGCGGCAGTGGCTGTATGTACTTGGGGTCGGGGCGCTCACCGATCTTGACGGAGGGTTTGCCCTCCACGTAGATGGTGGTGGCTATCCTGCCCCGCTCCGTGGTGACCGGGCTCATACCGATGTACTGCGGGTTGACCGTCAGCCAGGTATTGTATTCTTCAGAAACCAGGGCCGGCTGAAACATTTCACGCCAGGCTTCCTCCACGGTCTTGCGCAGGTCAAACTGCTCCCGGACCAGATCGTCAATCGCTTTGGAAATCTGCCGGGTACTGTTGCGCAGGACGATGTCCGCGATAAAACCCACAGGCAGGTCCACAAAGCCCATTTTCACCCGAGGTTTTTGTTGCCATTGGTGGCCCTCCAGCGTAGTCGTGGTGAAGATGCTCCAGTCGGTATTCACCCCAAAGCCGGTTTTGAAATCCAGCGAAATCTGGCCATTCGCCTCTACGGTACTGATGCCCAGGTCGTACTTGATCCAAAGGTCGAGTGGGATACGGTAGGTAATAGCCTGAGAGTCGAGCCCCAGCAGGATATCATCCTGTTTGATCGCCCGTACCATCATTTTATCGCCATCCCGGAGGTTGTTGTCTTCGTAGAGGATGCCGCTCAGTTGTTTGTTGAGCACGGCTTCCAGGTCCCGCACCGGTACATCCACGGGGATGTTGATGATGGAAACTTGATCACGGTACAACTCTTCGTATTCTTCCATAGGGCGAACGGGCTTCGTCACTTTGCAGCTGCTAAGCAGGAGCATCAATATAGCGCAGGCAGGCAGTAGATGTTTCATTTTAGGGTAGTTCTTTGCCCCGAAATTAGCAGAAAGAAAGCTACCGAAGCAAATAATTAAGGTAGAAAAAGATGACCAGATAAATCCACAACGCATCCAGAAAATGCCAGTAGATGGTCAGCAGGCGGAGCTTCAGCCGCTTTTCGGGGTCAGAAAAATAAACCAGCACGCTCACCGGCTCTTTCATGCGCTTGCGGGCCGTCCACAGGAATAGCCCCAGGAAGGGCAAGCCAGCGATAACGTGGGCAAAGTGCAGGGCTGAAATCACATAAAGATAGCCCGCAGAGTTGTCGCTGTGGATGTAGATCTGATTGCTGAACAACTGATACCAGCCCACGCCCTGCAGGATCATGAAGAGGAAGGAGATCGCCATAGTGGCGATGAGCGCGCGCTGATAGTTTTCCGTATCATCGGATTTGTAGCAGCGCTTTGCCCAGACCATCGCGCCACTGCTCGCCAGCAGGACCAGCGTATTGAATATAAAAATACCCGGCAGCTTGATCGGCGGCAGGTCACTTTGCACCCGGGTGTACACAAAGGCGGCCGTAAAGGCAAGGAACATAGCAGTAATGCCCAGCAGGGACAAGATCAGCAATACGTTGTAAGGGTGGAAGGCAAAGTTGCCATATTCGTTGTACCCTTCCTCTGCGGGTTCTCTTTGCTGTGATGGTGGATTTTCAGACATATTTTTTGGCTGCTTACCAGTTAAAATTTTGAGTGACCAGTTCAGTTTCGGTCCCGTTTGGCCTCACGCCGGCAACGCTCGCTGCAATATTTGACCTCCTCCCATACTTTCTCCCACTTTTTCCTCCAGGTGAAGGGGCGGCCGCATTGGATACAGTCTTTGGTTGGCAAATCTCCTTTCTTGCGTTGCTTCGGCATGAGATTTTTGGAAGGAAACGGCAATTTTCAATTTTTGTTTTCAGGAGATTCCGGAGCAGCGGAACGTTAAAATATTTCCTGGCACCTCAAGGATAAGGATTTCACGTTTTATGAAAAAATCAAACACCCATGCGCACGACTATTCTCCTGCTTTTTGCCTTACTAATGGTACAGCGCGCCGCTCAGGCCCAGTCTGATACGCTGCCAGCTTCCCCAACCTTTGGGCCTTACTACAATCAGATTGGCGTAGACCTCCTGCCTGCTATTATTACAGGTGGGGGCGGAAAGCTCGGGCACTACCAGATAGAAGCCATTTATCGCGAACACCAGCCCAATGGCGATTTACGGATCAAAATCGAGGTCAATAACAGAAATTACTTTGAAGGCTTTCTCCCGTATCCCGATCAGTTGCTGCCGGGCAGTACGCTGGAGGAGCAGCTCTACCAGCAAAACGACCTCTTCCCACGCGCCAGCCTGCTGTTCAGCATAGGGCGGTCTACTTACCGGTTGAGCCAAAAGCTGCCCGTTTACCTCGGTGCGGATGCTCAGGCCGGCGTTATTTTCACCGAACGCATCACGTACATCAACGACCGGCCGCTCGAAGGCATGCCTTCAGGTTTCAGCAGTATTGTCGGCTCTGCCAACCACACCCATTTTCTTGGAGGGCTTACGCCATTCATCGGCACCAATATCCCCATCACCAACCGACTGTCCTTTAGCGTGGAGTTTGGGCTCCCGATCCTCTACCATACCGGCACCACCAGCTACATTACGGAAAACGGGGAACGCTTCGATGTGAACATTAGTGAGTTCACCCTGTTCGACGGGCGGCCGATCAACGACCTGGCTATTCTTTACCGGCTTTGAAACGTTGCTGCAGGCGCTTGAGCAACTTGAGCATTTTGATGTTGAAGCGGAGGTTGATGTTGAAGAACTTTTCGTCGATGAGGAGCCAGTCCTTTTCTCGCTTTACCGTGCCCAGGGTTTCATAAAGCACGTAGTGGGGCGTTTGCAGCTGCGCTTTCCAGTACAGGCCCCGCTCGGTCATCGCGAAGCCCTCTTTGCAGGACCCCAGCAGGCTTTGGTCGCAGATGAAAAAGATCCGTTCGTCCCGGCGCTCCGGCTTGAGGAAGAACTTGCCGGCATTGCGCAGCTTCTGCACGGGCATTTTTATGAAGTCCGTGTAAACCGTCTCATCGGGCTCGCTGCCAAAATCGAGGTAATCAAAGATAAGGGCCTCCAGCGGGTGGTCGTCCGCACCAGGGCCCTGATGCCGGAGTATGGTTTCGGGAAGGGGGACAGGGTTCAGGTCCTTGGCATAATGAAGGAGGAAATAATCGGTGAGTTCCTCCAAATGCCGCTGCACCCTGGCATTTTGCACCGCAACCGGTTCACCTTCTCGATCCAGGTAACGCAGCTGATCGGTCAGTTGTGTCTCCCGCCGGTGGAGCATATCCCGGAAGCCCGATTCGTACAATAATTCCCGGTAGGCTTCCACCGCTGCCCCGGGCTGTTCTTCTTCCACTTTTTGACGCATCAGGCGGAAGAAAGCCTCCGTCAGCTGTTTGCTCACGTTGCCATTCAGGTCAACCATCGGCTGCGCATCTGCTTCCATAGCCGCCTGCCCCTCCGGCTGCGGCGCACCGCACTGCAGGCAAAACCTTGCATCATCAGGCAATTCGGTATGGCAATTGATACACTTCAACAGACGTCGGTATTTGCTCCAAAGTTAATAAACTTATCTTATGGTCAGCTGTACCTGAGGCGTGACCGGGTAGGCCACACAGGTAAAGATATGCCCGTTGGTGGCGTCGCTGTCCACCCGGCTGTTGTGGGTGTACATTTCAACCCGCCCTCCGGCCAGTTGAGCGGAACAGGTGGTGCAGCTCCCGCTCCGGCAACTGTAAGGCAATTCTATACCGGCAGCCAGCGCCCCTTCCAGCAGGGTCTGCCCCGGCGCTACCCGAAAAGACATGGCTTTGCCTTTGTACCTGAGTGCGATGGTGGCCTGCGGCAATTGGCTGGCATCCGGCCGGAAAGGCGTATGGATGATGAAATCCTCCTGGTGCAGCCGGTCTGCCCCAAAACCAAGGAACCGCAACGTCATGGAGGCTTTAAGCATCAGCCCCGGCGGGCCGCAGACGTAGGCATGCGCCTCCGGCATTTGTTTGCCCAATACCTGCGCTGCCCAAAACTCCAGCCATGCATTGCTCATCCGCCCCTGCCGGACTTCGGTGTGGGCGGTGGCTTTCAGCTCATCTTCGCAGGTGGCTGTGGCCTGGCTGAGCAGGTGGAAAACCTTCAGGCGGTCAGCATGGCTGCGCTCCAGTTGCTGCAGTTCCTTGCGGAAAAAGACCGATTGGGCATTCCGGTTAGCCAGCAAGAGTTGGATTTTGTCATTCCCCGGCCTGTTCAGCGCGGCTTTTAGCAAGGCAAATACCGGCACAAAACCACTGCCCCCGGCAATCAGCAGCAGCGGACGCGGCATTTCGGGCAGCACAAACTGCCCGGCAGGCGGCAAGGCCTGAAGGGCATCTCCCACCTGCAGCTTTTGCGTCAGGTAAGCCGAAGCCTGCCCGTTGACGGTCCGCTTGACGCCAATCGACAACTGACGGTCCACACCCGGCGTGGAAGCAAGGGAATAGGACCGCCGAATGGGCATGGGGCCAAGGTCCGGAAAAAGCAGGGTCAGAAACTGCCCCGCCTGATAATCCGGCACCGGCTGTTCCTGGACTTCAAAAAAGATATGGGCACTCCCCGGCACTGGCCGGTCGATACGAGTGACGATGAGGGTTAGTCGTTCCTGGTTCATATAAATGCTTCGTAATACGCTGACAACCGCTGCAAGAACGGCTTTCTGAAGATACGAACATACAACACTTAGTGTAAAAATTGGCAAAACCCTGCAAGCTGAGTATATTTGCCCACGCGAGACAGCAGCGCCGCAAACAAGGTATACCTTCAGGTGTTGTAATGACGAATATTGAACACTAACCATAGAATTCAGGTATGGATACAGCGACGGAAAAGAAAAAAACCACCCGCAAATCGCGGTCTAAAAAGCCTCAGTACAGCAAAGAGCAGTACCTACAGTGGTATGAACTGATGTTCCGCATCCGCAAATTTGAGGAGCGGGCATTGATGATGTACGGCCAGCAGAAAATCCGCGGATTCTGCCACGTTTATATCGGACAGGAAGCGGTTGCAGCGGGTATGGAGTCTGCCATCCGCCGCGAAGATGCTATTGTTACCGCTTACCGTCAGCACGGTACAGCACTGGGGCGTGGCTGCGACGTCAACGCCTGTATGGCTGAGCTTTTTGGTAAGGAAACCGGTATTGTGAAAGGAAAAGGCGGCTCTATGCACTTCTTCTCGAAGGAGCACCGCTACTTTGGCGGCAACGGCATTGTGGGCGCTCAAATCCCGATCGGTACAGGTATCGCTTTCGCGGAAAAGTACAAAGGGACGGACAACCTCTGCGTGACGATGTTTGGTGATGGTGCTGCCCGTCAGGGTGCCCTCCACGAATCCTTTAATATGGCCATGGCGTGGAAATTGCCGGTGCTTTACGTCGTGGAGAACAACGGCTACGCCATGGGTACTTCCGTAAAGCGGACGAGCAACGTCACAGAGCTCTACAAAATGGGGCTGGCCTATGATATGCCCAGTGAAGCAGTGGATGGCATGAACCCGGAATCTGTGCACGAAGCAGTAAGCCGTGCCGCTGAGCACATCCGTGCCGGCAATGGCCCTTACTTCCTTGAAGTACAGACCTATCGCTACAAAGGGCACTCCGTCTCTGACCCGGCCAAGTACCGTACCAAGGAAGAAGTACAGGAGTACAAGGACCGTGACCCGGTCAAGATTACGGAGCGGACGATTCTGGACAATAAAATTGCGACAGAAGACGAACTCAAGGAAATTGAGAATAAAATTAAGGAAGAAATTAAGGCGGCTGTGAAGTTTGCGGAAGAATCAGACTACCCTGACCCTTCAGAACTCTACACGGATAATTACCTGCAGGAAGACTATCCTTTCATCAGGGACTAGGATTCCAAAGAAAATTCTGTTTAAAAGAACAATGCATCAGCAGTTCCAAATTTGGGGCTGCTGATTTTTTTTGCCGCCTGATAAATGTCAGTGGCTCAAGTGAGCAATCTCAATTGCAAGGCTGAAGATATCGCGCATATTTGAACCGTAATCAACAACAAAAAACTAGGATTCATGCAAAACGCCAAAGCAATTGAGACGGCCCTGAAGAATCTGGGCATAGAAAGCCCGGCAGCAGTTCGCTACAACCTGCTACCGGAGGAATTGGTTGAAGCGACCCTATGCAAGGATCAGGGCGTATTGGCCGATAGCGGCGCGCTCTGTGTCAGCACAGGCAAGTTTACCGGACGCTCACCACAGGACCGCTTCATTGTTGAGGATGAGGTATCCAAAGACCGGGTAGACTGGAACGCTATT
>JANSXW010000031.1 GCA_024742755.1 bacterium | reverse complement strand
CTTTACCGAGGGAAGAGGTGACCCCGCCCGTAACAAAGATGTACTTGGTCATTTGAAATTACTTTGGTAGATGCTGGTTGCCCAACAGGTTGTTTTGTTACGGGGTACAAAGGTAGGGAAAAGGGGCGTAGGATGGGAAGAATCCGGGCAGTAAGTGAAGCGGGATGTGCGCCCAAAGCCCACACCCCGCTCCAACGAACAATAAATCAATCATTTATCCTTTCTTCGGGTGTACCAAAGTCATCTCCTCCACCAAATGCCCGGCACCGGCAAACTTGTCGATCACGAACAAAATATAGCGTGCATCCACCATAATATTGCGGCAGATGGAGGCATCGTAGTTCAGATCGCTCATCGTACCCTCCCAGGCGCGGTCGAAGTTGAGGCCGATCAGGTTGCCGTAAGCATCAATAGCGGGGCTGCCGGAGTTGCCGCCCGTGGTGTGGTTGGTACCGATAAAGCAGACCGGCATTTTGCCATCCTCCCCGTAATCGCCGTAGTCTTTCTTTTGGTAAAGCTTCCGCAGGCGCTGCGGCACATCAAACTCATAATCACCGGGCACATATTTTTCCATGACGCCGTCCAGGTAGGTGACAGGCTCGTAGCGCACGGCATCCCGGGGCTGATAGCCATCCACCTTGCCGTAAGTGACGCGCAGGGTGCCATTGGCATCCGGGTAGAAGCGCCGCTCGGTGAAGACTTCAATCTGCGCGCGCATGTACTGCTGCTGCAGGTCATCAATTTCGGCTTTGATGTCGCGGTATTTGCCCGCGATATTATTATCGTTATAGTCGGAAATGGCGCGGGCCAGCGCATAGGCCACATCGTTTTGGATGAGCTTAATCAGGGCTTCCGGGCCTTCTTCCATGGCCAGTTCCAATACGCCCGGGCGGGCCAGCTTGCTTTTCAGGTAGATCATGGAGGCCAGCTTTTCAGCATCCTTGCCGGCTTCCACGTAGCGCTCTACGGCAAATGGCGCCTGATGCGCATCGGGGATTTCGGTAAAGTAGTAGTCCATTAGCGTAGCAAAAACGCCCTGATCCACTGCAGGCTCGTAGTCTTTGTAGAAATCTTCCACGAAGGACCTGATCTGGTCCATCCGGCTCTCGACCATTGGCGCTCCGCTGGATTCATACATTTTGACGATACTGTGCAGGGTATTGGCCAGGCGGAACAGCTCAATATTGCGCCCGGCAATTTCCCCCACCGCAGTATTGGTCGCTGCGTAAGGCTCAAGGTCGCCGTACAGGCGCTCGAAGCTGCTGAGGAGGCTGCCGTACTTCTCGCGCCAGTCGGAGTTGCCGATCACACGTTCTTTGAATTCTGCTTCGTAGGCTTTTTTGCGGCCCACGCCATCCGTCGCCTTAATCCCCTGATTCTCTCCGATCCACTTTTTCCAGTAGTTGGCGATGCGGGATTGCTTGGAGGCATACTTAATACGGACCTGAGGGTCGGCCTGCATCGCAGCATTGACGACATTCAGGGCGCGGTCACGGATGCCGATCCGGATGGGGTTGACCACGTCCACCCGCTGCTCAATGGCAGCAGCCGGCAGGTACTCCTCCGTCCGCCCGGGGAAGCCAAAAACCAGGGTGAAGTCGTCCGCTTCCACGCCGTCCAGGGAAATCGGCAGGTGGTGGCGGGGCTTGAAAGGCACATTCTCCTCGCTGTACTCCGCCGGCTTGTTGTCGGGGCCGGCGTAGATACGGAACAGGGAGAAATCGCCGGTGTGCCGTGGCCAGACCCAGTTGTCGGTATCCGCACCAAACTTGCCAATTGAGGACGGCGGCGCTCCCACCAGGCGGATATCCCGGTAGGTTTCTGTGATAAACATATAGTACTTGGTGCCCTCGAAGAAGTCGCGCACCATGGCCTCCTGATAGTCCTCCATTTTCGCGGCAGCGGTCACTTCCTTCGAGTTTTTGTCTACCCAGGACTGCCGCATTTTGGCGTCCATGTCTTCCGTGACGTTGTTCAGCACCAAATCCGTCACATCTTCAATACGGACGATAAAGGTGACAAACAGGCCGGGGTTGGGAATTTCCTGCTTCCGGTTCATGGCCCAGAATCCATCCTCCAGGTAGTTGTTTTCCAGGGTGGAGTGGCTCTGAATCTGTCCGTAGCCGCAGTGGTGGTTGGTCAGCACCAGGCCCTGATCAGAGATGACCTCTCCGGTGCAGAAGCCGCCAAAGTGGACAATGGCATCCTTCAGGCTGCCTTTATTGACGCTGTAGATGTCTTCGGCAGTCATTTTCATGCCCATGCTCTGCATTTCCTGCTCATTGAGCTGAGCGAGCAGCAGGGGCAGCCACATGCCTTCCGTGGCTTTTACGTAAGTGCTGAGGCTGATGGCCAGCAGCAAAATCCAAACATTCTTCATGGTTTTACTTTGGTTATGTTAGTCAACTACTTTTCCGAAGGTACGCACTATGCCAAACAATACAGCCAGCCCAATGACCAGCAGCAGCAGGCAAATGCCCCAACCACCGCCTAAAAAGGTAGACAGCCCACCCGCGACTAATGCCACGGCCCCAACCGTCAAAGCATAAGGCAACTGTGTGCGCACGTGGTCAATATGATTGCAATCCGAGGCCAGCGAGCTGAGAATGGTGGTGTCTGAAATCGGTGAACAATGGTCGCCCAGCACCGAAGCCGCCAGGGTTGTAGAGATGACATTGAACAACAGCTCCATCGCCACCTCCGTTTCCAAGCCCTGTGCCACACAAATCGCCCAGGTGGTGGGGATGGCAATAGGGTAGAGGATGGCCATTGTGCTCCAGCTTGAGCCCGTGGAAAAACTGATCACCGCCGCCAAAATGAAAATAATGACGGGCATCACAAACGGATTGATGCTGTCCTGCAGGGCGGAGGTGAGGAAGGTGGCCGTATGCAATTCTTCAGTGGTTGCTGCCAGGGACCAGGCCATCGTCAGGATGAGAATAGCCGGCAGCATCGCTTTGAAGCCGGTGATCATGGTAGAAATCGCATCCGCCAGCCCCATGATGCGCCCGCCTATGGTGAGCAGGATGGCCGCAATGACCCCCGAAAGGGATGCCCACAGCAGCGCAATATAGGAATCAGAATTTCCAATCAGCTTGCCCACCTTCATCAGGAACGAATCGCCAACGTCCGGCAGGGCGCTGATGCTGCCCCATACCGCCCCCCAGCTTTGGGAAGCCGGTGCCAGCCCGGCATCAAGCAGCTCTCCGTAGGTGGCCGCCAGCCCGGTATCAATGAGCCCGTAGAGGGTAACCAGAATGACCAGGCAAACAGGAATCACGGCATTGTACCACTTCAAGGGTGCCCCGTCGATGGGGTCCAGGTTTTCCATGTCTTCTTCGGCTGCAGCACTGCGCTTGGTAAACAGCTCGCCCGTTTCCCGCGCCCGCTTTTCGGCAGCGTACATGCCTCCGAAGTCCCGTCTTGTGTAGACCAGCATGAGGATGAAAGCCAGGGTCATCACCGGGTAAAATGAGTATTTCAATGAACTGATGAAGACTCCGTAAGGCGTCAGCCCCAGGTCAGTGCCTGTTTTTTCGGCAATTTGCAGCAAGCCGTCATCGATATAGCCCAATTCGGCCCCAATCCAGGTGGTAATGAAGGCCACGGCAGCCACGGGCGCAGCCGTACTGTCTACGATGTAGGCCAGCTTTTCCCGGGAGACCCTGAACTTATCCGTCACCGAACGCATGGTATTGCCCACGATGAGCGTATTCGCATAATCATCAAAAAAGATGGCCACGCCCAGCAGCCAGGTAATGAACTGTGCGCTGCGGGGGGAGCGGGCATAGCGCGAAAAGGCCAGGACCACCCCTGCCATGCCCCCGTTGCGGGAAATAATGGCCACCATGCCCCCGATTAGGGAAGAGAACACAATAATCGCCAGGTGCCCACTGTCGGCCAGGGCCTGAATAACATAGCGCTCCACCACGTCAAACAGGCTCAGCAGGGTATAGTAAAGGGATTCAATACGCATCCCTCCGGCAATAAAGGCGCCTACCCAAACCCCAACGAACAACGAGACAATGACTTCCTTGAATATCAGGGCCAACAGGATGGCGATAAGCGGCGGCACGACCGATAGCCACATCGGGATCCGGCGCAGGCGGGGCGTACCATCGTTGCGGGCAGACAAGTGGTAAAGGCGGTAACCTTTGCCAGCATGCTGAATAAGCAGCAGTTCTCCGCGCTGGGACAGCTCCACCGGCAATTTGGCTGCTCCCCCCACAAGCGGCAGGGCATAATTGGTGCTGTTGATTTCGAGCGTGAGGGAGTCCCCGCTCTGGGCAGAAGCGAAAACCAGGTGGTCCCGCCCGGCACGCAACTGGTAATCCCTGCTAAGTGTTGGAGCTGTATTTTGCCCGAAGGCAAATATGGTAAGCGCACTGCAAAAGAGTAGAAAAAGGTACCGGTAAGCGTTTTTCATGCTTGCTTTTTAATAAATTCAGCCGCCGTAAAGCAGGGGCAAAGCCGTAACTCCTGCGCTGTATAACTGTTCTTAGGAAATAGAATTCTGAAAGGCACACAATTAACGAAGATTTCAATAAACGACCAATTTCGAATTATGAAAAGATTGGCACTACTGCTCGCAACCCTGCTGTTCCATGCGCTTTCGTCGGATGCACAACCTTATCCGGCCATCACGTTTCCGGTAACGGTGGATGGGGAACTGAAAACCCTGCCCTTTGCCGGCGGGCTCAACAACCCACAGCCCAACGAAGCCGACCTTAATCAGGATGGGCTTCTGGACCTGTTGATTTTCGACCGTACCGGGAATGTCCTGTTGCCTTTCCTGAATACCGGAGGGGCCTATGCTTACGCTCCAGGCTACGCCCGTTATTTCCCGGAATTGCTGGGCGACTGGATTATCCTGAAGGACTTCAATAATGACGGCGTAATGGACATCTTTGGGCAGTCCCAGCGCACGGAATTTGTACAGGGCGTTCTGGTCTACACCGGCTATTACGAAGACGGGCACATTGCCTTTGAGCGCCTGCCTCTGAAACACCCCAATAACATCCTGCCCTTTGTGCTGTCCAACGGGACTACCACTCAGCTTTACGTAAGCAATGTCGACTATCCGGCGATCGATGACCTGGACTGCGACGGGGACCTGGATATTCTCACCTTCAATCCGGCCGGCGGCTATATCGAACTGTATGCCAATCAGTCTATCGAAGATGGTTACGGGCGCGACAGCCTCATTTTTGAATTGGTTGAAAACTGCTGGGGCGGCATTTTCGAGAATAGCATAGAGCAGGAAGTGGGCCTGGCGGAAAACCCCGGAGGCTGTTTTAACTTACAGGGCGGATTGACCGAGCGCCACCCGGGCAGTACTCTGCTCACCTACGACGCTGATGCCGATGGCGATAAGGATATGCTGCTGGGAGACGTTACCTACTCTACGCTTAATTTTTTGCACAACGCCGGCAGCTGCGAGCAGGCCTGGATTACTGATCAGGAACTCGGCTTTCCCGCAGATGGGGTAACAGCCGATGTGCCGCAATTCCCGGTAGCCTTCCTGGCCGATATTGACTTTGACGGGCTTAAAGACCTGCTGGTTGCCCCCAATTCCGTCAATATTTCGGAAGACCGCAACGTGCTTTGGGCTTACCCGAATGCAGGGACGGCCGATGTGCCGGATTTTCAGTATCAGCAGCGGGACCTCTTCGTTGGGGACATGATCGATTTCGGTACGGGTGCCAGCCCTACCTTCGTG
Source organism: bacterium (assembly GCA_024742755.1). Lineage (GTDB taxonomy): Bacteria > Bacteroidota > Bacteroidia > Chitinophagales > Saprospiraceae > Phaeodactylibacter. Next base: position 46,491 of record JANSXW010000031.1, on the reverse strand, counting down.
GATTACAATGCAGACGGGCTCCTCGACATGGTGGTGGGGACCGTAGGCGCCTTTGAGCCCTTTGGCGAGCGGGATACCCGGCTCTACCTCTTTGAGAATACCGGCACCGCCCAATCACCCGCCTTTGAGCTGGTAGATGAAGACTACCTGGGGCTTTCCGTTTTCAACTCCTACACCAATTTCGCCCCCACTTTCGGCGATTTAGATGGCGATGGGGATGAAGATATACTGGTGGGAGAGGTGCTGGGCCGCCTGTTCTACGCTGAAAACATCGCAGGCGCGGGCAATGAAATGGTCTTTGGCCCCTGGCAGTACGAGTATATGGGCATTGATGTAGGCAGCCTCTCCGTGCCTCAAATCATTGATCTGGACCGGGACGGGCTGCCCGATCTGATTATCGGTGAGCGGACTGGCAATATCAATTTCTTTAAAAATATTGGCACGGCAAGCGAGCCCCTGTTCGACCCGGATCCGGAAACCGCTCCCAATCTCCTTGCGCTGGGCAATATCAACACGGCCATCCCTGGCAGTATTTCAGGTTATGCCGCTCCGCAAATCATTGATCAGCAAGGCACTTATGTCCTGGTCACAGGAACAGAAGCCGGGCAGCTGGAGGTGTACAACAATATTGAGGGCAATCTGACCGGCACCTTCAACCTGGATTCGGAGCGCATGGGCGATGTCCACGTAGGTGTCCGCACCCGGCCTGCAATTGCCGATATCGATAACGATGGCAAGCTGGAAATGGTGGTAGGCAATGAGCGCGGCGGCTTAAACGCTTTCCAAACTAACTTGTGGCTGGACAGCACTTCTCCGGTGTCGGAACCGGGCTGGGCAAACCAAATGGAGGTATTCCCTAACCCGGCCCGGGAGGTACTCCACGTTCAGCTGGGGCAGGAGGTGCAGGCCTCATTAGCGCTCATCAGCGCAGCCGGGCAGGTCGTTGCAACAGCGCAAAGCCAGGAAGCTACGGCACAAATATCCCTGCAAGCTATACCCGCCGGCGTCTATTTCCTGCAAGTCACAGCTGACGGGGAGCGGGCTGTACGGAAAGTTGTCGTCTGGTAGGTGACGGAGAAAATTGTATCGTTTATTCCTGCCTGCCCGTGAGGCCAGGGCCAAGCCCGGCAGGTGGGCAGGCATGGGCTACTCCTCAAAGTTCAGCTGTACCCTGGGCGGCTTATCGATGTAGGGGTAGGTCACCCTTGAAAGGTAAAGCCCCTCCGGGTAGGCAGAACGCAGGGGGCGCGGCGGGTTGTGTTCGCGGAGCGGTTGCAGGAAGTCTTCCAGTGTGATCTGGCCCCAGCCCACTTCCAGCAGGCGGTAAACCAGAATACGGATCATGCCCCTCAGGAAGCGGTTGGCGGCAAATTGCAGCCGTATCCGGGTCCGGTCCGGGTTAGCGAAAATCCGGACCTGCCGCAGGTGGCAAATCGTGGTGTTGTGCCGGTCGGGCGTCAGACAGTACGCCTGAAAGTCTTCAAACTGCAATAGCTGGTTGGCTGCCGTTTGCATGCGGTTTACATCCGGCGCATCCTGCAGATACAGCGCGCTCAGTTCGCCCAGAAAAGCCTGCTTGCGGGTATGCAGCAGGTAGTCGTACTGCCGGTCGGTGGCATCATAGCGGGCGTGCGCTCTGGGATGGACCGGGATGACATCAAAAATGGAAATCGTTGCCGGCAGGTTCTTGTTGAGGATGAATTTGAAATCGGGCCGCAGTTCTTCCGGCGTATCAAAATGAGCAAAATACTGGCTGGCATGCACCTGCGCATCTGTGCGGCCACAGCCCACAAGAGAGACTTCATGCTTCAGGATGCGTTGAAGAATCCCTTCCATCACCCCTTGTACGGTGCGCACCTCACCCGGCTGCTGCTGCCAGCCCCGAAAGTTGTAACCCTGATACGCGAAGTGCAGAAAGTACCGCATGGAAATGGACGTTTCCCGCAAATGTAGCCAAACTGGAATAGGAAAGAATTGTAACTTTGGTAAAAAATGAGACTATGTTCCGCTCCCTACTTTTCCTGATCTTACTTTGCCCGGCTTTGATGCAGGCTCAAAACCTGGATGAACAACTCCGCACAGTCGAGGCCGAACTGGCCACCCTTGAAGCCCAAAAGAAAGCCCTGAACGAGCGCCGGGAGGGCATCAAACTGGAGCGTATACAACGTGACCTGCAAGCCATAGGGCTGCCTTCCGAATCCTACATTATGCACTCGGCTATGGCGCTGGAGTATGCCGAGGCGCACGAGCAGGCCGCATGGGTGGCGCATATCATTCTGCCGGACGTCACTTCCGGCAATGTAGGCCGTACGAACGATTTCCGCCCCGATCCTAAGGTCACCACCGGCACAGCAGTGGAGGAGGATTATTTCCTGAAGAACCTGCAGCCCGACAGTACCTATGCGTACGATGGTTTTGGGTACGACCGGGGGCACCTGGCGCCTTCCGCTGATTTCAGGTGGTCCGAAAAGGCCCTATCTGAGAGCTATTTCTACTCCAATATGTCGCCTCAGGTTGCGGAATTCAACCGGGAGGCATGGGCGGAGCTCGAAGCTCTGCTGCGGGGCTATCTTTACGAAAACCCGGGTGCACAGCTGTACGTGGTTACAGGCCCGGTGCTGGAGCCGGACTTGCCGGTCATTGAGCGTTCCATTAATAAGGTGTCCATTCCGGAGCGTTACTTCAAGGTGGCGCTTGATTTGGAAAACGGGCGCGGGATTGGCTTCATCATGCCGAATGAAAAGGTCAGCTATCCATTGGAGAGCTTTGCCGTGCCGATAGATCAGGTGGAGGAGGTGACCGGGCTGGATTTTTTCAACAAGCTACCGGAAGCTACGGAAAACGAATTGGAGCGAAGCCTGGACAAGTCGGCATGGATGCCGGAATTGGCCGGTGGAGATGTGGAGCCTTTGTTCCCGCCCGACCTGCCGCCCAACCATTTCAATACGGTGCAAAGCCGGCAGTATATGGGCCAGGGGACGGAAATTAACGTATGTGGCACAGTGGTGAGCACCCGCTACAGCCGCAGCGGCAATCTATGGCTGAATATCGACAAGCGTTTTCCCAATCAGATTTTTTCCGTTTTCATCCGCAAAAAAGACTTGCCCAATTTTTCCTTTGATCCGCAGGTCGTGCTGGCCAACAAAAAAGTTTGCTTTCGGGGAGAGGTGGAAAACTTCAGCGGCACGCCCACGATGAATATTCATTTGGAGGAAGCCATACAGATTGGGGTACCGGGGCAGTAAGTTGTTCAATTAAAGCGGTCGGGGAAGTGCTGTTGGATCACCTTCAGCAGGTCTTCCTCGGTAAGCGGTTTGCTGAGAAAGCCTGAGAAGTTAGGCAGCCCCTCGGCCCGTTCCCGGTCTTTGCCGAAGACGGAGGTGGTCAGCATCACAATGACTACAGCGCTTTGCAGTTCTTCGGGCAGCCGGGCATAAGCTTCGAGGAACTCCCACCCATTCATACGCGGCATGTTGATATCCAGAAAAATGAGGTCGGGCGGCTGCTGATCCGCTCCTTTCTCCAGGTATTCCAGTGCCGACTTGCCATCGGGCTGGTCTACAACGCTTTCCGCAACTTCCGCTTCAGAGATGATCAGCTTGTGCAGGTAATTGTCGGCCTCGTTGTCATCCACCAGCAGTATCTTATTCAGCTTCTGAGTCATATCCTCCTTTTTTTAGGGTGAAAAAGAATGTAGCGCCCTGGCCTTCTTCCGATTCCAGCCAAATGCGCCCGTGGTGCATCTCCACGATCTTTTTGCAGTGCGCCAGGCCGATGCCGGTGCCCTCGTAATCGTTCGACCGGTGCAGGCGCTGAAATATAGTAAAAATTTTTATCTGATATTTCGGGTCAATTCCAATGCCGTTGTCCTTTACCAAAAACTGCCAGTAGCCCTGCTGCTCAGCGGCACCAATTTCCACCAGCGGCTTTTCCCCAGGTTTGTGGAATTTGATGGCATTGCTGATCAGGTTTTGGAAGAGCTGCCGCAGTTCCACTTTATACCCCTGCAGGGTGGGCAGGTTGTTTATCCTGACATTTGCTTCGTGTTCATTGATGCTGGAATTCAGATCTTGCAGGACCTCTTGCAGCAATATATTACAATCCACTTTGCTGACACGGCGGTCACTTCCAATCTGACTGTACTCGAGCAGCCCTTTAATGAGGTTGCTCATGCGCAGAGAGGCATCACCGATGAAGTTGAGAAACTGCTGCCCGTCTGCTCCCAGCTGATCGCTAAAACGGCGGTTGAGCAGGCCGGAATAGCTCCGTATGGTACGCAGAGGCTCCTGTAAGTCATGAGAAGCAACATAGGCGAATTGCTCCATTTCCCTGTTTTTCACCTTCAGTTCCTGAGCGAATTTCTGTATTTCCTCCAGTTTGCGCTGTTCTGTGATGTCCTGGAAGATGCCGTACCAAACCACTGTTCCATCTGTTTTTTGCTCTGGTTGGGAAATGGCCCGGTGCCAGCGCATTTCATCATTAGCGTGAAGCGTGCGATAATCTGCGAAAAACGGGGTTAGGTTTTGTCTGGATTGCTCAATCTTGACAAGAAGGTCGGGAATATCTTCCGGGTGAATGATTGAAAAGCCTGATTCGGGTTGTGCTTTAAGAAGGGCAGGGGTCAGGCCCTCATGCAATTCGTGGATGCCTTCGCTCATAAAGGGGAAGGCCATTTGCCCTTCCGGGTCCATTTCCATCTGATAGATGGCGCCCGGCACACTCGCGGTCAGCTTGGTAAGTTGCTCCTGACTGGAGCGCAGTTCCTGGTCGTTTTTTGCCCGGGTAAGGGTATTCACGAGGACTTCGCTGAAAAGCTTAAGCAGTTTGAGCTCGGCCTCCGAGTAGTCGTGAATTTTCTGTACAGAGTCAAAGCCCACGCAACCCAGGCATTCGTTTTCCCGCATCATGGGCACCGTCAGCAGGCTTTTGACCTGTTGCCGCTGAAGATCGGTTTTAGCAGGGCCATCCTCCATCTTTGAGATGTCAGGTATGATAAAGTTTTTACCCTCCATATGGAGATTGACAAACACCATATACTCCTCCATCGGGACATTCTGCAGGCTGTCTTTCACAGGCTCGATAGAGTCCGCACACCACTCATGGGTATTGGAAGCGTTGTTTTTTTCAAAATCGTACTGTATCACGTACACCCGGTCCGCATTGATAAACTGCCCAATCTCCTTAAGGGAAGCCTGAATGCGGCTGTCCATTTCCTCAATGGGGAAGTTGATGTATTCAGAAGCAATCTTCATCAGCTTTTCCTGCATCAGGCTTTGGCTTACTAAGGCTTGCTGGGCATTTTTTAAGGGGGTGATATCCGTGATGATGGTATTCCAAACCGTGCTGCCATCTGGTAATCTTTTGGGAGAGCCCTTGCCATTCACCCATTTGATAGCTCCATCCCGGTGGCGGATCTTCCAGTCAAAGGAAAAAGTCGTCATTTCGCGGGCAGAGTGCTCAATGGCTGTTTGAAGCCCCTGAGCGTAACCCGGTTGAATAGCGTTCCAGAGTACGTTGACGTCCTCAATAGCTTCCTCAGGAGGTATGCCCCACAGGTCAATGGAACCCTTGCTGAGGTACAATAGCTCTTCCCTGCCTTCAGGCGTGATTTTATATTGGAGGACAGCTCCCGGGATATTGGTAGTGAGGGAGGTCAGTTGCTCCTGGCTGTAGCTGAGTTCGATTACGGCCTGCTTCTGCTCTGTGATATCCTGGAACAACCCCTGTACCTCAACCACTTTGCCATCCCTGACTACCGGTGAGCCAGTTATCCTCACCCACTTTTTGTTTCCCTTGGGGGTGATGAACTGAAAGGTATGGTCGAATTTTATATTGGACTGAATTGCGTTGTCAAGGGCTGTTTTCAGGGCCTCCTGATCATCGGGGTGATAGTATTTGATCCCTGCGTCCTTATTGTGATTAAAACTTTTTGGGACTTCATGAATCCGGTAGACCTCTTCTGTCCAGGTAGTTTGACCGCTTTCAACGTCTAAACGCCACCCGCCGACTTTCGCCATTTCCTGGGTATCGCTGAGCAATTGGCTGGTAAGCTGCAGTTTTTGTTCGGTCTGTTTGCGCTCGGAAATATCCCTGATCAGGAAAATAAGGCGGTCTCCGTCGCTGTCAAGATTGCCTTTGGTTTCCACCCAAAGGAACTGATGGCCAGATAGCTTGAGGCGGTGCTCCAGCGTTAGTTTTGATAAATCGCCATCGGCTATTTCAGAAATGAATGCTACAAACCCGGTACGATCCTCCTCCATGCAAAAGTTTGCGATGGGCTGGCCCAACGCGGCTTCCTGGTCCAGGTTGAAGTTGGTTTTCCAGCTTTTGGAGGCGTAGAGGACCCGGCCTTCCAGATCCGTTGTAACCAAAGCGTCCCCAATATTGTCCACCAACAATCGGTACTCGGCTTCCAGCTTCTTCTTGGCAGAAATATTATATCCGATACAGAGGACACTGTCCGGCACGCCCTTTCTATTGGTCTGTGCGGAGAAATGCCACCGGTTTGTTTGCCACCCTCCATTTCTTTTGGGCTTGCGCAAGTCAACCAGAAACGCCGTATTGGGTTGTTCCAGGCACTGGGTTACGGTGTCTATGCAAGCCTGATGGTCATCGGGATGAATGGAAGGCATGGAATCCTTACCAATGGCAACGAAAGGGTGCCAGCCAAAGTCAAGCCTGAACTTTTCATTAAAGTAAGTAAAGCGGCCTTCTATGTCTGTACTTAAAATATAGAGCCCAGAGTTTTCCAGCACGGCACTGAGTTGCCGGTTCTCCTTTTGAAGCCTTATTTCTGTTTCTTTAAGGCGGGTGATGTTGTTGTGGGCGCCGAGCATTCTGATGGGGTGCCCGTTTTTGTCGCGTATGGCCATCCCCCGGCACCTTACCCAAACGGTATATCCTTTCTTGTGGCGGTAGCGGACTTCCTGATCGTAGGGATGAGAAGGGTCTGCCAGGTGGGCGGCCAGGTTTTGTTTGGCCAGTTCCAGGTCATCCGGGTTGATCAGATTTTGCCAGGACCTGGCAGTGTGGGGCATTTCTGTGGGGTCGTAGCCCAGCGTTGTCCAAAACTTAGGGCTCATCCACTCCTGCTCCGGGTCGTTCAGGTCCCAGTACCAAAGCCCATCGAGGGAGGCTTCCTGCAGAAACTCAAATATGCCCTGGTCTGATTGGATCAAGTCATGCAACTCTTGTTTCAGGTAGTGATCTTTCATGGAATTGTAAATCAAGAAGCCTGAAGGCTAAGGGGGACTGACGGGAGGTTTCGTGCAAATAATAATTAAATATAGTTAGGTTTGTTCATTTGTCAAGCCACGATGGGCTGTTTTATGACTTTTGAAGCTACTTTTTTTTCTTTTTCCGCTTTTGCTCCGTTTCCAGGGCTTCTATTTCAGAAAGCATATCTTTCAAACTCAGCCCGGCATCTTCCGAGAGCAGGCGGGTATTTTCGTATTCTCCCCGCTCCACGTCCAGGACCTTGATCGCCTTGCCGATATAAGCTTCAATGGCTTCCAGGAGCTCCGTTTCATTGGGGCTGCAAAAGCTCAGCGCCTGCCCGCGGGATTTGCCACGGCCTGTCCGCCCTACGCGGTGCACGTAGTTCTCGGCCTGCTCAGGCAAGTCATAATTGATGACGTAGGTTACGCCGGGAATATCAATCCCCCGGGCGCTCACATCAGTGGCGATGAGTACTCGTACTTCTCCTTCCCGGAATTGCCTGAGTACGGCTGACCGGTCTTGCTGTTCCTTATCGCTGTGAATGGTCGCCGTTTTGATGCCCACCCGCTCCATGGCTTTGGAAACCCGCTCGGCCCGTACTTTGGTGCGTACGAAGACCAGGATTTTGCTGTCCGGGTTTTCCCTGACGATCCGCTCCAGGAAAAAGCGTTTGTCATCCATTTCAATAGCCGCCACATAGTGGTCTACATTTTTGGAAACCGGGTCCTTGGGCGAAATCTGAATGCGGATGGCCTGCTGATTGATCAGGGCATAAGCCATTTTTTTGATGTGCAGGTTGATGGTAGCGGAAAAGAAAAGGGTCTGCCGTTTGGCAGGCAATTTGCGGTGCAGGTCGCTAATGTCCTGCAGGAAGCCCAGGTCCAGCATGTGGTCGGCTTCATCGAGCACCAGGATTTGTATGCGTTCGGGCCGCAGGTGCCCCTGACTGATCAGGTCGAAGAACCGCCCGGGCGTGGCGACGAGCACATCCACGCCTTTCCTAAGCGCCTCAATCTGAGGTTCCTGGTCCACACCACCGATGAGCGCCATGGTTTTTACGAGCGTGTGAGCGCCCAGGTCCTGAAAGACTTTAGCCACCTGAATGGCCAGCTCGTGGGTGGGGGTCATGACCAGGCAGCGCATGCCATCGTCCCGGCGGGCCTGCTGTTTTTGTACGTGCAGTTTGTGCAGGATAGGAATGGCAAAGGCGGCCGTTTTTCCGGTGCCAGTCTGAGCCACCGCCAGTACATCTTCTCCTTTCAGAATGCCGGGTATGGACTTATACTGAATATCGGTGGGCCGTTTGAGCCCGGCTTTTTCAATTCCTTTTTGTAGCTGTGGATGTAGGTTGTAGTCCTTAAATTTCATTACTGCCTGTTTGACACCGAAGGTACAACAAAACCCAAGAATTGCACACTTGCCAGGGGCTAATCGCAATCCCGTTCCTGTGCCAGGAATTTTTGGAAAAATGCCTTCTTCTGGTCTCCTCCGCTCCGCAGGTTCCCGGCAGGGTCAAGCACCCGGTAGTGCTTAACCGGTATAGATTTGATGCCGCCAGGCTCCTCCCAGCCCCGTAGTATCCCTCCCCAGCTCCGGCTTTCATCGTACCATAGCCCTTCGGCATAAGTGGTGGTCCCTACGGCAAAGTCGACAATCACGATACCGTATTCCTGCATAGCGCGTGCCACGACTTTCTCACCGTCTGTCAGGTCAAACTGATCAAGGTCAAGCCCGGGGTCCAGTTGAATGGTGCTGCCCTCGGGAATGCCGCCTTCGTAGTTGCCGTCCGTCCAGGTCGCCGGCGGATAGACAAAATTTTGATAATCAGCATACCGCAGAGCACCGGCCAGTTTGTGCTCGATTTTACCTGCCACGACTTCATGGTACATGATGGTACCGGCGAAAACAGGCACTCCTGCCGCCCGCCCCGGCCCGTACTGATGAATACTTTCTCCTGGCCTGGCGCCGAAGCTTCCCGCTTCGAACACCCCATCACCATACAGATCGTAGGCCATTCCGGTGTTGGAAAACCACTGCCCGGAGCTGCTGTCCCGGAATACATACCACATATCCCAGGCTTTGCCGGCTGCATAATCCACAATCGCTACATGTGCATCAGAGCCGGGGGACGGGCTTAGGTGCTCCGGAATGGGGATGGGCTGCCCCCGAAAATCAGGGTGCTGATGGTACAGGGAGTCGCCACCATCTTCTGCGAAGTTCGAATGCCCCATCTGAAGCTCAGCATGCTCGCGGATTACTTTTCGCGGAGTGGTGCTGTCCACCGAATAGATGGGGATGGTGTAGGATTTTACATTCACACCGATATTTTCGCAGCTGGGGTCATTGGCCAGCAGTTGTATCCAGGCTTCATTTTGAGGGGCAATTTTTGGGTTTTCGCCAATAGGCTGATTCCAGAAACTCCCTGCTGAGAAGAACCGCTGAGGCGAATAGGCACCTCCTTCTGCTTCTGAGGTTGGCGTTGCACTCTGGCAACCGGACAGTAACAGCGACAGCAATCCGAACAGCCAGTATTTCATGGTTATTGATTTACGGTTAGTAGAGTGTTCAGGCGGATATCGGTTGAGGAAGACCCGACCATCAGCTCAAAATCTCCGGGCTCAATGACAGGGTTCATGTTGATGTCCCAGATTTTCAGGTGTTCCGGCAGGATGCGCAGTTCCACTGTTTCAGTGGCTCCGGCTCCCAGCGCTAGCCGTTCAAAGCCGATCAGTTTTTGAAGGGGCTGGGTCACGCTCGCATAAACATCATGCAGGTACAACTGTACCACCTCCTCACCCGGCCGGTCACTCGTATTGGTGACGCTGAGCCGGAGCAGGACAGTATCTCCGGGTTGAATAGTACTGGCCGAAAGTTCCAGGTTCCCGTATTCAAACTGACTGTAGGACAACCCGTGCCCAAAAGGAAAGAGCGGTTCATTGAAATCGCCGATAAACTTGATTTTTTCTTTGCCTTTTGGGTGCCGGTTATAGTTGAGCGGCACCTGCCCCGTTACTTTGGGAAAGGTGATGGGCAGCTTGCCTCCCGGATTATAGTCTCCAAAAAGCGCTGCCGCAATGGCATGCCCGCCCTCGCAACCCGGGTACCAGCCCATGAGTACCGCATCCACTTCCTCAATCCAGTCCTGCATGGTGATGACAGTACCGGATTGAATAACCACTGCAGTAGGTTTGTCCAATTGTGCCAGTGCCCGGATGAGGGCCTCCTGTGGCCCGCTCAGGTCCAGGTTGGTCCGGTCCCAGTTTTCATTTTCGTACATACCGGCAACGATAATCACCACATCTGCCTCCCCTGCTGCTTCTATTGCTTTAGGAATATTGATTTCCTCATCGACGTCCCAGCCCAGTTGAATATAGCTTCCGAAGCCCCCGTCGAAGTACTCCAGGGTGAAAGGGTAGGTTTTGCCTGTTTCCAGCTGCACTGTGGCTTCCTTCATCCGCCGCCCGCCCCCTTTCCACTCGTCGAGGATAAGCTTACCATCCAGGTAAAGCCGTGCGCCATCGTCCATCGTTACGCCCAGGGTTACTTCCCCACTGACCGGGCTGGTGAACGCGCCGGTCCAGCGTACGGAAAAACCGGAAGGGGGTACCCCCGCCGGGCGTGCAGATTTCCAGTCGTGCTCGATTTTGGATTCTTCACGTGTGGCTACCGGCTGTCCTTCCAGGTTTTCATTATCAAAGTAAACCGCTTTTACTGGCCCATTCAGGTGGCGCTCATCTATGGCGGGGTAACCAAAATACTGCATCTCCACGCCTTTTTCGTAAGTCACGGCTGCATCCGGGAGCAGGGCTTTCACGCCATCGAGCACTGTGACTTCTTCCCGCCCGAATCCACCGTAGTGCCCAACGATGAGCCAATCTGCCAGCGGGCCGATCACCGCCACTTTTTGAGCCTGTTTCGGAAACGGCAGGCAGTTGTTATCGTTCTTGAGCAGCACCAGGGCCCGTTTGGCAGCGTCCCGTGCTACAGCCCGGTGATCAGAATGATTATTGAGGCGCACCGCCGCTTCGGGGTCGGCATAGGGCGCTTCGAAGAGCCCGGATTCCAGCTTTTGGAGCAAAATGCGGCGTACGGCATCGTCAAGGCGGGCTTCCGGCACCAGGCCTTCCTTCAGGGCTTCCCGCAGTGGCGCATCAAAAAAGTCACTTGGGGAGGATTTATCACACCCGGCGTTCATCAGAGCAACTGCGAGGTCTTTTTTGGTCTTGTACATACCCGCTGACTCCATAATAAAAGTAGAGGATTGCCCATCGGTGGAAACAAAGCCCTCCAGTCCCCATTCACCTTTCAGAATATCCTTAATCAGCCAGGGGTTGGTAGCGCAGGGTATGCCGTCCAGGTTATTGTAGGCCATCATCACGGAGGAAGCTCCGGCTTCAATGCAGGTTTTGAAAGCCGGGAAATAGTACTCCCGCAGGTGGCGCTCCGTGAAGTGGACCGGCCCGGTAAATTGCCCGTCGAGCCCCATATTGGCCACAAAGTGCTTGATCATGGTGGAGAGCCCGGCTTCTTCCATTACCCGGACATAGGCAGCGCCCATCTGCCCGCTGAGACAGGGGTCTTCACCGTAGGTTTCGTTGGTACGGCCCCAGCGTGGGTCGCGCGTAAGGTTGACAACCGGCGCCAGTACCCTTCTGACGCCCCGGCTTTTCAGTTCCTTCGCCAAAACACCGGCAACTTCTGCCTGCAGGGACGGGTCAAAGCTCGCTGCAATGCCGATGGGGGAGGGGAAGCTGGTAGAGCCATTGCCCATGTATGCAAAAAGCCCTTCCCCGGAACGGGTGGCGGGGATGCCGAGGCGGGTGTTTTCGATCTGTGCCCGCTGATACCTATTGTATTGCCTGACACTGCCAGCGATATCGGTATCTTTTGACATGAAACCGAAGGAGCCCACACCCGCTTCTCCCGGTTCAGCGAGCCGCATGGCATTTTGCAGCTGAGCGATTTTTTCGTCCAGTGTCATCCGTTGGACCAGGTCATCCGCCCGCTCCGCATCGGTATAGGTGGTATCCAGATAGACGGGCAGGCTCTGGGCACGGAGGAGCAAGGTATTCAGCGTCAGCCCGAGACCAATCAGAAAAATCTTCCGAATCATAATCAGCGCTTCGAAAAGGGTGAAAAATTGCGAATTCAGGCAGATTGGGAAAGGCCCCTCCTGCCTGGTCAACCGTAAAACTATTGGAATTTCCTACTCCGGCTGTCCTGTAGTGTATGTCATGCCACCGTCAGGTGTAAGTGAGGGATTGTGGGAAACCCCGGAGAACCCCTATTTTACCCTTATAAACGAAAAAGCACCTTATGCAAGTTATTCAAAAATTCAGCTGGCTGTTGGTTTTCAGCCTTAGCGTTTTATCGCTCCCCTTATGCGGACAGGATATCAACCTGGACCACTTTGAAGCTTTGTCTCCCCGCAGCATTGGGCCAGCGGGGATGAGCGGCCGGGTCACCACCATTGATGTGGTGAATGCACAGCCCAACCGCATCTACATCGGCACCGCATCGGGCGGTGTCTGGTACTCCGGCAGCGGCGGCATTAAATGGGAGCCTGTTTTTGATGATGCGCCCCTGCAGTCCATAGGTGCCCTGGCCATCAATCAAAACAATCCCGATGAAATCTGGGTCGGTACAGGCGAAGGCAACCCCCGGAACTCCCACAACAGCGGCGCAGGCATCTTCAAATCCATCGATGGTGGCAAGCACTGGAAGCGCATGGGGCTTGAAAATACCCGCACCATCCACCGGATCATCATCCACCGCGATAACCCGGATGTGGTGTACGCCGCTGCCCTGGGCTCCGCCTGGGGGCCGAATCCGGAGCGGGGCGTTTTCCGGACCGAGGACGGAGGGGAAACCTGGGAAAAAGTCCTGTTTGTCAATGATTCCACGGGTTGCGCCGATCTGGTGGTGGACCCTTCCAATCCCAATAAGCTTATAGCCGCGATGTGGGAATTCGGCCGTAAGCCCTGGTTTTTCAACTCCGGTGGCGAGGGGTCCGGGCTGTATGTATCCTTCGACGGGGGCGACAGCTGGGAAGAACGGACCTCTGAGGACGGGCTGCCAAAGGGAGACCTCGGGCGCATGGGGCTGGCGATTGCGCCTTCCAGGCCCAACATCGTTTACGCTTTGATTGAAGCTAAAAAGAACGGTTTTTACAAATCCACGGACGGCGGTTTCAAATGGACGCTGGTCTCCACGGAGGATATTGGCAACCGCCCCTTCTACTACGCCGACATCTTTGCCGACCCTAAAAACGAGAACCGGATCTTCAACCTCTGGTCCTACCTGTCCAAGTCAGAAGATGGCGGCAAAACCTTTGAGGGCTTCGGCCGGGGCACGCACCCGGACCACCACGCCTTCTGGGTGCACCCCGATAACCCCGCGTACATGATCGAAGGCAATGACGGCGGGCTAAACATCAGCCACGATGGAGGGGAAACCTGGCGCTTTGTGCAAACCCTGCCCCTGGCGCAGTTTTACCATATCAGCGTAGATATGGATATCCCCTACAACATCGCCGGTGGCATGCAGGACAATGGCTCCTGGGTGGGCCCCAGCTCAGTCTGGGAATACGGCGGTATTCAGAATACGGATTGGCAGGAGGTCTACTTTGGCGATGGCTTTGATGTGGTTTTCCGCCCCGGCAACAACCGCTATGTGTATGCCATGTCTCAGGGCGGCAATGTCTCCTACATCGACCGGGAGACGGGCAAAAGCCGCTTCGTCAAGCCGGTACATCCGGAAGGGGAGGAGCTGCGCTTCAACTGGAATGCGGCCATTGCACAAAACCCCTTTCACGATTGCGGGGTGTACTTCGGCAGTCAGTATGTGCACAAAAGCATGGACTGCGGGCTGACCTGGGAAATCATCTCCCCTGACCTCACCACCAACGATTCCACCAAGCAGCGGCAGTTTGAAAGCGGTGGGCTGACCATTGATGATACCCGGGCGGAGAACTTCACCACCATTCTGGCTATCGCGCCCAGCCCGGTGGAAGAAAACGTGCTTTGGGTGGGTACAGACGATGGCCACCTGCAGCTCACCCAAGACGGCGGCAAAACCTGGACCGAACTGAGCAGCCGTCTGCCCGATGCCCGCCCCGGGAGCTGGATCCCCTACATCGAAGTCTCAGCAAGCAACGCAGGTGAAGCCTTTGTCATCGTCAATGATTACCGCCGCAACGACTGGCGCCCAATGGCCTATCACACGACCGACTTTGGAGCAACCTTTAACCGGATTGTGGACGAAGATCAGGTGGAAGGGCACGCCCTGTCCATCGTTCAGGACCCCGATGCGCCGAATCTGCTGTGGTTAGGCACCGACTACGGGCTGTACTTCAGCCTGAACGGCGGGGCAGACTGGCAGCAGTGGGATCAGGGTTTTCCGGCCACGCCTGTACGCGACCTGCAAATCCACCCCCGGGATAAAGACCTGGTCATTGGCACCTTCGGGCGTTCGGCATGGGTGCTGGACGATACCCGCCCAATGCAGGAAATAGCCAGAACGGAAGGCCAACTGCTACAGGATACTTTCCGCACCTTCCCGGCCCCCGATGCTTACCTGGCCAATTATAAAAGCTACGAAGGCTCCCATTTTCCGGCAGATGGGGAATTCAGCGGCAAAAACCGGCCGCCTTATGCCCGGCTTACCGTTTGGCAAAAGCCAGCAGAGGAAGAAGTAGCCGGTGAGGAGAAAGAAGCGGGGAATGAGGAGGAGACGCAGGAAGCAGGCCGGAAGTTGGGCAAGAAAGCCCAAATCGTCGTGCTGGACATGGCAGGCGACACCATTCGCCGGTTTTCAGAAAAGCTCAAGCCCGGCATGAACCGCTTTACCTGGGACCTGCGCACCGAAGGCGTGCGCTTCCCCTCCCGGCGGGCAGCCAAGCCTGACAGTGACCCTCCACGCGGGCATCAGGTACTCCCCGGAGACTACAAGCTGGTCATCAGCAGTGGGGATTTTACCGATTCCACAAGCGTACAGGTCCATGCCGATCCAAGACTGGAGGTTGATTTGGCGGATTTGCGGGCAGCGCACGCGGCCTACGAATCGTTTTATGCCATGGTGGAAGAAGCAGAAGCAGCCTTCACCCGCCTGCAGGAGGCTCAAAAGACCATCAAAAGGGTAAACGAAGCGCTGGCCCACGCACCCGACAGCACGCTGAAAGCCATTAAAGCGCAAGGCAAAGTACTGCAGGACAGCATCACTCAGCTGGAAGAACTGTATATGCTACCGGAAGATTTCAAAGGCATCCGGCGGTCCACCGGGCTGCTCAACAGCACCCTGTACGGCGTCTATTCTTATCTGGAGGGCGTGCAGGGCGCCCTGTCGCCAATGGGGCAGCTGAAGCTGGGCCAGGCAGAAGCGCAGGTCCGGAAAGTGACGGGTAGAGTAGAAGCCTTCTTTGAAAGTGACTTCGCCGACTACCGCAAAGCAGTGGAAGCGGTGCCTTTCTCGCTCTTTAAGGAGGAGTAGGGCAGCAGGAGCACGTTGTACTAAATAAGGAGAAGCCCCGTTGGTGTATCAGACCGGCGGGGCTTCTTTTCGTTTAGGAATATTGCGAGGGAAGTTACTATTTGGTGCGCTTTCCGCCTTTGAGCTCCTTTTGAAGCTGCTCCAGTTTCTCCCATTCGCCAGCGTTGGCCAGTTTGGCCTGCTCCATCCAGGTAGCCGGATCGTGCATTTTGTAGCGAGGGCCAGCGGTCGTCAGTACTTCCTGGACTTTCGCTTTCTTAGCGGTAGCGAGGTCTTTGAATGTCTTGATGCCTGCTTCGGCCAGGAGGGTGGCGATCTTCGGGCCGATGCCTTCAATTTTCCGGAGGTCATCAGTTGCGGCTTTCTTAGCTGCAGTTTTCTTAGGCGCTGCTTTTTTAGCAGGCGCTGCCTTCTTTGTGGCTGCTTTTGCCGGCGCGGCTTTCTTGGCAGGAGCCGCCTTTTCCGCTTTGGCAGGAGCGGTCTTAGGCTGATCTTCCAGCACCACTACAGAGTTTTCGATGCCAAAGTAAGGAGAAGGGATGTAGCCATCAGCCTGATGGTCATTTTCCCAGTATGCCTCATCGATGAGGTAGCGGAACTGGTACTGACGGCCGGTTTCCAGTTCGAGCACAGCTTGGTACTCGTCCTTTGCGGCTTTCATTTTTGGAGCAGACTCCGGGCTCCAGTTGTTGAAGTCACCGAGGAGTTTTACTTCCTTAGCGCCATTTACGGCGTGGGCAGGCAGGCTGAAGGTTACTTTGCAGACTGGCTTGGTTTTCAGATACTGTTTCTTAAGCATGGTTATAAGTTTTTTGATAGTGTTTGATTTACACTAAGGTGCAAATCTATTACAAAAATAGATTTAATTCAATGCTTGTACAAAGATAATTGCCTGATTATCAATAGCCGGGTATAAGGGATGGACAACAAAGGCATGGTTAGTTTAGGCAGGCTCGGAACAAAAAGTGCAGATTCGCCACTTCGCCCGTTTTCTTTTTTTAGGTAACCGGTCCTTCCCGAATTTAGTACGGTTTAAAAAAAGTGAATTTGACGGGGCATTTCAGTTAAAAATTATTTTCTTATTTAGATTTTTTTTATTTAACTTTACACTTGTCTTTCAGACCCAATCAAAGCACACACAAAAACTCACCGGCTTCCAAGCCACCCCTTTACCTGCAATAAATTAAGGCTATTCATTTAGCCTCCTGTAACTAAGATACACCCTTGGTTTTGCGGAAAAAGCGCCTAAAACCCTAAATTAAAGCGCTAACAGCTTATTTTGTACTTCCCCTATGCCAATTGGACTTTGCTGTTTACGCAAATTATAATCCACCTACAAGCTAATGCTGAAGTTGCACCACCGGAGCTGTGCGCCTTTTGTGCGTACATAATGCCCGGTGAACGCTGGTCATTGCCCATCACGGGGAAGACCTGATCATCAGGAATTATTCTGCCTGCTAAGCGGCGAGGCCAAACGATCTGGAGCTGAACAATACTACTTAAACCTTAAGAACTCCAGCAGACACTATGAAATAATTTTAGCCGCTACTTTACGGATGCCTGCCTTGCGCAGTGCATCCGTTTTTTCTTCCAAAACATAACCGTAAAAGTCAATGCCCCCACACCCGCCTTGAAGCAGGGTGCAGGGGCATTAGCTCTTGCATACTGCCCACACGGGGCCTACAAGCTAAGCTTCCTGCGCAGGTTTGCCGGTATAGCTTCCTTGTGGAGCAGGAAAGACAGGGTCTTGTAACGCACGTAGTTTTTGCTGACGTACAGATAGCCTTCGTAGTCGTTGCCTGTGCCCCAGGAGTTCTTCACCAGGTACCATTCCTTGCCGTTTTGATCTTTGGAGATGCCCACAATCTGCATGCCGTGGTCATCCGTGGTGGTATAGTTATCGTAGGCCTCCTGACGCATTTCCGCCGTGATTTCGGCTTCCGGCTTAGGGCCATTGAAGAGTTGCTCCCGCTCTTCGGCAGACATATCGGCGTAGTCCTGCTCCGGTACGAATGCAATACCGTTCTTCCAGGAGAAGTACTTCTCGCTCACATCTGCCGCCCAGGAAATGGAGTAGCCCTTCTCCAGGGCATGGTCAATGATGGTGATCATGTCTTCCATGGCCACGTTGTACGACTCCCCGTACGTCCAGTTGTCCGGCACCAGGATGACACACCGTTCGTAAAGCGGGTGGTGGGTCCAGCTTGTGACCTGCACATAGTCATTGGCTTCCACGCCCACGACCTCTTCAGCAAAAGATTTTGGGGTATAGGTCTTGCCCATATACTCAAACGACTCCGGGTGTTCTCCCAGATAAACATCAAGCACTTTGTTGTAGGCTTCTTTCCAGACGGGGGAGAGGCGTTTGTTTTTATTGGCGATGACGGCATCAAGCATGCCTTTCAGGATGGCTTCCATCTCGCCGTGGCGGTTGTAATCGTAGCCATAGTTCAGCCCGGCGTAGGCAGACTGAGGAACGGCTCCGTATTTGCCATACATATCGATTACATCAGGCAGTGCGCCGCCCTGCCCGAAGTTCAGATTGCCGTGCAGGCGCACGTAACGGTCGGCTTTTTCTTCGTAAGTATTGCGCACCGTAAACATCTCCGCCAGGTCTACCGGCTCTTTGCCCATGCGGATCATCTCAGACTCCAGGAAGGAATTAGAGCTGTAGCTCCAGCACGTACCGGAAGCGCCCTGGTTTTTCACCGATGTGCGCTCCAGGTCGATTACCGGTGTCCATTGGAAGCCCGCTTTGGCATTTTCACTCTGATTGTCTTTTACCTTGTTGATCAGGTCTACCTGAGCGCTTATGGGCCATACCATTAACAGCGCAAGCAGCGTAGTCAGGATTGGATTGAACTTCATGTTTTTTCTTTTGATGTTTCGGCGGAAAATACACAAATCTGCTGAAAAGACCTATGATTTTCCGCCTGCCGGAAAGGCCTGCTTAGTTGGCTAAAGCATCAGATCCTCCACTACACGGCCGCTTCCACGTTTTCCGGCGGAGCCACGGTAGCATCAGGGGCACATTCTTCGTGCATGACAATAGTGGCAGCCACCGCTGCAATAAGGGGCGCCAAAATCGGGCCGAGCACCGGCACCCAGAAAAGCAACCGGACCACGATGCCAATTGCGAGATTGATGCCCAGGTGTTCTTTGGCATTGTTAAAGCTTTCGCTAATGCTCATGCCGTACTGCTCCTGATAATTGTCTACCACCGAAAAGCCCAGAAAGAACGCTTCGATCAGAAAAAGAAATGCCGGTTTCAGAAAGTCCAGGAATTCAAAGATGCCAAAGAAGATCTTCACGGGCAGCGCCACGAGCAGCGTCATCAGCCAGGCAAAACCACTGACGATCAGCATCCGGATTTGAGCATTCAGGAAATCCCCGAACCCTGCTTTGCTGTCTTTCCCGGCAATAATCCGCAGGGTCTGACGGGAAGCATGGAAAATGATGACTTCCAGCAGGACCAGCATCAAAAAGCGGCTGCCACTGTCTGTCAAAAAGCCAATGCTGTTGTCATAGAGGTTTTGGGCAAAGGAGGTCACCCCGGAAAAAGACATGGCTATGGCGTTATCTTTGAAGCCTTCAAAGAAATCGAGGGCATCGCCAATCATATTGAGCCCCACCAGAATAGCCAAAAAAGTAAGGATGCGGGAAAACCAACCATAAGTCCAGAACCCTTCCCAAACGCGCTCTCTGAGAATAAACCGCACAGCGGCGGGAAAACTCACTACCGTGTACCGGAATTGTTCTGCCTCCTCTTTAAAGTCGATGTCTTTCCACTTCATGGTGTCGGGTTTGAAAGTGGTCTAAAGTACAGAACAATCGGTCAACAGAAAAAAGTTTTCGCTGAAAACCGCCCGCTTTTGGACCAACAACCCAACCCTTTGTGGCCGTGCACGCGACTTAATTCCATATACAAGCGATTGATCGCCTCCCCGCAGCGGCGGAGGGGCATTTGAAAGCCAAAGCCTTCAAGGATATTCATCAACAGCAAACTAAACCGAAACCATCATGCATAAGTATCTTGTATTATTGCTGACCACCGCCCTGCTTTGGGGGTGTTCACTGGAGAGCGACGAGCCTGCGCGTAGCGACGGTTACACTTTAGACAACGCCAACGGAGGGCCCTACATCAACTACGATGTCACGGGGGAGCAGTATGCCGAAATCATCGAAAACCCGTTCATCGCCACCGCTGACGAGCCCACTTCCACCTTCTCCATTGATGCAGACGGCGCTTCCTACAGTAATGCGCGCCGGTTTCTGAACGATGGCATAATGCCGCCGCCGGATGCCCTGCGCACAGAGGAACTCATCAATTACTTCGACTACAACTACCCTCAGCCTGAGGGCCCGGACCCGATCGGGCTAAACGGAGAGGTCAGCCGTTGCCCCTGGGCACCAGCCCACAAACTGATCCGTATTGGCATCAAGGGGCAGACTATTGAGGAGGAGGATATCCCGCCTTCCAACCTGGTTTTTCTGATTGACGTTTCCGGCTCCATGGGCAGTGCCAGGAAACTGCCGCTTTTGCAGGAAGCCTTTAAGCTGCTGGCGCAGGAACTTACTGCAGAAGACCGGGTCGCCATCGTCACCTACGCCGGGCAGGCGGGCGTGGCCTTGCCTTCCACTCCCGGCGATCAGACCGAGACGATTGTCAATGCCATTGAAGGGCTGACCTCCGGTGGCAGCACCGCAGGCGCCGATGGCATCAACACGGCTTACGAAATTGCCCTGGAGCACTACATCGAAGGCGGCAACAACCGGGTCATCCTGGCCACCGATGGCGATTTCAATGTCGGGCCATCGAGTACGGATGAATTGGTGCAGCTCATTGAAGAGAAGCGCGAGCAAGGCGTCTTCCTGACCGTCCTGGGCTTTGGCACCGGCAATTTGAACGATCAGCTGATGGAGCAAATCGCCAACAACGGCAATGGCACCTACGAGTACATCGACAATCAGCAGCAGGCGGAGAAGGTCCTCGTGGAAGAACTCGGCAAGCTCTACACCGTAGCCAAGGACGTAAAAGTGCAGGTCACCTTCAATACGAATCTGGTGGAAGCCTATCGTCTGATCGGGTACGAAAACCGGTTGCTGGACAACGAAGACTTTGAGGACGACGAGGCCGACGGCGGAGAGATTGGCTCCGGGCAAGCCATTACGGCCCTTTACGAAATCAAGCCCGCCAATGGCGGAGGGAGCAGCTTTGGCGTGCCCACTTTTACCATTGAATTCCGGTACAAAGACCCTACTTCGGACGTCAGCCAGCTGATGACCATTGATATCCCCGACCAAAATGCGTCCTTTGATCAGGCCTCCGAGCATATGCGCTTTGCCGCCGGGGTAGCCAGTTTCGGGCTGCTGATGCGGGATTCAGAATACAAGGGGCAGACCAGCTATGAGCAGATTTATGACTGGTGTTCCGGGGCCATGTCCTACGATCCGGGCGGATACCGGCAGGAATTGCTGGAACTCATCGAGCAAGCCAATGAACTCAGCGATTAACCCCCTACGGGCACCTCAAAGAAAAACGTGGTGCCTTTGCCCTCGACGCTTTCAAAGCTGATGCTGCCGCCCAGCAGCTCCAGGTAACGGTGCACAATATTCAGGCCCAGTCCGGTGCCCTGTATATTCACGGCATTATCGGCCCGGAAGAAGCGGCTGAAAAGGTGTTTTTGGTCGCTCTCCGGGATGCCGATGCCCTCGTCCCGGACCTTTACTTTCAGGGTCCCCTGTTCAAGGCGGGCTGTCAGCCATACCGTTGAGCCGGCATCGGAGTATTTGATGGCATTCGACAGCAGGTTGAGCATGATGTTTTTGAGGATTTTTCTATCGATCATCACTTCCTGCTCCATGCCCTCAAAGTCCCGGACGACGCTTTGTTCTTTTTTCAAAAGCACATGCACATCATCAACGGACTCTTCGAGCAGTTCCGGCAGGCTGACCGGTGCAGGCACGTTGCTGATTTTGCCTTCTTCCAGTTTGCTCAGGGAGAGGAAATCTCCCAGGATGCCGGTCAGGTTGGTCACGGCAGACTGAATGCGGCGCAGGTGTTTTTCGCGTTTGGGCTGTTGGGTGCCTTCCGTGTAGAGCTTGATCAGTTCGGAGGAGGAGGCAATGGTCGTCAGCGGGGTGCGAAATTCGTGGGAAGCCATCGAGACAAAGCGCGATTTCAGCTCACTAAGCTCCTTTTCCCGTTCGAGCGCCTGCCGCAATTCCTCCTCATTTTTTTTCAGGGCTTCTTCGGCGGCCCGCCTTTCCTTGATCTGCTCTTCCAGCTTCAGGTTGGACTGCAGGAGTTTATTGACGACCTCCGTCAGCTTTTCGGTACGCTCCTCTACTTTTTGCTCCAGCTCCCGGTTGAGGCTGATGATTTCCTCTTTGGCTTTATGTTCTTCGGTAAGGTCGTGGATCACACCGGTAAACAGGAGCCCCACCTCCGTTTCAATGCGGCTGACGCCAAGCCGGAAAGGGAACAGCTCACCGTTTTTGCGCTGCCCCTGTACTTCCCGGCCCACGCCAATGATTTGCCCTTCCCCGGTAGCCATGTAATTGCGCAGGTAGCCATCGTGGGCGCTGCGGTGCGGTTCCGGCATGAGCATGTTGATGTTTTGGCCCAGCATTTCCTCCGGGCTGTATCCAAAAAGCAGGCTTGTGGCCTCATTGGTCATCTGAATGCGTCCCCGGTGGTCAATAATGATGATACCATCTACGGCATTGCCAATAATCGCTTCCAGGGTGTTGCGGCTTTCCTTCAGGGCGCGGGCATTCACATTTTGCTGGGTGATATCCTGCAAGAGGACTAAAATGATGCTCTCGTCCAATGCCGGGATGAGGCTTGTGGTGGCTTTCAGGCAGACCGGGTGCCCATCGGGGGTCTTCAGGTGGACTTGAAAAGACTGTTCCTCCTCCAGGCGGGTACCCGCGAGCCGTATTTTGAGCTTTTGGCTGAGAGGGCTGTCCGGCCGGAGGGCTTCCGGTTCCTGATCAACCTGTATGAGGTCGAGCAGGCGCTGATTACAGGTGAGTGGCCGCTGTTCGTCAAGATGGTAGACCACCAGTCCGGTGGGGATCCACTCAAACATATGGCGGTACAGCTCCAGTCCTTTGGTCAAAGAGTCGCGTAGGTGAAGGACCAAAAAATAGAGCCCCTGCTCCTTTTCCCATCCTCCCCTGAGGGTATAGGCTATGGTACGGGCCTGTTCTTCGTGCTTAATGGTCGTCAGGCCATGCTGTTCCTGCACAGAAAACACCTCGGGTATCTCCAGCACAGGTATGAAATCACGGATGTTTCTACCCTTCACAGACTGGGCATCCACGCCAAGAATACGGGCAGCAGAGGCATCCACGCCCAGGATGCTCCCATCGGGCCGGACCGTCGCCAGGCCGCTGATCTGTTGGCTCATAAAGCGCTCAAAGAGAAGCGGCGTATGAGGAGAGGGTTGATTATGGTTGGGTGTATCTGACATTTATGCTTAAAGGTTACCGGTGCGTAAATATAAACGCCTGCGGGTAAAAAGCCAATCCCGGGCGGCTTTATATCTGAAACTGTGGATAATGGCAGGGTCCGTAATCAAGCCTGCCGCAGCCCCCCGGCTGATATAATTCAAATACCTGCCTGATAAATGTCATAAGTACCGTACAGGCTTTTTGTGCACCTTGCTGCCAGATTAAAAACCGAAGGAGCATGAATAAGATATTAGTACTAGGCTTGGGCAATAGTCGGCACCGGCAGCTTTTCCGGCAGCTGGAAGACGTTGTCCGGGAGCTGGACCTGACTGCTCCGATAGAACAGGTAATGGACGTGGAGACGATCCTGGCCTCCGGCGTCAGTTCCATACCTGCCATTATTGTGAACGGCAAGGTCTTTTTTGACGGCAAAACCAATCCCACACGGGCAGAACTTCGACGCCTTTTCCTCAGCGCTTTAGCCAGCCCCAGTGAGCAATAGCCACAGGGGCATACTTCCATTTTTCAAAAGGAGTTCGATGAAGAAAATATTGCTGGTAGAAGACACGCCTACGATCCGGGAAAACCTCACCGAGTACCTGGAGCTAAGCGGTCATGATGTAGTAGTGGCAACCAACGGGCAGGAGGGCTGGGCTTTCCTGCAGGCAGAACAGCCAGACCTCGTTATCTGCGATGTGAAGATGCCATTACTGGATGGCTTCGAAATCAAAGAACGCGCCAATCAGGACGACGCGCTCAAAGACATCCCTTTTATCTTCCTGTCCGCAGCGGCTCAGAAAACGGATATTGCCAGAGGGCAGGCCCTTGGGGCCATCGCCTATCTGACCAAGCCTTTTGATATGAAGGACCTGCTGAGTTGGGTTAACAAAGTTTAACGGCTTAAAATAGCATGCAAGTCTGCGGGAGAGTAGGCAACAGACTTCAGGGTCTTGTTGTCTTCCTTTCTGTACACCAGAAAGCGCCCGTCTTCTTCCACGACATAGCTGTCGAAGCCGCGCTCCTTTTTGTAGTAGGCCATCGTTTGTTCGGCTTCCTCCCGGGTACTGCAGGCCTTGCTCATGTTGGAACGCTGCACTTCCTCAAAGAGCGCCTTGAACTTGTCTGCCATCCCAAACTCCAGGATGGCTCCCGAGAGTACGTATTGAATATCGCAAAGCGCATCGGCAATTTCGGTAAGGTCGCGGTCGGCAATAGCCTGTTCCAGCTCCCTGACTTCCTCTGCCAGCAGGCTGACCCGGAGTTTGCAGCGGGTTTCATCCGGAATGGTGGGCGCCGGCTCAATAGGGTGCTTGAAAGTACGGTGGAAGGCAGCAACCTGCCGCAGTGCATCTGGGTGGTCCATATCGTCTGATTTTGCCCAAAAGTATTATTTTTCAGGTAACTTTCCGGGGTAGGCCGCCCGATACCCAAATAATAGTTTGGCTCCGAAAACATTTATTACGCTTTCACGCTTCCATATTGGCGCAAGTCGACTAATTTTGCGCTGTTTTTTGTCCAATTACCATTAAACTAAAAGCATTGGCTGCAACCAACCGATACTTTGACCTCATCGATCAGACCTTCTACTTCCCGCAGGAAGGCTTTGATCTGGAAGATGGCAACCTGTTGTTCAACGGGGTCCCGCTTCGTTACCTCATTCAGAAATACGGCACCCCGCTCAAACTGACGTATCTGCCCAAGATTGGTTCGCAGATCAAAAAAGCCCGGAATATGTTTACCCGGGCGATGAAGGCGATGGGCTACCGGGGCAAGTACCACTATTGCTACTGCACCAAAAGCAGCCACTTCAGCCATGTGCTCAATGAAGTACTGCGGCATGGCGTGCAGATCGAAACTTCCTCGGCATTCGATATTGACCTCATCCGCCGCCTGCACAAGCGGGGCCGGCTGCAAAAAGAGACCATTATCGTTTGCAATGGCTTTAAAACCCGGGGCTACCTGGAGCGCATCGCGGCCCTCATCAACGATGGGTTTGAGAATGTCATCCCGGTCTGCGATAACATGGCGGAGCTGGACTTCTACGAGCAGCATGTGAAAGGCGTTTGCAAAATCGGCTTGCGCGTAGCTACGGAAGAGGAACCGAACTTCGAGTTTTATACCTCCCGCCTCGGCATCCGGCACGCGGATGTCCTGCGCTTCTTTGAGGAGCGGGTTAAGAACAACGATAAGTTCCAGCTCAAAATGCTCCACTTTTTCGTGGACACCGGCATCAAGGACTCCCTCTACTACTGGGGCGAACTGAAGAAAGCCATCAAACTGTACTGCGAGCTGAAGCGCAACAGCAACGACCTCAAGGCCATCAACATCGGTGGCGGGATGCCTATCCGCAACTCCCTGGGCTTCGAGTTCGACTACAAATACATGGTCAAGGAAATCGTAGGGCTCATTTCGCAGGCCTGCGAGGAAGAAGAAATTCCGGAGCCGGATATCTTCACCGAATTTGGAAAGTACACGGTAGGGGAGAGTGGCGCGACCATCTTCTCCGTCCTCGGCCAGAAGCTGCAGAACGATTCCGAGATGTGGTACATGATCGATAACTCCCTCATGACCACCCTGCCCGACACCTGGGGCATCAGCGAGCGCTTCATCCTCCTGCCCATCAACAAATGGTACAATGATTACCGCAGGGTGAATATCGGCGGGTTGAGCTGCGACAATTCCGATTACTACAACTCTGAGGTGCACGAAAGCCAGGTTTACCTGCCGGCCTTTCCCGCCAACGATGAGGAGCCGCTTTACCTCGGCTTTTTCCACACCGGTGCCTATCAGGACTCGATTAGCGGGTACGGCGGCATTAAGCATTGCCTGATCCCTTCGCCCAAGCATATCCTGGTCTACAAAGACGATCAGGGCAATCTGGTGGACGAGCTCTATCAGGCGGAGCAAAGCCCGGAGGCCATGCTGAAAATCCTGGGCTACTAACGAAATTTACAGTGAAACGCCCCGCTTCCAGGGGATGAAGTCATCCTGCTGCAGCTGCATAGCCTTTGGGTCGGTATCCCCATTGGCGACCTCGATGATGAGCTCCAGCAGGGCTTCACCTTTCGATACCAGGTTGTCCTCACCGGTGATGATGGTGCCCGCATCGATATCGATCAGGTCGGGCATACGCCTCGCCAGTGCCGTATTCGTGGACATTTTGAGGGTGGGGGCTACAGGGTTGCCGGTGGGCGTGCCCAGCCCGGTGGTAAATACAATGATATTCGCTCCGGAGCCCGCCAGCCCGGTCGTGCTTTCCACGTCATTGCCCGGTGTGCACAGCAGGTTGAGCCCGGGCGTGACCGCCTGCTCGGTATAGTCGAGTACCGCTGTGACCGGTGAGGAGCCTCCTTTCTTTGCGGCCCCCGCAGACTTGATCGCGTCTGTAATCAATCCATCCCGGATATTGCCCGGTGAAGGGTTCATATCAAATCCGGACCCCACTTCTGCTGCCCGGCGGGCGTAGGTCTGCATGAGGTCGTAAAACTTTTGCGCCGTCTTTTCATCCCGGCACCGGTTCAGCAGTTCCTGTTCCACGCCGTTCAGTTCCGGGAATTCAGACAGAATAGCGGTGCCGCCCAGGGCCACCAATACATCCGAGGCATGCCCGAGCGCCGGATTGGCAGAAATACCCGAGAAGCCATCCGATCCGCCACATTCCAGCCCAAGAATGAGCTTGCTCAATGGTGCGGGCTGCCGTTGCGCTTTATTGGCCTGCATCAGGCCCACGAAGGTCTGCTTCACAGCCTCAGCAATGAAGTGCCGTTCGGACTGACTTTGCTGTTGCTCCAGGATGAAGAGCGGGCGGTTGTAATTGGGCGCAATACGCTGCAGGGCTTCCCGCAGGTGCGCGGCCTGCGCGTGCTGACAGCCCAGGCTAAGCACGGTTGCCCCGGCCACGTTGGGGTGGGCAATATACCCGGCCAGCAGCTGACAGAGGGCTGTTGCGTCCTCCCGCGTGCCCCCGCACCCTGCCTGATGGGTCAGAAACTTAATGCCATCCACCTGCGGAAAAACCCGGTCTTCCTTCAGGGCCGCCCCTTCCCGGATGATCTCCTCTTTCAGCAAAGCGGCTTCATCGGCTCCTGAGCGGTAGGCTTCCACAAGGCGGCGGGTATCTACGGCAAACTGACGTTCTGTTACGTAGCCGAGCTCTGCGGTCATGGCTTCCCGGATCACCTGTATGTTCCGGTTTTCACAAAAGACCAGCGGGATGACCAGCCAGAAATTGCGGGTGCCAACCCGCCCGTCTTCCCGGTAGAACCCCCGGAAGGTCCGCCCCTCAAAGCGGGAAATATCCGGCTTTTTCCACTCCTCAGCGCGCTCCGCCATGCTGAAGTCTTCAGCGGCATGCACGAGGTTGCCCGTAGTGATTTTCCCGCCCAAAGGGATGTCCCGGGTAGCCCTGCCTACGAGTACGCCGTACATGTACACCGCTTCGCCGGCCGGTATGGATTGCAGGGTGAACTTGTGCTTGGCGGCAATGGGCTCCGCCAGTTTTACCGCACCCTTTGGGGTGTTCAGCACTTGTGCTTCAGCGAGGTCGCGCAGGGCAACGCCTACATTGTCTTTCGGATGAATGATCAAAAACGGGTCGTGCATTTCAGTTTTTTAATAGCCAAATACTTCGGGCAGCCACAGGGACAGCCCCGGTACATAGGTAACAATCAGCAGCGCAACAATCATGGCAATAAACAGTGGCAGCAGCGGTTTGACGACTTTCTGAATGCTCGTGCCAGCTACACCGACGCCCACAAAAAGCACCGATCCCACCGGGGGCGTGCACAGCCCAATGGAGAGGTTCAGCACCATGATAATACCAAAGTGGACCGGGTCCATCCCCATTTCCTGCACCACCGGCAGAAAGATGGGCGTGAAGATGAGCACCGCCGGCGTCATATCCATAAAAACGCCCACAAACAGCAGGATCAAATTGATAATCAGGAGGATCACAACCGGGCTATCGCTCACCGATAGCAGCAGTGCGGTAATCTGCTGCGGAATATTCTCAAAAGCCATAATCCAGGACATGCTCATGGAGGTGCCGATGAGCAGCATCACAATGGCCGTGGTGCTGACCGAATGCAGCAGGATGTCCGGCATGTCGCTGGCCTTAAACTCCCGGTACCAAAAGCCCAGGATGAGGCAATACAGGACCGCAACGGCAGAAGCCTCCGTCGCCGTAAAAATACCCACCACGATCCCGCCGATCACAATAACCAGCAGCAGCAGGCTGGGCAGGGCATCCAGAAAAGTCCGGGCCACTTCCTTGAGCTTACTGCGCTCGCCTACGGGGTAGCCTTTCCGCCTGGCCCATACCGCCGCGACAATCATCAGAAACAAGCCTGTAAGTATGCCAGGCAGGTAACCCGCCAGAAACAGTGCCGCAATCGAAGCGCCACCGCTGGCCAGGGAATAAACAATCAGAATATTGCTGGGCGGGATGGTCATCCCGGTGGTCGCGGAAGTAATATTCACTGCCGCCCCAAAGGACTTATCATACCCTTCCTCCTCCATGCGCTTCCCCATAAATCCGCCAATCGCGGAGGCGGCTGCTACTGCCGAGCCGGAGATCGCCCCAAAGAGCATAGCGGCAATGATATTCACGTGGGCCAGCCCGCCCGGGAGGGCGCCCACCAGCGTTTTGGCGAAATCAATCAGCCTGCGGGCAATCCCGCCCCGGTTCATCAGCTGCCCGGCCAGGATAAAAAACGGGATAGCCAGCAGGGCAAAGCTGTCGAGCCCGGTGGCCATGCGCTGGGCCACGGTCGTGAATGCTGGCATAGCCGGTATGCTCACCAGCATGGTAAACAGGCTGGAAATGCCAATACTCCAGGCAATGGGAACCCCAATGCCCAGCAAAATCAGAAAGGATAAGACCAGAATAAGGACTTCCATAGGGTATCTTTAGGCCTGAGCTTCGGCTGGGGCACCGCGCTCAGCGAGTTTGTAATAGATGATGAGCAGCCCGCTCACAGGGACAATACTGTAGACCACAGAAAGCGGCACCTGCAGGGCAGCCGAATATTGCCCAAGCTTGTAGGTAATGTAGACCAGCCGGGCACCACCAGCCACCAGCACCGTGCCAGCAAACCCTGCAATCAGCAGGCGGATGGCCCACTGTAGCCGCTGTTTGGGGATGCCTTCGAGTTTACTGGGCAGGATATCAATAGCCAGGTGCTGATTTTGGCCGGCCACATAAGCTGCGCCCAGCAAGCCAATCCAAATCAGCAGAAAACGGGCCAACTCCTCTGTCCAGGGGCTTTGCGACCCCACTATGTAGCGGGTGAAGACCCCCCAGAGCACATCCACCGTCATGACGGCCATGAGAAAAGCCAGGAAGTAGCCTACATATTTATTGACGTTGTTTCGCATTACTGTACGGCTTGAATTTGCTGAATCAGTTCGTAAATCTCGGGGTCATCCTTGTACCGCTCGTAGATGTCCTCCACGCGTGCTGCAAATGGAGACTTATCCGGGTAGTTGATTTGCACACCGGCAGCTTTGACCGCATCCAGGGCTTCCTGCTCGGAGGCTGCCCATACTTCCCGCTGGTAGCCAACAGAGGCATCCGCTGCTTCCTGCAGCCAGGCCTGTTCCTGTGCAGTCAGCCGCTCCCAGGTATTGGTGCCGATCAGCATCACATCGGGCACGGTGCTGTGCTCGTCAATGGAGTAGTACTTGCACACCTCGTAGTGGCGGGAAGTGTAAAAACTGGGTGGATTATTCTCCGCGCCGTCCACCACGCCCTGCTGCAGTGCCGTGTACAGTTCCCCAAAGGAAATAGGCGTGGGAGCACCGCCCAGCGCCTTGACCATCTGCATGGCGGTCTGACTGTTCATCACCCTGACCTTCAGGCCCTCAAGGTCGTCCGGCGAGTTGACAGGCCGGTCCTTGGTATAAAAACTGCGGCTGCCGGCATCGTAAAAACAGACGCCCCGCAGCCAGTAGTTTTGGGCTTCCAGCAGGAGGTCTTTGCCGATAGGGCCATTTAAGACCGCCCAGGCATGTTCGTCGTCCCGGAACAGGTAGGGAAGGCCCAGGACTTTCATACGGGGCGCAAAATTTTCCAGTACGGCGGCCGATACTTTCGTCATGCCGAGGCTGCCAATCTGCAGCAACTCCAGGCATTGCCGCTCGGAGCCCAGTTGCCCGCTGGGATAAATGTCGATGCGCATTTGCCCGTTGGACCGCTCTGCCACCTGCTCTGCAAAGTAGACCATTCCCTTGTGGACGGGGTGGGCAATATCCAGCCCGTGCGCCAGTTTGATGGCCGTCACGGAATCCTGCCGGCTGCAACCACTAATGAAAATCAACGCAGCGGGGAGTAATACGAATTGGAGGAATAACTTCATGTCTGCTTCGGCTTTACTTCCTGAATGGTCTCTAAGGTAGCCCTGACATCGGCCGTCAGCTGTTCGAAGTCCCCGCTTTTGAGCACCGACTTGGTAATCAGTTTGGAGCCCATGCCCACGCAGGTCACGCCCGCATCAAACCAGGATTTGAGATTGCCGGGGTCGGGAGATACCCCACCAGTAGGCATAATACTGGTCCAGGGGCAGGGGCCTTTAATGGCTTTCACGAAGCCCGGCCCGAGGGTACTGCCGGGGAAGACCTTCACAATCTCCGCGCCCAGTTCTTCCGCCCGGGCAATCTCCGTAAGGCTGCCGCATCCGGGCGACCAAAGGACCTTCCGCCGATTGCAAACGACGGCAATATCTTCCCGCAGTACCGGAGTGACGACAAAATTCGCCCCCAGTTGCAGGTACAGGCTGGCTGTGCCGGCGTCCGTCACCGAGCCTACGCCCAGCATCATGCCCGGCAATTCCTTCAGGGCATATTTGTTGAGCTCCTGGAAAACCTCATGGGCGAAGTCGCCCCGGTTGGTGAATTCCAGTATGCGGGCACCGCCATCGTAGCAGGCCTTGAGCACCTTTTTGCACAATTCGGCATCACGGTGGTAAAACAGCGGCACCAGGCCGGTTTCTGCCATCGTTACCGCGACTTCTATTCTTGAATATCTGGCCATGAAAGGTTTATTTTTTATCCATCTCTCACAAAAGTGTTTGGTCGCACACGGCGGCGCAACCAAACAACCAAAGTAGTGTATGAAACAAAATTCTTTTTGTCTAGTGGATTGAGGTGTAAATACTTGATAGTTAAAGGCCAGGCACTACAGAAGGGCTTGAGCTTGGAAATACTATCAAATAATTCGGTCTAGTCGCACTAGCGGCTTACCCGTCCGGAAGCATCTCCCTGCATAAGTTTCTCCACCTCCGCTACCGTAACCAGATTGGCATCCCCATAAATGGTATGCTTGAGGCAGGAAGCGGCTACCGCGAAGTCCAGCGCCCGCTGATCGTCATCCGGATAAGTCAGGAGCCCGTAGATCAGGCCGCCCATAAAGCTGTCGCCACCGCCTACACGGTCCACGATGTCCGTAATTTGGTAAGTCGGTGCTTCGTAGAGCGTTTTCCCATCGTACAGCACGCCCGACCAGGTGTTGTGGGAAGCACTAATGGAGCCCCGCAGGGTTATGATCGCTTTTTTGCACCGGGGGAAACGCTCCATCAGCTGCTGGCAAACCGAGGTGTAGGCCTGCGCATCAATGGTGTCCCCTTTGGTGACATCCACGCCTTCGGGCTCGATCCCAAAGTGCTTTTCGGCATCTTCCTCGTTGCCCAGGATGACCTCGCAGCCTGCCACGAGCTCGGGCATGACCTCAGCGGGCTTTTTCCCGTAGTTCCACAGGTTTTTGCGGTAATTCAGGTCCGTGGAGACGGTGATGCCCATGCGGTTGGCCGTTTGTACGGCTTCCAGGCAGGCGTCGGCTGCGCCCTGAGAGATGGCCGGGGTGATGCCGGTCCAATGGAACCACTGCGCATCTTTGAAGACGGCCTCCCAGTCAATCATGCCTTTTTCGATAGAGGCCATGCCGGAATGAGCCCGGTCGTAGACGACCTTGCTGCCGCGGGCCACCGCACCGATTTCCAGAAAATAGATGCCGAGCCGCTCACCGCCGCGGGCGATATGCTGCGTGCCCACATTGCGCTTACGCATTTCCATCAGGGCGCACTCGCCAATATCATTGTCCGGCAAACGGGTAACAAACTCAGTCGGGAGCCCGTAGTTGGCCAGGGAAACGGCAACATTCGACTCTCCCCCCCCGTAGATTACTTCGAAGGAACTGGCCTGAGACAAGCGCCGGTAGCCGGGCGGTGTCAGGCGCAACATGATTTCACCAAAGGTGACGATCTTTTTCATTGGAATTAGCACTTTAGAATTTAAAGTAATTTTTCGCATTATGGTAGCAGATGTCTGCTACGATCTTGCCCAGCCACTCGACGTCATTAGGCAATTGCCCGCTATGCACATCCTTGCCGATGAGGTTGCAGAGGATGCGCCGGAAGTACTCATGCCGTGGGAAGGACAGGAAGCTGCGGCTATCCGTAAGCATGCCGATGAAACAGCTTAGGAGCCCGAGGTTGGACAGGGCATTCATCTGCTTCTCCATGCCGTCTTTCTGGTCGAGGAACCACCAGCCGGAGCCAAACTGCATTTTGCCGCGCACGCTGCCATCGTTGAAATTGCCCGCCATCGTGGCGAAGATTTCGTTATCTGCCGGATTGAGGTTGTAAAGAATGGTCCGGGGCAGCTGATCATTGCGGTCCAGGGTGTCGAACAGGCGGGAAAGCCCCTGCGCCTGCTTCCAGTCGCCCATGCTGTCGAAGCCCGTGTCCGGGCCCAGTTGTTGCATCATCCGGGAGCTGTTGTTGCGCAGCGCGCCCAGGTGCAGTTGCCAGGCCCATCCTTTCTGATGATAGAGTTTGCCCAGCTCGGTGAGCACAGCCGTACGGTATTTGGCGCAAGCCTCCGGGGACAATTCCCTGCCGGCCCGCTTGTCAGCAAAGGCCTGCCGGGCTTCCGCCATCGTCCACTCCACCGCATCCACGCACTCCAGCCCATGATCGGCCAGGCGGCAGCCACGGTCGTGGAAGTATTGAATGCGCGCTTCGAGCACCGACAGCAACTGATCCAGGGTTGCGATACCTGTACCCGCCACCGTTTCCAGTTGATTGATATAGTCGTTGAAGGTTGTTTTTTCAATCAGGATGGCCTTATCCGGGCGGAAAGCCGGCAGCATCCGCAAATCCGCATCCGCATCGGCCATTTGCTCGTGATATGCCAGGTCATCCACCGGGTCATCGGTCGTGCAGACCAGCTCGACATGCTGCTGCTTCAGCAATCCGCGGGCACTGTGGGAAGCCTGCTGCAATTGCTCAGTGGTGGCATCGTACACCTCGTCCGCCACCTCCGGGTGGAGCAAATCTGTAACGCCAAAGTAGCGCTGCAGCTCCAGGTGGGTCCAGTGGTAAAGCGGATTGCGCATGGTGTAGGGCACTGTTTTGGCCCAGGCCCGGAACTTCTCCCGGTCCGGCGCATCACCGGTGATCAACCGCTCATCCACGCCAAGGGTCCGCATAGCCCGCCATTTGTAGTGGTCGCCGTCCAGCCAGACCTTCGTGATATTGGCAAACGGTGCATCTTTGGCGATGGCATCCGGTGGCAGGTGGTTATGGTAGTCGATGATAGGCTGTGCCTTGGCGTAGTCGTGGTAAAGCGCACAGGCGACCTGATTTTCCAGCAGGAAATCCTCATCCAGAAAGGGCTTGATTCGCTGTTGCGTGATCGTTGATGACATTGGCGCTAATGGTTTAAAGTTTGCAATAATCCGTACTCCAGCCCTCTGAGTTCGGCCAGCCCCCTGAGCCGCCCGATGGCCGAATAACCGGGGTTGACCTTTTTGCTGAGGTCGTCCAGCATCTGATGCCCATGGTCCGGCCGCATAGGGATGGACCGCTCCCGGCTTTGCTGCAGGCGGACAATTTTCTTCATCACCTCGTACATGTTTGTACTGCCTGCAAGGTGGTCATCTTCGTAGAAACTGCCATCCTGTTCTCTCCGTACATTCCGCAAGTGGAAAAAGTGGATGCGTTCGCCAAACTGCTCAATCATAGCCGGGAGGTCATTATCTGCCCGGGCACCATAGGAACCGGTGCAAAAGCAAAGCCCGTTGTTGGGGTGGTCAACGCCTTTGAGGATCGCTTCGGCGTCTTCCGCCGTGCTCACAATACGGGGCAGGCCGAGGATGGGAAAGGGCGGGTCATCGGGATGGATCGCCAGTAAAACACCGGCCTCCGCCGCAGTGGGCGTAATGGCGCTCAGAAAGTCAATCAGGTTTTGCCGGTATTCTTCCGCCCCGAGGTCCTGATAAAGCGCAACTTTAGCGCGCAGGGCAGCAAGATCATAGCCTTCATCCGTTCCAGGCAGCCCGGCAATGAGGGTGCTGATCAGCTCCTCTTTTTCGGAAGCCTTCATTTGCCCGAAGTAGCCTCTGGCGCGCTGCAGCTGTTTGCTGTCGTAATTTTGTACCGCTTTGGGCCGCTCGAGGATGAAAAGATCAAAAGCTGCCAGCGCGGCCGCATCGTAGCGCAGGGCACGGGATCCATCCGCCACTACGTACTGCAAATCGGTACGGGTCCAGTCAAGGACCGGCATAAAGTTGTAGGTCACCACGGGAATGCCGCAGGTGCCCAGGTTGCGCAGGGTCTGCTGGTAGTGTTCCGTGTAGCGCTCCCAGTCGCCGGTCTTGCGCTTGATCTCATCGTGTACCGGCACACTTTCCACTACCGACCAGGTCAGCCCGGCTGCCTTAATCTTCGCCTGATGGGCCCGAATGGCTTCCACCGGCCACACCTCACCAATCGGGATGTGGTGCAGCGCACTTACAATACCGGCCGCTCCGGCCTGCCGGATATCCGAAAGGCTTACCGGGTCCTGATCACCAAACCATCGCCAGGTTTGTTCCAACTGCTTCATGGGTGCGTTTTAGGAATGTGATGTTTTTTAGAGGTCTCTCCTTTCTTTATCTGTAACCTTACCGATAAAGATAAAGGCCCTAAATTTACAGCTTAGCAGAAGAAGCGTAAACTTTGAAAGTGATTTCCTAATTAGTTAGGTATTGAAGAATCAAAAAGCAGTTTAATGTCAGCAGTGCGTTTTAGAGTAGGCGGTGTACCGGAGCATTTCAATTATCCGTGGTATATGGCGGGAGATGATCATCCAAAATTTGAATGGGTGGTACAGCCCGGTGGCACCGGTGCGATGTGCGAAGGGCTTCGGAACGGCACACTGGATATTGCGCTCCTGCTAACGGAAGGGGCGGTGGCAGACCTGCACAAAGGCAATCCCAGCCAAATCATTGGTACTTACGTGTCCAGCCCGCTGACCTGGGGGATTCACGTGGCGGCCGACAGCCCTTATGAGTCGGTGGAAGACCTGGAGGGCAAAGTTTTTGGCATCAGCCGTTACACTTCCGGTTCCCACCTGATGGCTTACGTCAATGCCCGGCAATTGGGATGGGATACAGGCGCGCTGCAGTTTGAGGTGGTCGGCAATTTCGAAGGGGCCCGCCAAGCCATGCGGGAAGGGCGCATCGACGCTTTCATGTGGGAAAAATACACCACCAAGCCAACTGTGGACAGCGGAGAATGGCGCCGCCCCGGCGTCTGCGTGACCCCCTGGCCCTGCTTCGTGCTGGTGGCCCGCAAGGAAATCGTTGAGGAGCATCAGCCGGAACTGCTGGGCCTCATGCACGATATCCGGCAACGCCTGGAGCATACCGAACGGGCGGAGAAGCTGGCCTTTATCAGCCGTCATTTCAAATTGCAGCCCGAAGACGTAGCCGACTGGTACGGGCAGACGGCCTGGAGCTGCGCCCCGGCGATTGCGGCTTCGGAACTGGATAAGGTACAGGTGGACCTGCAAGCTTTGGGCATTATCGATGCGCCGGTCCCGCCCCGTCAGCTTTGCGCGCCATTCGTAACCTTTGAGGAAGAGAACCTTTCCTCCGTGATGTACAACTGGCGGGTGGACAGTGTCTATAAAAAACTGGAAGAAGAAGGCCTTGAAGACGGCCCGTTGCAGTTAAGCGACCTGCTGGGGCTCGGCCACCTGGACCAGTACCACTACCTCGGAGCCGAAGCCTGCTATGAGGTCGCCAACGCATTGGATTTGAAAGACAGCGACTATGTCTACGATGTTGGCAGTGGGGTAGGGGGCACCGCCCGAGTGCTGGCCGATTGCAGCGGCTGCCGGGTGCTGGGCGTGGAATTGCAACCGGAGTTGTGCCGTTTGTCTACGGAGCTGACCCGGCGGTCAGGGCTTTCCGGCCGGGTGGAATTCCGGGCAGGCGATCTGCTGAATTACGATTGGGAAGCAACATTCGACCATTTCATTTCACTATTGGTCTTTCTGCATGTACCAGACCGGGCCAAAGTGCTGGCGCATTGCCACAAAGCCCTTAAGCCCGGCGGGCGCTTTTTTATTGAAGATTTTGTAGCCCGCAATGCCCTGAGTGCAGAAGAAAGCCGCCTGCTAAAGGAAACGGTGAGCGCACAAACGGTCAGCAGCACCACCGCCTACCTTGAGGCATTAGAGCAGGCCGGTTTTACGGATTTGGAAGTCATGGAGATGGACACCCCCTGGCAGGAATGGACCCAAAAGCGGTTTGAGGACTTCAAAGCCAGGGAAAAAGCCCACCGGGCGTTTTTCGGGGAGGCTCTTTTTGAAGACCGGTTGTCCTTTTACCAAACCATTGCCGGCCTGTTTGCGGGCGGCAACCTCGGAGGCGTGCGGATTACCGGGCGCAAGAAACCTTAAACGATGACACTAACCCAACTTGAATACATCATTGCGGTAGACAATGAAAGGAGCTTTGCGAAAGCCGCCAAATCCTGCCGGGTGACACAGCCAACCCTCAGCATGCAGGTCAAGAAACTGGAAGAAGACCTCGGTGTGCTGCTTTTCGACCGCTCCAAGAAGCCCATCCTGACTACGGATATCGGACAGCGCATTGTCGGTCAGGCCCGGACCATCCTCCGCGAGACCAGCCGCATCCCCGAGCTGATCCGGGAGGAGCAGGAGATGGTGAAAGGCGAGCTGAGGGTGGGCGTTATCCCGACCCTGGGCCCTTATCTGCTGCCGATGTTCCTGCCCCATTTTATGCAGGCTTATCCCGATGTGCAGCTCCATATTCAGGAGTTGCTGTCGCACGAAATCATGGACCGCCTCAAGGCCGACCAACTCGATGTGGGGCTGCTGGTCACGCCCATCCGTTCCGATGGCTTCACGGAAATCCCGCTGTTTTATGAGACCTTCGTGGTGTACATGTCCACCTCCCATCCGTTAACCGACAAGGACCGGATTGATTTCGAAGACCTCAACATCGAGGATATGTGGTTATTGCAGGAAGGGCATTGTTTCCGCTCTCAGGTTGTCAACATCTGCAGCGAGCAGCAGGAACAGCATACGCAGCGGGGTTTGCGCTTTGAAAGTGGCAGCCTGGAGACCCTGCGCCGAATCGTAGAGCGGCAGTATGGCTACACCCTGCTTCCGGAGCTGGCGACTCTTGAGCTTTCCGAAGAACTGTACAACAAGCACGTCCGCACCTTCCGCAACCCCCAGCCGGTAAGGGAGGTCAGCATCGTCTTGCGCCGCAGCTTTATGAAGCGCCGGCTGGTAGACCTGCTGCAAAAAGCCATTTTGGAGGCCGTACCGGATATTCTGAAAAACAGCAAGCGCGGGCGCAAGGTGGAATGGGAGGGATATTGAATGGTAATTGGATTTAGACTGTGTGCCTTTCAGGTGCACTATGTTGATTGAAATCCTGGGCTTGAGGAATTGGCCGTGCCGCAGGCCTGCCTGGCTGGCCATGGCAGACAGGCACAAAATGTATTTAGTTCAAAGCCCTTTCCCCCGTTCGTACAGCTTCCAGTCCGCCGTTTCCGCCCGGAAAGCCTGAATAAGGTATTCAATTCCCGCCTCCAGGTCAATTTCCCCGCAGGTGAAAATATCGACCGCTGCGTACCGGTGCTCCGGCCAGGTGTGGAGCGTCAGGTGGCTCTCCTGAATAATGACGACCCCGGAGATGCCATAGGGCGAGAATTGGTGAAAGTTGGAAGTAACCACTGTTGCCCCCATCCGTTCCGCAGCGGCTTTCAGGAAGCCTTCCAGTTCATCCCCGTTTTTGAGGAGCGCCACCGGGCATTGGTAGAGCTCCAGCAGCACATGCCGGCCTAAAGCCTGAGTTACTGGTAATCGAATCGGCCGGGTCATATTTCGAAGAAGTTTACAGACTCCATAATAATCAGGTTATTAGGTAATGGCCGACAAATTCAGCATCATCATCAACGATGAGTCCATCCTGCCGCCGGAAACAGAGTGCACAGGCTTCTCCTCCCGCGATGTAAACACTGGGCTGATAGCGGTCGCCATCACTGTCTACATTAAACGGGGCGAGCTCCTGGTAAATGCGGGGCAGGTGCCCGTAATCGCCCTCATTTTCGGCCACCGATTGCGGGCTGCCGTCAAACAGGCGCACGTTGTCACCGGTCCGGCCATAGATGGGCTTTTCGGCATAGCGCTGATTGGGAAAATCTGCCGCACTGCGCGTGGCTTTCAGCATAGCCGGGTGCAGCCCGCCCAGCTCTTCCAGCAGCGGCAGCAGGGCTTTGGATTGCAGCAGCATGCTGTATGCAGGATTGAGGATAACGCACAGGTCGCGCTTAATGATTTGCGTAAGCAGGCCCATCAGCTCCGGCTCCTCGTAGGCGATAAACTCCCAGGGCGCCATCTTGAATACGAAATCGTAGCGGAGGTATTCATCGGGCTCCACTTCCAGAAAAATACCCTCCTCTTCTGAGAAAATGACTTCCTCCATCGGTGCGCGGTGGACCTCTTCGAATCCCGCCTGCTTAGCGGCCATTTCAATGACATCCAGGTTGAGCCAGTCTTCTTCGTGGCCCAGCCCAATGAGCAGCAAGGTGGCGGGCCGGTTGGGGTAGCGCTGCAGAATTTTCTTTAGCCCCTTTACGAGTCCGGTACGGAGGTGGTTCCACTGCCGTGCATTTTTGCGTTCGCGCCTCGGGAGCATATCCAGCATCATAGGCTGCACGCTGAGGGTTTCGGGCATGAGCGAGAGGGTATCCCCGTTGAACTCCAGCATTTTCAGCGGCACGCCATCCAGCCCGCCTGCGAAGTCAAAACGGCCAACCAGGTGATTGCCCCATTCCCGTCTCAGGGAATAATCAACCGCCTCTACAGCATTGGGTGGTATGCCCGCTGCTTCCCAAAGTTCCTGTTCTCCGGCTTTTCGGGCGGCAAGCAGGAGGCGCTCGTAGAGCTCGCCCGCAGGTTGGCTGAAAGCAGCGATCTCATTGTCGGCCAGCCGGAGCAGCTCCGGGGCGAAGTAGTCGTGGTTGTCCCCTTCGACAAACCACTCCAGGCCTCGTTTTCGGAGCTGCTTCGGGCTGAGCCGGCCTATTTCGGTCAGGCGCCTATCCACCGGACGAACGGGTTGAGCGAGATCCACCGTACCCAGACTTACCCTTGGATGGCCGGGAGGACGTGGTACGGGAGGTCGCATTGCGGAAACGCGTTCCGGTGGTATTGCTGACTCTCTGGTAGGTGGATTGGTTAACATAGGCACTGGGGCGCGGGCGAAAACTGCTCCGGTTTCTGCCCAGCATATAGCCCATCATGCCCCAGGAGACGATGCCGAACATAGAGCTGTGCCGCCGGTAGTGGTGGTGCCGGTGGTGTGTGGTATCCTGAGCGGCCTGAGCCATCGTGCTGTCGTTCATCATCTGCTGCATTTCGCTCAGCGGGATGGTGTCCGTGGTGTTGTCGGCGTATTTGGCGATGATGGCGCTGGCACTTTTGCTTTCCACCATTTGCTCGTCTTCAATTTTAAATTCGCCTTCGCTTACTTCCCGCACGGTGGTGACGATGCCCGCATCCTGATCAACGCGTTGGGCACCGCCGCAGGCGGACAGGAAAAGCGCCAGCGCCAGGGCACTGGAAAAGGCAGTGGTGTGCTTTCTCATATTTTTAGGTATAGGGTTATGGAATAGGGCATCAGTTTCGGTACAGAGCCTGTATCTTTACACGCTGTAGTCCATTGATTCTGTTGCTAAAAGTAGAGAAAAGTCTATGCCCTTCCAAAAAAATCGCGCTGAGAAAACCGTCCTGGGGGTTGCTATTTTCATTGCCGGGCTGTGTTCTATCATTTACGAGCTGCTGATCAGCACCACTTCTTCCTACTTTTTGGGCGACAGCATCACGCAGTTTTCGCTCACTATCGGGTTTTATATGGCTGCCATGGGTCTGGGCTCGTACCTGAGCCAATGGTTTCCGGAAGAGCGCCTGGCCGCCTGGTTTATCGGGGTAGAGGGCCTGCTGGGGCTGATTGGCGGGGCAAGCGTGCCGCTGCTGTATTTTTTCTTTACCCGGCTGTCACCAGATGCCTATCAGGGGCTGGTGGTGGGGCTGACGGTGCTTATCGGCATACTCACCGGCTTTGAAATCCCCCTGCTGGCACGCATTATGAAAAAGTACTATCCGCTGCGGGAGAACCTGGCCAATGTGATGTCGCTGGATTACTTTGGGGCCTTGCTGGCGACCCTGTTGTTCCCGTTTCTGCTGCTGCCGTTTTTCGGGCTGTTCCGGAGTTCGGTGTTTTTTGGGCTGGTCAATGTAAGCCTGGGCGTCTTCATCCTGCTCTATTTTGCGGGCCGGTTGCCCCGGTCGCTGGTCCGGGGGATGTTTGGCGTGACTTTAGGTATCAGCCTGGTTTTTGGGGTGCTGCTTTATCAGGCAAAACCCCTGCTGGAAGACTGGGACAGCCGTTCCTACCCGCACCGCATCGTATACAGTGAGCGTACGCCCTACCAACAGCTGACGGTGACGAAGAACCGGTCTGACGTCCGCCTGTACATCAACCGGGTCATCCAATTTTCCTCCACCGATGAGTACCGCTATCACGAGGCCCTGGGCATTCTCCCACTTGAAGTGGCCCCCTATCAGGAGCAGGTCCTCATTTTAGGTGGTGGAGAAGGGCTGCTGGCGCGGGAGGTGCTCAAGCATCCCGGGGTCAGGCAGGTGACCATAGTCGATCTGGACCCGGGCGTCTTCCGCCTGGGCCGGGAGCAGCCCTACATTCGTGAGCTGAACGAAGGCGTGCTGGATCACCCGAAAGTGCGGACAGTGGCACAGGACGCCAGTCAGTTCCTGGCAGAAACGGAAAATTACTACGACCTTATCCTGGTGGATTTGCCCGACCCTTCCAATGAAGCCGTGGCCCGCCTTTACAGCACCTGGTTTTTTGGCATGGCCCGCAACCGCCTTACGGCAAATGGGGTGTTGGCTACGCAGGCCACGAGCCCTTTTCACACCCGCGATGCTTTCTGGTGTATCGTGGAGACCCTAAAAGCCACCGGGTTCCGGCATGTCTTGCCTTACCATACCTACGTGCCTTCCTTTGGCGACTGGGGCTTTGTGCTGGCGGGGCCTCAGCCGCTTGCCATTACGCCTTTCCGTACCGATTTGCCGGTGCGTTATCTGGATGGGGAAGTCGTGGAGGCCATGCTTCATTTTCCGGATGATTCTGCCCGCCCTTCTGGTCTGGAGCCCAACCGTCTGGACCGGCCTGCGCTGCTGGACTATTACCTGGAGGATTGGGAGAAATGGAGCCGGGAGGTGCTGGTGGAGTGAGGGGGTTTCGCCGGGCGTGCCAGTCAGGTCGCAACTCCAAAGTTGCCACCTGACTTGAAGCTTTGATGTGCAAAGATACTCAGGCGGCGATTTAGGAATCGCGGCCTGAGGGTGGGCTTGCCAGTCAGGGCACGAGCATTGTCCATCGGTGTGGCGCTGTTTTTGGGTAATGTAAAAGGTTGAATTTCCACCCCCGACCCCCGCCAGGATGGGAATGGTTTTGTGTTGGGTGATGGTGTATAGCTGGGGACCTGCCGTCGCTTATGCTTTGGCAGGCAGGGCACGAGCGTTGCCGCTGGTGCGATCTTGGGTTTCGAGCATTGCCGGTCGGTGTGGCGCTGTTTTTACATGCTGTACCTGTCTGCCATGGCCAGCCAGGCAGGCCTACGGCACAGGGCGTTGGGTGAGCTTGGAGGTTACCGACATTTTGCCCCTATGGGGCATTGGCTATGGTAGGGCTGCGGGAGGCCGTTGCAAAGCGGGCGTTGCCTTTGGAGGGCGTTGGAGGGTGCTTCTCCGTCCGACGTAGCTTAAGCGCCAATACTGGCCCGTATGGGGAGTCGGAAACCTCAACCTCGGCGGGACCTTGCTCTGGCCCAACCTACTCTGGCTGACGTAGCCTATACCGATAGACAAAGCATGGCGTAGTCAGCAACCTCGGCGGGACCTTGCTGTGGGCCAACCTCAACCTCGGCGGCGTGTAGCTCGCGGCTTCGAGCAGTATCGGGTAGAAATAACCTCCACACAGGCCTTGCTATACTTTACCTATTAGGAGCGATAGAAATGCGCTGTCCGCTGAATTTAGATATGGAGGCAGTGAAATTTGATGTGTAGGCAGGTCCGGTAGCGTTCTTCACCGGTATAAAATCTTTTTATGGAAAGCAGGTAACCTTTCCGGCGGGGTTCAAATAGAGTCTAAAGAAACGTCATTTATTCAATTACTATTTAAACTTTAGACAATGGACCCATTTATCGGTCAGATTACCACCTTTGGATTCAACTTCGCCCCACGTGGCTGGGCCTTTTGCGAAGGGCAGCTGATGCCAATTAGCCAGAACACAGCACTCTTTTCCCTTCTGGGCACCACTTACGGGGGTGATGGCCGGACCACTTTTGCCCTGCCTGACCTACGGGGGCGCGTCATCATCGGGCCAGGCCATGGGGCGGGGCTCTCTGACTACCGCCTTGGGACTCGGGGCGGAGTGGAGACCGTAACCCTGACCACCGCAGAAATCCCCAGCCACAACCACGGCTTTGCATTGGGGGACGCTGGTGCCTCGCCCGCAGGAACCAATGCGCTGATTGGCAAAACAACCGGAGCAGACACCATTTTCAATGGCACGCCGGGCAACGCTCAGCTCGCCGGTGGCGCGATCAGCAATGCCGGAGGCGGACAGGCACACGAAAACCGCATGCCCTACCTCGCCATGCATAACTGTATTGCACTGGTCGGCATTTTCCCTTCCCGGAGCTAAACCATTTTTAGAATTTCCAGGGGGCGTGCTGTATCTGTACTATGGAACAGCCGTCCCCACCTAACCTTTGATATTATGCAAATTATCGTCAAAACGGCTCCCGAGGAGCTCCTGCGTGCCCGGAAGTGGTGGAATGATTTGGAAATGCAATGGAAAATGGCCTACAATGAAGCGGTATTCGGCGCCGGCCCAACCCTGGCCCCTCCGGCTGATGACCCGCTAATGATGCTGCTCATCGGGGTGGATACCCTGCGGCTGGCGGGCCCCACAGCATTCAATTCCAATGTGAGCACGCCCCTGACCAACCTGTCTGGCTTGTTGCCCCTGTATAACCTCAAATACCTCTCCATAACCCATATGAAAATCAAAGAAGTCCGCTCGCTGCGCCACTTCACCAAACTGGAGCACCTGTTTATCAATGAAAACCAAATCGAGTCGCTTCAGGGCATTGAATCCCTTGTCCATCTGAAGGAGCTCTACGCCCAGCACAATCAACTCCGTGACCTGAAGCCCGTCCACCGGCTCACCAGGCTGGAAACCCTATATGCCTCTGGCAATCAGCTCACCTCCCTGCAAGGCCTGACCCCGGCTCACGCCGACCACATGCGCCGGTGCTATGTACTGCCCAATGAGCAGTTGCGCGACCGCGAAATTTTGCGGGTGCAGCAGGAGGCGGGGATCATTTGCCGAAAGGGTTAGTCACCCTCCTTTTAGACGATTACTTCACTTTTCACGCTTCAATGAGGCATGCCCCTGTCATGCCCTAAAACTACCTTAAACCATGAAAAAATCAACAATTGTACCTCTGATAAGGCAAATAGGCTTATCCGTAGTATTGCTATGGTGTTCCTTCGGGCTGCTGAATGCCCAAATTACCTTTGCCTCTTCCACCTGTGGCATTGCCAGCACAACCCTGCAGCCCGAAGGCGATAATGGCAATGGCCGAAATGTTTTTGAATTTGACGATGGCAATATCGTCAGAGCGGAGTGGGATGGCGGACAGAACCGCTGGGAAATCAACCTCTACAGCGGTGATGGCATGGGCGGCTTTACGTTTTGCTGCACCTACGTCTACAACACCTCCGCTTCCTTGCCTAACCCACCGGATTTGACGCTGGGCACCTGGGAAAGCGACTTCTTTGGCATGGACTGCACGG
This sequence comes from bacterium, assembly GCA_024742755.1. Taxonomy (GTDB): domain Bacteria; phylum Bacteroidota; class Bacteroidia; order Chitinophagales; family Saprospiraceae; genus Phaeodactylibacter. The sequence continues at coordinate 2,084 of JANSXW010000031.1, read as the reverse complement.
CTTCAGGCTTTGTGCTCTCAGGAGATGTGCAAAGCGAATTGACAGCCGGCTGCAACGATACTGAAGACCCCGTTATCACCTGCCCGGCGGATATCACCGTGGATAACGACCCCGGACAGTGCAGCGCGGTGGTCGGCATCCCCAACCCCAACGTTTCTGATGATTGCCCGGGAGTCAGCTTTGAATATACTCCGGCTTCAGGTACTGCCTTCGAAGTGGGGACGACTACTGTTACCGCTACTGCTACCGACGCCTCTGATCATACCGCTACCTGTACCTTCGACGTGACCGTGAATGATGTGGAAGCGCCGGCTGCCGCCTGTCAGGATATCACGGTTAATCTGGGAACCTCCGGGGTCTATAATCTCAACCCAAATGAATTCGACGGCGGCTCCACTGATAATTGTGGTGCCTTGGGTTTCGGGATTAATACCACGGTCTTTGACTGCAGTGACCTGGGGGAAACATTTCCTATCGAATTGTCCGTTACCGACAATGCCGGGAATTTCGCTCTCTGCACGGCTAATGTCACCGTTGAGGATAACCATGCCCCAACCGTTACCTGCGTCACTCCCGTAAATATACCCCTCGACCGAAACAACGACCCTGGGGTATGTTTTTACACCGCCCAGGGCACGGAGTTCGATGCAACCGCCATCGACAACTGCGGGGTAGCAAGCCTGACGAACAACTACAATAACGCTGGTACGCTGACCGGTGCGACTTTCCCGTTGGGAACGACTCAAGTACGCTGGACGGCGCTGGACGCAACCGGCAACCTGGATACCTGCAGCATCAAGATCAGGGTGGCCGATAATACGCCGCCCATTGCCGTATGCACGGACCCGACGGTAAACTTAACCAGCGATGGGACAACCACAGTAGCTGCCGCTTTCTTTGACGGCGGTTCATCCGCTGTCTGTCCATCCGGGCCCGTACCGGGCGGCGGTCTGGATTTTTCCGCCTCTATGACAGCGTTTGACTGCGACGACGTGGGTAATACATATGATATCACCCTGACCGTAACTTCTCTATCCAGCGGACTAACTGACGCCTGTACCGCCAGCGTCACAGTCGAAGACCCCAACAGCTTCTGCTGCGCCCCGCCTATGGCTGTCTGCGAAGACATCACTGTACAGCTCGACGCCAGCGGAATCGCCAGCATCACCCCGGCAGACATTGGCAGTGGCAGTACTGCCGGGTGCGGGCTGCAGTTGGAGATGCTGAGCGACGATACCTTCGAATGCACGGATGTAGGGTCGGGCATAGTCACCTACACCATCACGGACATCAATGGCGACAGCGATGATTGCACGGCAATGGTCATTGTGGAAGACAACATCAAGCCTGTTCCGGTCTGCTTTGACCCCACGGTGGAACTGCAGCCCAATGGCTTGTACACGCTGCTGGAAAGCGACATTTACGATGCCATCAACAGCAGCGACAATTGCAGCATCGCTTCCGTAGATTTTCCAGGCGTGACCTATACCTGTGATGATGCTTACCAGACCTTCCCCGTAGTGGTGACGATTGAGGACCCCAGCGGCAATACCGGTCAATGCACCGCCATGGTTACCGTGGAAATTGGCACCGCTCTGCCACCGGAATGGACTGCCAACGACATCGGCGATCAGGGCGACGGCAGCTTCTATGAATATGACCCCTGTGTGAATGACAATCCAAACCTTGGCGACTTCACGATTGGCACCGGCGGGTACAACCTCATTCCTCAAAATGCCGATAATCTGGCTTTTGCCAGCGTTCCCCTTTGTGGTAACGGGGGTATTCAGGCCCGCATCAAGGATGTCGTTGGAGGCTACGCCGGTCTGATGATCCGGGAGAGCAGTGACCCGGGCTCCAAAATGATCGCGGTGTATTCCAACCTGACGAATCTGCTTCGGCGGGAAATCCGCTACACTCAGAATGGGCCGAGAAGCAGCAATACTTCTTACGCCTCCTTCCCCGAGTGGTTGCGGCTGACCCGTCAGGGAGACCTCATCCGGGCATTTTACCGCAACACCAATGGAGGCAGCTGGGTGCTCTTCCATCAGGCTTACCTGCCCATGTCGAACTGTGTGGAAATG
>JANSXW010000105.1 GCA_024742755.1 bacterium | reverse complement strand
ATAAATATCAGCCAATTCCGTTCCTATTTCTGACTTATCAGCGCGAAATACTCGTTTTAGTCCGGCGGCCTGTTTAACTTTGGCCGCACAATCACATGAACCGATTCTATGAAGAAGCTATTCCTGCTCCTTTTTTGTTTTGCTTTGCTGAGTGGCCTGCGCCTTACCGCGCAAGACCAGCACTTCACTCAATTCTTTGCGGCACCGCTCACGCTTAACCCGGCGCTGAGTGGTACCTTCAACGGAAAATACCGGGTGGCGCTCGTCTACCGGGACCAGAACCCTTATCAGACTTATGCCGGGGCGGTCGACCTCCGCTTCGGGCTCAACAGCATCGGCAAGCGGTATAAGGATGCCTTTGGCGTGGGGGTGGTTTTTTACAATGACCGGGTGCCAAAATTCGGTTTTTCCAATAATCAGATCAACGTCGCCGGGGCTTTCCACAAAAGCCTGAGCAAATCCAACGATCAGTTCCTGAGCGCCGGGTTTCAGGCCGGGCTGGCACAGCGCAACTTTGGCTACCAGCGCTTCAATTTTGAAGATCAGTTTGGTGGCGATGAGGGGTATACCAATCCGAGCGCCGAAATTCTGCCTGCCAACAACTTTGCCTATGGCGATATTTCAGCGGGCATCAATTACACCTATGCGCCCAAGAGAGGGGTTTCCGTTTATGCGGGGGCTGCTATGCACCACATTCTGGAGCCGCAGATCAGCTTTTTCTACAATGAAGATGAACCGGAACTGGGCAATTCTGACTTGCTCCACCGCAAGTATACCGCCTACGTGAACGTGAATATCCCGGTGGGCCTGGGCATTCAGATACAGCCACGGGCGCTGCTGTACGCACAGGGCCCTCACCTGGCAGCAAATGCCGGTAGTAATGTCCGCTTCCTGATTGATGAAATCTCAGGCGTAGCCCTGCACACGGGTGGCTGGGTACGCCCGGTCCGGGACGAGCTGGACAATTTCATGCTCGATGCCGTTGTGGGCATGGTGGGTATTGAATTCAGCAACTTCCTGCTGGGGCTGAGCTACGATGCCCGCATCGATGGGATTGGCTCCCTGCGCAAGCAGAGGGGGGCGTTTGAACTCTCCCTCGCCTATCTGGGCGAATACGAAGATGAAGTCGTGCTTTGCCCTAAATTTTAACCATAACACAGGTTAATACCGGTCACGAATTTAGAGTTCTTGCTCAGCCGAAAGGGCAGGTGCTGCAGGATGAATGCCGTATGCTCGTCTTCCTGTTGGTCATATTTAACTTCAACCACAATTGCGGGATCGGCAAAAGGCAGGGCAGGTTCCCGGTGCGGCTGATAGGGCCCGAAGTGCATCCCGGTATCCATCGTAAGCCGGAAAGGAAACGTTGGCGCGCCCCAGTACGAACGCTGATAGGTATTGAACAGAACCGGCTGTAAATCCAACCCTTTTTTCAGGATTTCCCGGCAAAGACGAACGAGTTTTTCCCAGTCTGAAGCACCGTACCTGCCTTCCGGCAATGGATAATGCTTCTTCCAGCCTACCAGATTGTCTTTGATTTTCACCTCCAGCACTGGATTGCGGATAGAGGAGAAGTCGCCTCCGTACCAGCGCAACCGGTACTTTAAGCGCTGAGGCGTACCGGTTACATTGTCCTGAAAAGCCGCGAAATCAGGTGTATCAAAGTATAAATTATTGATTTGGCGGGGCGGGAACAACGGGCGGAAGCCTGCGGGATGCTGCCGGATTACCATACTGACCACCTGTGGGTGGGTGGCTTCTATCCGGTACTTGCGCTCGTACCGCATGACTACATCGTGATGTTCTCCACCACCTCCAGGCCATAGCCGATCAGCCCCACCCGCTTCCGGGGCGTATTCGTCATCAGGCGCAGCTTCGTGACATTCATATCATGAAGGATCTGCGCGCCCACACCGAAGTCCCGTTGGGTCATTTCGGCCCGTTTGTTGAGCTCCGGGTTTTCACCGTTGTACTGCCGTTTCTGATAATCCGCCAGGTGGTGGAGGATGGCATCAGATTTTTCGCTGTGCCGCATGTAGAGCAGCAAGCCCTGATCTTCCTGAGCGATCATTTCGATGGCTTTTTGCAGCTGTACGCCGTAGTTGTTGAAAAGCCCGCCCAGAATTTCGCCGGTTTCTGTGGAGGAGTGCACGCGCACCAGAATGGGGTCGTCTACCTTCCAGTCGCCCCGCTTGATGGCCAGGTGGATATCATCGGTGGTCAATTGCCGGAAGGCGATGACTTCGAAGGGGCCATATTGGGTATCAATGGAGACGGAGAGCTCCCGCTTGATCAGGCGCTCATTGCGCATCCGGTAAGCGACTAAATCCTTAATGGCAATGACTTTCAGGTCGAAGCGCTCCGCAATTTTCATTAGTTCCGGCAGGCGGGCCATTGTCCCGTCTTCGTTGAGGATTTCCACCAGTACGCCGGCAGGTTCAAAGCCAGCCAGCCGGGCCAGGTCGATGGCCGCTTCGGTATGCCCGGTGCGGCGAAGGACACCCCCGGTCTTAGCCCGTAACGGGAAAATATGCCCCGGGCGTGCGTAATCAGAGGACTTGGTAGCGGGGTCCACCAGCTTTCGGATGCCGGTAGCCCGGTCGTAGGCCGAAATGCCCGTGGTGCAACCATGCCCGATCAGGTCAATGGAAACCGTGAAGGCGGTCTCATGCAAAGCCGTATTGGAGGAAACCATCATTTCGAGGCCCAGCTCATCTGCCCGCTTTTCATCAATGGGCGAACAGATCAGCCCGCGCCCATGAGTGGCCATAAAGTTGATAATCTCTGGCGTCACACACTCGGCTGCACAGATAAAATCGCCTTCATTCTCGCGGTCTTCGTCATCCACAACAATGATCACCTTACCCGCTTTGATATCGCGGATGGCCTCATCAATGGTATTGAGTTGAAAACCCTGTTGCTTAGTTACGTTTAGTTGGTTGCCAGACATTTGAGCGTACTCCTTTTATGAATTTGAAAAAACCGGCAAGCAAAGCCAGGTTCATTGCCAGAAAATAATGGGCGCCCCGCAGGGGCAGCCAATGCAGGCCTGCTTTCCTCAGCAGCTGATCCAGGACCGGCACCAGGATGATACCGCCTGTCAATACGGCAAACAACCACTGCCAGAATAAGTTGCCCGAACCAGCCAGGGCACCGCTGCCCGCCAGGATCAAAAGTAGGAAAAACGGGCCAAGCCACCGAAGGGCTTTATGAGAAAAGAACGCAAACTGCAGCGGGCTTACCGGTGGCCACCACAGATGCGGGAAAGTCGTCAGGTTTTGGAAATTGCCGGCTGAGATACGGGCTTTCCGGCGGTATTCCTCCCGGATTTCATGGGAAACAGCCTCGTAGCAGATGGCGTCCAGTTCGTTAATGGCCAGCCCGCCCTGCTCAAACATACGCATGGTGATGTAAAAGTCATCCACCAGGTAGGTAGGAGGCACCTTGCTGAAGTAGCGGGCCCGAATGGCATAAAAGCCACCAAAGGGGCCCATCATCCGCCCCCAGGCCAGCCCTTCGCGGTGTTTCAGGAGTACCTCGCCGGAGATGTAGGTATTCTCCGCTTCGGAAATGCCCTGCTGCTGCATGCCCGTATGTAAAATGTGCGCATCGACCAGCCCGATTTCCGGATTGCGGAAGTGCTGCACGAGCTTGAACAGCACCTCAGGAGCAGGCATGACGCTTGCATCCGTGACCACAAAAACAGGATCAATACCGTCCGGCATGAATTGCTGCCGGGCGTACCCTGCCAGTTCATTGATGACTTCCGGTTTGCCCCGCCTTTGCTGAAACGGGAAAAAGTGGATGTGTTTTTCCTGTGCAGCGATGGGCGCAATGAGCTCATTGGTGCGGTCATCGGAACAGTCTGAGCCGATAAAAACCGACAGCCGCCCCTCCGGATAACGAAGGGCAAGCAGATGAGCCATTTTCTCTTCGATCACCGCTTCCTCATTGTAAGCCGACATGATCACGGCTACCTGTGGCCAGTTGGAGTCGGTTTGATAGACCTCCTGATTGGGCGATTTGCCGCGTGCCAGCCAGCGCATCAGCAAAGGGTAAAGCAAATAGGTATGCAACAGTGCCAGCGCGCTCAGCCAAACTATGATATGTACCAGGATAAGCCCCATGCATCAGAGGGCTTCAACGCTTAACTCACTGTAGGCCTGTGCCAGCTGCCGGGCCACTTCCAGGCTGTCGTACCGGTCCAGGACAAACCGGCGGGCAGAGCGCCCCATCGTTTCGAGCTGATCTTGTGCCTGCAGTTGACAGGCGTGGGAGACTTGCCGGGCGAATTCCTCCGGGCTGTTGGCAATCAGGGCGTGGGTTCCAGGCTCGATGCCGATGCCTTCCATCCCCATTTGTGTGCTCAGGACGGCCTTGCCCAATGCCATGCCTTCCAGGATTTTGGCCCGCATGCCACTGCCGGAAAGCAAGGGCACCACCATCAGACTGTGCTGATTGATGAAGGCGGATGCACTGTGCACCTCTCCTTCCACGACGATACCGGGCCGGTTCATTTTCAGCAGCCACTTCGGCGTATTGCGGCCGGCAATGTGCAATGCCAGGCCGTTGTGCTCCGCCTGTACCAGTGGCCAGACTTCATCCAGAAACCACTGCAGCCCTTCCAGATTAGGCATCCAGTCGAGGGAACCGATGAAAGACAGCGTCAGGGGCTTTTTAAAACTGGAATAGTCTGGTTGGTAGGCCTGGCTGTCTACCCCAATAGGCGTGACAGTAGCGGAGCCTTCGTAGCCCAGTTCGCGGAAGCGCTCCAGGTCCCGGCGGGTGATGGCCGCCAGATGGTCGTAAGCTTGCAACTGGCTGATTTCGTATTGCCGGAGCCGTTCTGTTAAATGGCGGAGGTACCAGCGTTTGGGCCAGAGGGCCGTATTCTGGCTGATGCGCTCCCAGATTTCAAACTCCACATTGTGTGCCCGCATGCTGACCACAGCATCGGAGTGCTTCCGAATGGCAGGGATGTAGGGCGAAAGGTAGGGCGTTTCGAGCTGTATGACGTCGAACTCGGTTTCCTGAAGCAGCTCTACCAGTCGTTTTTCAAAGCCAGCAGAACAAAAACGGGCGATGTGGTAAGAGTTATTCCCCCAGAGATGGCGCAGGGCCTGCAGGGGCTTCACCCGGTTGTCCACCTTTACGTCCTGAATACGGATATAGTGGTTGAAGGACTTGGGGAGGTCTGCTTTGGGAAAGTAGTGCTTGCTGGTATTCATGGCTAGTAAATGCACCTCATGCCCCAATGCATTCATGGAACGGCTCAGGGCCGTCACGGCAATGGATTCGCCATCTTTGAGCGGAAAAGGAAATTTTTTACAAAGCTGAAGAATTCTCATTCATCCTTTTTTTCCGGCGGCTTGACCTGGAATTGATTCGAAAATTATCTCACCATGTGAGGCCTGGCACCAGCAAAGGGCCAAAAAACCAGTAAAAATTCAGACTTGTTGCACTGGCGGTCAAAGGTCTGCAAAAATAACGGTTTTTTCCAAAATGCGGGGTGAATCTGGATTGGGAGCTTTTAGGGCACGGGGTTCACGCCAAGGCGCGGAGAGGGAGCGCAAAGGGCGTAAACAACCGGACATCAATCGACCTCTTCCGTTTCTGCGGTCCAGGGCGGGCAGACCACGCACCAGAAGTGGAGTGGTTCTTCGCCGGTGTTTTGAATGTACTGCTCGGCGCCGGGTGGGATAAAAAGGACGCTGCCGGGGCGGGCTTCCATGGTTTCGCCGGCAATGAAAGCGGTGCCTTGTCCCTGCACGATGATATAAGTCTCTGAGCGCCCGTGCAGGATATGCGGACGGGAGGCCTCTCCGGGCTGAAGTGCGGCATGAGCAAGGCTGAAGCCAAAATCCACACCGTCATTTTTGGGGTGCAGGACTTCCCGGATTTCGGTATCGTCTCCGGCGGTAAAGGAGGCAATGGACTGCAACTGCTTGTAAATAGGATGCATAGCAATAGGGAATAAAACCGGGCGGTGACAGTTACCGCCCGGCAATAGTTAGTTTTATTCGTCGCTGGTCATTTCGTAGGTGTTGTTCTCCCGGTCAATATCGGCCATGCCGAAGTCGGGGTCGATCACCACCTTTTCGATATCCCTGGCTTTAACGCCCAGGTCCAGCTCGTACTGAGGGTGTGTCCACGGCCAGTCTTCAGCCAGCTCCATGCCATTCAGCGGCTTGTGGCCGCGCATGATGCGCAACGGCACCAGAATCCGCTTGCTCGTGCCATCGGTGAGCACCACTTCCACCTCCAGCGGCATAGGCATGATGCCCACCCGGTTAAGCACGGCTACGGCGGTGCGCCCGTCTACCTTTATGTTTTCAATGCCGTAGTCTATGGTGTGCGTGGTGTTGATCCAGTATTCGCGGTACCAGTCCAGCTCTATCATGGATTGCTTTTCCATGATGCGGATGAAGTCATTGGAGTTGGGGTGCTTGAATTTCCAGGTATCAAAGTAGCGGAGCATGCCCTGATCGAAGGCTTCTGCCCCAATAATGTACTTCAGCTGCTCCAGGAAGACGGCGCCCTTCACGTAAGAAGCCACGCCGTAAGCGGAGTTGGTATTGAAGTGGTCGGAATGGGTGATCAGGGGCTCTTCCAGCCCGCTTTGAGAGAAATTGGCGTACCCCATGTAGGAGCCCAGGTGGGGATTGTCGGAAGCTTCGCCGGGGATCAGCCCCTTTTTGCGCAGGTGGTTCATCACATTGCTGCTGGCCCAGCTCGTGAAGCCTTCGTCCATCCAGGCGTACAGGGCTTCGTTGGTGCCCAGCAGCATTTGGTACCAGCTGTGCATCAGCTCGTGTACCGATACGCCAACCAGGCTGGGCAGGCTGCGCTCCCCGGTGATGAGCGTGGCCATGGGGTATTCCATGCCACCGTCGCCTCCCTGTATGAAGGAGTACTGCTCGTAGGGGTACTGCCCGTAATGCTCGTTGATGAAAGCGAAAGCCTCGTCCATGATGGCGGGGAGGGCTTCCCAATTTTCTTTGGTGCGCTCGTTTTCCTGGTAGAAGAAGTGCATCACCATGCCGTCTTCGCGCTCGTAGGTGGTATGGGTGTAGTCCGGATCGGCACCCCACACAAAGTCGTGCACATCCGGTGCGACAAAATGCCAGGATAGTTTTTTGCCTTTTTTCACCTTCACGGCTTTATCAGTGTACCCATGGCCAATTTCCTTTGGATTTTGCAGATAGCCGGTCGCACCGACGATGTATTCGCTGTCGATGTGAATGGTCACGTCAAAATCGCCCCAAATGCCGTAGAACTCCCGGCCCACGTAAGGATTGGCATGCCATCCCTGATAGTCGTACTCTGCCATCTTGGGGTACCACTGAGCCATAGAGTAGGAAATCCCCTCGGCATTATCGCGTCCGGAACGGCGGATTTGCACGGGTACCTGAGACTCAAACTCCATTTCAAAAACGGCTTTCGAATTCGGCAGAATGGGCTGCGGCAATTGTACTTCCAGAATGGTGCCCACGACTTCGAAGGTGGCCTTTTTGCCATCCACGGTGAGGCTGTTGATTTCGTGGTAGCCGATTTCATCCGGCTCCAACTCGCCAATCCGGCCGCCTACCCGTGGGTCTGAGTCCTTCAGGTTTTGCGAGCGGACATCCATCATGCTGTTCGGCTGAAACGCATTGAAGTAGAGGTGGTAAAAGGCCCGGTGCAGGGTGTCCGGGGAGTTATTGGTGTAAACCAGCGTTTGCTTGCCCTCGAACTGATGCTTTTTGACATCAAAGTCGATATCCATTTTATATTTTGCAGCCTGCTGCCATCGGTCGGGTTGTGCCTGTAGAGTGGCCAGTGTGATGCAACAGAAAAAAAGAGAATGCCAGATTTTCATATAGTCAATTGATTGTGTTTCTAAAGCGTGTGGCTGGCAAAGTTAACAAGCCAACCTTGATTATACGGGTGCAAAAATTGGGAGCTATTCCTCCGATTGCTGCTCTTCCGGGTACTCAATACGCACATGATGCACACTGCGCATGAGTTGCTGAAATACGGTTTTGCAGGTTTCCAGCTCCGAAAAGGTCAGCTCCGAGTCTTCCAGTTGCCCCATCGCCATTTTGCCGGCTATGATTTTATCAATCAGCTCCAGCAGTGCCTCCTCCGTTGGGTTTTTCAGGCTTTTGCAGGCCGCCTCAATACTGTCTGCCAGCATCAGAATGGTCTCTTCCTTGGTGACCGGCTTGGGGCCCGGATAGCGAAAATCCTGTTCGTCTACCTCTTCCTCCGGATGGTCTTTGAGGTAGTTGCGGTAGAAGTACTCCACACGGGTCGTGCCGTGGTGGGAGAGGATGAAGTCGATTAAAACGTTAGGAAGGCGGGCTTTTTTAGCCATTTTCACCCCCTCCGTCACGTGACTGATGATGATTTCTGCACTTTCTTTGTCGGAGATGCTTAGGTGGGGGCTGTTATTGCTTTGATTCTCAATGAAGAACTTTGGCTGCAGGGTCTTTCCAATATCGTGGTACAGAGCCGCCACCTTTACCAGCAGGTGATTCGCGCCGATGGCACGGGCGGCTTCTTCCGACAGGTTGGCAACCTGAAGGGAATGCTGCAGGGTGCCCGGTGCTTTATTGGCCAGTTGCCGCAGCAGGGGCCGGTTCATATCGGACAATTCCACCAGCGAAATGGAAGACGTAAAACCAAAGAACCGCTCCAGCAACGGGATGAGCGGATAGGCCAACAGGGTCATAAATGCGCTGATGGCCAGCCAGGACAAAACCGTCAGGTCAATGTCCTGATAACTGCCTTCCTGAATCAGGGAGAGCCCGACGTACCCGAGCAGGTACACCACAAAAATGTACAGGATGGAGTAGAAAAAACGGGTCCAGTCCCGGGTGTCCACATCGCTGAGCAGCACAACAATACCGGCCAATATCTGAAGGAAGGTAAACTCATATCCCAGGGAAGACAGGAAACTCGCCAGCAAGATCACTACCAGATGGGTAAACAAGGCCAGCTGCTCATCGTAGAAGTTTTTGATCACGATCGGTACAATACAAAACGGGATCATGTAGGTACTGAGCAGCGCCACCTGCTCCACCGCGTACACCAGGTAACTGAAGGCCACCAGCCAAAGCATGATGAACACCAGCTTATTGAAGCGGGAAAAGACCGCCTGCGCGTACAAGCGCACGTACAGCAAAAAGATGCCTATAATGAGGGTGGACAACAGGGCGTACCCGGCCAGCACACCGGTATAAGACTGCTCCTCCGTCACTTCCTCCCGGTACTTCGCTTTGAAGGACTTGAGTTTCAGGTAAATCTCTTCAGTGATGTAGCCGTTTTCGGTTACGATGAGGTCGCCCTTGGACACCCGCCCCCGGTAGAGCCCCACCTGACTGAGTTCTTCTGCCAGCAGGCGTTGGCTCAGGGTATCGTTGTAGAAGATATTGGGCGCAATGGACGACTCCAGCAAGCCATAGAGAAAATCCGACTCCGCCAGTTTGCTATAAGGCAAAGACTCCGCCAGCGATGCTTCTGCTTCCGGCACGGTAGTCAGGTTTTCGATAGTCTGGGGGTGGGTGGTATTGCCCCTGAGCACATTCACCACAAAGTCTGCCGGTTTGTCCTGATGCGCCTTATTGAGCTCTGCGATGCCTGTCTGATACAGGTCCTGCAGCAGGTTTTTGCCGTAGGTACGGTATTTATCCGGATTGCGGGTGACATCCGGAAACTGCTCCTCATTGATTTCCTCCAGTTGGGCCGCAAACCGGTCCTCAAAGCCTGTGACCTGCATTTCGGTCACGGAAGGCAGCTGCTCGTAGTAAGGAGAAAAGCTGTCTTTGATGCGGGCCCTTTCCGCTTCAATTTCCTGGTCTGGTTTGAGAATAGCGAAATCAAAAGGAGCCCGAAGGTCCTCATAGCGCCACCGCTGCCCCTTGTCAAATTCGTATTTGAACTTCACATTGTTCGGGAACAGGAAGCTGATGATGGCTACCACACCAGCCACCATGAGGTATTTGACTAATGTTGGGAGCCCTTCTATCGTCGTTTTCCATGCACTCATAGGCGTAAAGATACGGTTTTAGGGCTTATGAACCTTGCCCTTGCTCAACGTAGGGCAACATGCTCCGGTCAACCTTTTTTCCGGGGCGCCCACACGACCTCATCAATCCCTTTGGAGTAGCCAATAAAACGGGCCAGGATAAAGAGGTAGTCCGACAGGCGGTTGAGGTATTGCATCACGACAGGCTCCACGCGGGATTCCTGAGACAGGGCGACCACGAGGCGCTCTGCACGGCGGCAGACACAGCGGGCGATGTGCGCGCTCGACACCGCTGGGTGCCCGCCCGGCAGGATGAAGTTTTTCAGTTCCGGAAGGATTTCGTCCATTTCATCCATGGCTTTTTCCAGAGCTTCGATATCGGCGGGCTGAATATCGGGCACGGGCATATCCTTATCCGGATCGGACGCCAGGTTGGACCCGATGGTGAACAGGCGGTCCTGAATGTCTTTGAGCAATGCGCGGACGGCATGCTCGGTGAATTGGTCCCGGACCATGCCAATGTGTGCATTGAGCTCATCTACAGTACCGTATGATTCTATGCGGAGATGGCTCTTAGGGAGGCGCTTGCCACCAAAAAGGCCAGTGGTGCCGGCATCGCCTGTTTTTGTATAGATTTTGAAACCCATAATTGGTTGTCGTTTTCATGGGTCAACAAGCAGCAGGAGCCGGAGGTTTTGAAAAAAATCCTAATCTTGATTGTAGCGGTGGGTGGGATCGCTGGCTTTGACGATGTTTTCGTTGCGCTGATCCACTTCGACGATGCCATCCCGGAGCCGGACCATACGGTGGCAGTGCTCGGCAATATCAGGTTCGTGGGTAACCAGGATCACGGTGTTGCCCATTTCGTGGATGCGCTCGAAGATGCCCATGATTTCAATGGAGGTTTTCGTATCGAGGTTGCCGGTAGGCTCATCTGCCAGGATGATGGAAGGCCTGTTTACCAATGCCCGGGCAATTGCGACACGCTGCCGCTGCCCGCCGGAAAGCTCATTGGGCTTGTGGTCTACCCGGTCGCCCAATCCTACTTCCGTAAGCACCTCACGGGCACGGTCGAGGCGGGCCGACTTGGACTGCCCGGCATACACGAGGGGCAGGGCTACATTCTCCAGAGCCGACAAACGCGGGAGCAGGTTGAAAGTCTGGAAAACGAAGCCGATTTCCTTATTCCGGACTTCTGCGAGCTCATCATCGTCCATGGTGGATACATTGGTGCTGTTGAGCCAGTATTCGCCGCTTGTAGGCGTATCGAGGCAGCCCAGCAGGTTCATCAGGGTGGACTTCCCCGAACCGGAAGGCCCCATTAAGGCCAGGTATTCATTGGCTTGGATATCCAGGTCTACACCGCGCAGGGCATGGACCTTGGTGGTACCCATGGTATAGGTTTTGGTAAGTCCCTTAACGGCGATGATGGGCTGCATAAATTTTTATTTTTTTGAAGGTATTACTTTCGGTACCCGGAAGTACTCGCCATCCTGATCCGGCGCGTTCCGGAGCGCGTCGGCCCGGTCGGTTTGCCCGCGTACCACGTCTTCCCGCAGGACATTCACATCTTCATTGATGTAGGTCAGGGGTTCAACGCCTTCGGTATTCAGTTCTTCCAGCTTCTCGACCATCTCCAGAATCCGGTTCAGATCGCCCTGAATAGCCGTGCGCTCGGCAGTGGACAATTGCAAACGAGCCAGTTGTTCCAGCTTCAATATTAAGGACTCGTCAATTTTCATGATAAAATATTAGATGTTTGGCGCTAAATCATCGGTAAACAATCAATTACCATCGAAGGAGCGGATTGGCCCCGATTATTTCCGCTATCTTTTATATTTTCGCAGGAAATCCTGAAGAAAAATGAGCGAAAACAGCGCGAAGTCGCCGCCAAATATAAAACATATTGCTATAGCGGGTAACATCGGAGCGGGCAAAACCACCCTTTCGGAAAGATTAGGCCACCACTTTGGCTGGGATGTCCACTACGAGTCCGCCAACGACAACCCCTACCTGAGCGATTTTTACGAAGACATGCAGCGGTGGTCTTTCAACCTGCAGGTGTTTTTCCTGAACAACCGTTATCAGCAGGTGCTGAAAATCCTGTCCGGTGACCGCACCGTGGTACAGGACCGCACCATTTACGAAGATGCTTACATCTTTGCGCCTAACCTGCACGATATGGGGCTGATGTCGACCCGCGACTTCCAGAATTACTTTGACCTGTTCAAGACCATGTCTTCTCAGATTCAGCCACCGGACCTGCTGATTTACCTCAAGGCCAGCATTCCGACCCTTGTGGAGCACATTCAGGAGCGCGGCCGGGACTACGAAGGCAACATGAGCCTCGATTACCTCAAACGCCTCAACGAGCGCTACGAAAACTGGATCAGCGGCTACAAGGAAGGGAGGCTCCTGGTCATCAACGCCGATCACATTGATTTCATGCGCAATCCGGAGGATATGGGCAATATTGTCAATCAGGTTAACGGAGAGCTGCACGGTTTATTCTAACCAATTGCTTACCTTTGCGGCCTTGTTAGATATTGGGCAGGCGGCAGTGGTGCCGGTTGCCAATTCCGTTTACTTTCAATCAAATACAGCATATGGCACTAAAGGCGGGTATCGTGGGGCTTCCCAATGTTGGAAAATCTACCCTGTTTAATGCGCTGACCTCTGCCAAAGCACTGGCAGCCAATTATCCATTCGCAACCAAAGACCCCAACGTGGGCGTCATCACTGTTCCTGACCCCCGCCTCGATAAGCTGGCGGAGCTCGTCAACCCACAGAAGGTACAGCCAACCACGATTGAGATTGTCGATATTGCCGGCCTGATCAAGGGCGCAAGTCAGGGGGAAGGCCTTGGCAATCAGTTCCTGGCCAACATCCGGGAAGTGGATGCAATTGTGCATGTGGTGCGCTGCTTTGATGAAGGCAACGTGGTCCACGTAGATGGCAATGTAGACCCGGTGCGCGACAAGGAAACGATTGACACCGAGCTGCTGCTCAAGGACATTGAGACCGTGGAGAAGCAGGTGGACCGCTTCAAGCGGCAGGCCAAGAGCAACAACAAGGAAGACCTGAGGAACCTGGAGATCAGCCAGAAAATACTGGCGCACCTGGAGGATGAAAAACCAGCCCGTTCCATCGAACTGGACGAAGCCGGACACGCCCTGCTTAAGGAGATGTTCCTGCTGACCGCCAAGCCTATCCTTTACGTGTGCAATGTGGAAGAAGATGCTGTGAATGATGGCAATGCGCATTCTGAGCGATTCAAAGCGGCTGTGGCCGGTGAACCTGCGGAGGTCATTCTCGTCAGTGCAGCGATCGAAGCAGATATAGCCGAACTGGAGACCAAAGAAGAGCGGTTGGAGTTTCTAAACGATATGGGGCTGGACGAGCCGGGCGTTAACCGGGTCATTCGCGCCACTTACAAGCTCCTCAATCTCATCACTTACTTCACCGCCGGGGTTAAAGAAGTCCGCGCCTGGACCATTCAGGATGGCTGGAAAGCCCCGCAGGCGGCTGGCGTTATCCATACCGATTTTGAGAAAGGCTTTATCCGGGCTGAGGTCATCAAGTACAACGACTACGTGAGCCTGGGCTCAGAGCAGGCGGTCAAAGAAGCCGGCAAAATGGCGGTGGAAGGCAAAGAGTACGTAGTGACTGATGGGGATGTCATGCACTTCCGTTTCAACGTATAATGTCTGATTTACGATACTATATCGTTAACAAGCCTTACGGGGTGCTCAGTCAGTTTACGCGGGAGCACCCTGATCACCGTGTGCTTGGGGACCTCTACGATTTTCCCGGGGATGTTTATCCGGTAGGCAGGCTGGACAAGGATAGCGAAGGCTTGCTCGTCATCACCAACGACAAGGCACTGACGCACCGGCTGCTCGACCCAAAGTTTGAGCACCCCCGCACTTACTGGGTGCAGGTGGAAGGCATTCCGGATCGGGAAGCATTGTCCCAATTGCGCAAGGGGGTTTCCATACGCATCAAAAAGCAAACCCACCGGACGCGGCCTGCCAGAGTGGAGCTTTTTACCTCCCCTCCTGCCCTGCCCGAACGGGACCCGCCCGTCCGTTTCCGAAAAACCGTGCCAGACAGCTGGCTTTCTATCCAACTGACCGAGGGCAAAAACCGGCAGGTGCGGCGGATGTGCGCGGCGGTTGGATTTCCGGTACTGCGCCTTGTGCGGACAAGCATTCAAAAGATAAGCCTCGAAAAAATTAAATTGCCTCCCGGCGGTGTTAAGGAAATGAAGAGCGCAGATATTTACCAACTTGCAGGCATAAAGCCTTAGGGCTCACCTGTGCTTACAGCATCCTGCTTTTACAAAGGGTAAAAGCCAAGGGTTTTTAAATCCTGGCGAACCCAAATGCTCCAGAGTAAGATTAAGAGCGGCAGCACGACTACGACAAGAGGATTGTAGTAAAAAGCTTCTGAGAAGTCAAGATGCAGGGCATGCATCACTGCACGAGTAAGCCCACAGGCGTAACACTCCACGTCAAAGAGCAAACGGGAGACACAAACAGCCTGCCCCTCATCAAAATAGGTGGCAGGCAATAGCCAAAGCACAACAGGTAAGGCCAGCAGTACAGCCAGCCTTACCATTGCGAAAGATTTTCGGTTAAAGCGTTGGGTCATATGCGCTTCCGTCTGCCGGGCCAAGATCGCCCATCACAATACGGATGAGGTCAATCAGTGTCCAAATCCCACAACCTCCCAAGGTCAGCAACTGGATAATACCAATCGTAGTGTAACCAAGGTAGAAGCGGTGGATACCAATGGTTCCAACCAAAATAACCAGCAAAAGTGCCACCAACTGGCTCTTTGGCTTGTCCTCATTGCCTTTACGCAGTTCTTTTTTAACAGCTTTCTGAGCCGCTTTAAGCGCGATAATTTCTTTGAGGTTCAGCTTTTCGCCTGTCTCCTGGCGGATTTTTTTGGGGGTCAGGTCCAGGAACTCATCTATAGTGAGGTTCTCCAAACCATTCATCTCAAGTCCGGCAGCTTCTGCAGAGGACTCGATCTTATCCTGGTCTGTCACTTTCACGACAAAAGCGTGGGCCGGCTGTACCGACAGGAACGCCACTGCTAAGACGAGAATAGATAAAACAAGCTTTTTCATAAAAAATAGGGTTAATTGAGTGATTAAATGCTTTTTATGAGCACAAATATGACAGGTCAAGCCAAAACGGCTTGGTCATACTGTTCTGTATTGTTTGCTAGAAAGACTGGAAAGATAGAAGCTGCTTAGACCTTAGGTCTAATTTTTATCTGAAATTTGCACGTTTGCGAATCAAATTTATGATTTGCCTTTTAATTATACAAATACCTTCTTGCGATATTATCAATCTGCCAACATATGGAACTGGAAATTCATTGTTAGGAGAGTTGCCAGTTAATGGGTGCTTTACCTTGCTCCTCCAGATAAGTATTTGCTTTTGAGAAATGTGCACTTCCGAAAAAAGCTCCACCTGCGAGCGGAGAAGGGTGTGCTGCCTCCAGAATTAAGTGTTTGTCCGCGTCAATAAGCGTTTTTTTCTTGCGGGCAAAACCACCCCAAAGCATAAACACCAGCCCCTCGCGCTTTTCTGATAGTTTTCGGATCACGGCGCCTGTAAAGTCCTGCCAGCCAATTTTCTGGTGGGCGCCGGCTGTTTTATGCTCTACCGTCAGCATGGCATTTAAAAGGAATACACCCTGCGCTGCCCATGCTGTCAGGTCGCCGTGATTGGGCGAAGCCATGCCAAGATCGGACTGCAGTTCTTTGTAAATATTGCGGAGGGAAGGCGGCACCCGGACGCCCCTGGGCACGGAGAACGACAGCCCCATAGCTTCTCCCGGGTTGTGGTAAGGGTCCTGCCCCAGTATCACTACCTTTACTTTGTCGAAGGGCGTGATGTTAAAGGCATTGAAGATCAGGCTGCCGGGCGGATAAATCTTTTTCCCGGCTGCTTTCTCCTTTTTCAGAAAAGTGGCAATGCTTTGAAAGTAAGGCTGTTGGAATTCCTGCTCCAATACCGCTTTCCAACTTTCTTCGATTTTTACCTGGCTCATGCGCTTAGCAGATCATTGTTTAGTGCTGTACGGAAGAAAACCCGTCCACTCCGGCATACTTTCCGGTAGTGACCTGAATGAGTTTCTCGAGCGACTGTTCCAGCAATTGCCGTTTGGTCCACAGCAGGTCATGCTTGCGCCCCTCCAGCAGTTTGAACTCTAAAAAGGGCGCATTCACCAGCCGCTCACTGGCGAATATAGCATTTTCAGGGTAGATGAGGTTGTCTGCATCGCCGTGCAGGATGATGGCTGCGCTTTTAATCCGGTCCCACAACCCGGCCATAGAGTCAAGCTGCATCTTATGGCTCAGCTTTTCCATATTTGCCACGTGAATGGAGCCGGGCAAAAGCCAGCGAAGTGGCCAGTGCTTGGTGATATGAGTGAAGGCAAAAGTCTTTTCCTCTCCCGGCATCAGAGAAGCGGATTGGAGCAGAAGGCCATCTACGAGATCCGGGAAATCCATCGCGATTCGTGCCGCCACGGTACCCCCATAACTTGACCCGTGCAGGATAACCGAAGCATGCTGCCCCCGCTTTTCCCTGATCACTTCGGCGATCAGGGCTGCCTGTTTTTTTACAGAAATCTCGGGCTCTCCGTAACCGGAATAGCCATAGCCCGGCCGGTCAACCGCCATCAGCTTGGCTTTCGCCAAAAGGCTGGTGTCCTTTAGGAATGTCCGCCAGAAGGAAGAAGAGCTGGGCGCACCATGGATAAAAACGACTAAGGGCAGCGAGTCCCGCCCAATCTCCAGGTAACGCAAATCACGGCCTTCGGTGGAAAGGGTACCAAATTCTGCCTGCAGCCCGAGTGGGTTTTCGGCTAAAATTTTCTGGTAGGTCGGCGTACTGATCCGCATTTCCATAAAGTCATATCCATAAATGAGGAGGAGTAGGAATGCGAAGGAGAAGTAGATTCTTTTCTTCTTGACAATTTTTTTCACGGGATGTCCAATTATAAGCTAATGCATTAACGTACAACCTAATAAACAGATAAGGCCGGTTGTTGGTTGCCTCTGTTTGCTTTCATCTTGCACTCTAATGAAAAAAACTGTAGCTTTGCAACCGCTAAAAAATGGTCCCCTGCCTACCTGGCGGTAATAGCAGGCAGGTGTAGCTCATTCGCCTTCGCCACTTAACAGGCTTCGGCGGACAGCGGGGATTTAATTTAGTTGCAACGGGCAGATTACTTTACTTTTTGCCCAATTGATTGGTCCCGTAGCTCAGGGGATAGAGCATCTGACTTTAAGCAGCCTGCCATAAGAGGCAGGCAACAGGAGCCTTTGCAGGGAAACAGAACCTGCAGAGTGGACGCCACTGTATCGGGGAAACCTTCTTTGCCACGGCAAAATGGCAATCCCGAGGAAACTTGAGGTTTTCTTTATATTTTGAATGTTATGTACAAGCATCACACTAAAAGCAAAGGAGACCTGGGTATTTTGAAGGCTAAGCTGGATTTATTTGAGCAAGGCTATTTGATACTTAATCCGGAAACGGAACACGCCCCTTTTGATATCGTCGCCTACAAAGAAGGTGCATTTAAAAGAGTGCAGGTCAAATACAGAAAGCTTAAAAAAAATGATACTGTTGAAATCACTTTCCGAAGTTCTTATGCGTTTTCAGGAGGTGTAGTCAACAAGGCAATAGATAAAAACGAGATTGACCTCTATGCAATCTATTGCCCGGAAACGGATCAATGCTATTATATAGATCCCAATCATTTTTCCCAATCCGTTTCGCTTAGGGTAGGAATACCTCGAAATAATCAGTCCAATGGAGTGCATTGGGCGGAGGACTTCCGCGAGGTTCCGTAGAGACTATACGTGGCGCGCCTGAAATGGCGAAGAGATAGTCCAGACCACAAATCCTGACATTGATCGTCAGGAGCGGCGAAAGCCGTAGATGGTAAGCTAATCAGACGGTCGCAGGTTCGAATCCTGCCGGGATCACGAACGTAGGTGTTTGGTTGCCAACCGGCAACCATAACTTACCTACACTCAACGGATTGAGCGCGAAAACGCGCCTTTTGACTATCAACGGATAGTCTGCTTTTGTACTGGTTTTTGTATTGAAAGGGTTAATGATCCGCAATTACTTAACCTTTCAATTACAATCAGTGATGGCAACGCATTTCAAAAAGATCAAATTCTCAGTGGTCTACAATCGGAACAACATCTTAAACCAGGATGGGGAAGCCCTCATTCAGGTCCGGGCCTACTCTCCAGCAGAGCAGCGCACCCGGTTTTTCTCTACCGGCATCTACATCGAGCCGGACCACTGGGACACCACCCACCGCCGGGTATCAGAAAGCCACATTTCTGAGCTGCACCTAAACGACCTGATCCACGAACAAATTAAGGGCTACAAAAAACGGGAGTTGGAACTCCTGCAACGGTTTGGAGCGGCACCGCTGCGACTCCTGGAAAATCCCGCAGCTGAGGATGCGCCCGACCTCAACCCCTATCTGACATTCACAGAGTTTTTCGAGCGGGAGATCGAGCGCCCGGAACTACAGGAAAGCACCAAGCGTCAGCACCGGGTAACGCTGCGATACCTCAAGCGATTCCACAGGAACGTGCTGTTCTCAGACCTGAAGTATTCCTTCCTGTCGTCCTTTAACAAATACCTACTCTCCCACCCGATGGGATTGAATACCGCCTTCCGGCACCATAAGTGTTTGCGCACTTACATCAACCTGGCAATAAAGCACGACTACCTCCCAATAGATGGCAACCCCTACCGGAAGTTCAAGCCACGGCAGGAGGAACCCCACCGGGAGTACCTCACCGAAGCCGAGTTGCACCTCCTGGAGCAGCTGGAGATCCCCGCCGGTTTCAAGTACCTGGAGAAGATCCGGAACATGTTCTTATTTGCCTGTTATACCGGGCTGCGATTCGGTGACGTAGTAAAGTTGGCCCGGAAGCACATTGAAGAAACGGCGAAGGGTATGCAGATCACCATGCGGATTGAAAAGACCAGGAACAAACACACTATACCGCTGTGGCTGCTATTCAAGCGGGACGGCATCCAATGGAGCAAGCCGGAACAGATCATTCGTGACCGCCTGGCAGCGCAGAAGCTAGACAACCGGAAGGATTTACAAGCCTTCCCGCTGTTCAAGCTCACCAACCAATACACCAACCGTTGCCTGAAGGAGCTGGCAGGGCTTGCCGGCATAGATAAGCAGCTGAGTTTTCACGTCAGCCGGCGCACCTTCGCCACGCAGATGGCCCCACGGGTACAGATGCCAGTGCTGCAACGGCTGCTTAATCACTCCACGCTCGACATGACAAAGATTTACATTCGCCTGGCTAACTCCCAGGTGGAGCGGGAACTCGAAAAAATTGAATGGCAGTAGATGGCTAAGGAAAAGAAAATAGGGGTTAAGTTCTTTTTGAATACGCGGTTGAAACCAAAAGTGTTAGCCGGAGTAAACAGATATCCTGTGTACTCCAGGGTAACATTCAATCGAAAAAACCACCAATCGCCTTTTGAGTTTAAAAATACCATTGATGGCTTGATGAGTGAAGGAGAGTTTAACCTCTACGTCATCCAAAGGTCAGAGCCTAGAATCAACGCTGAAATAAAGCAATTTGAGAAAGAGGTCAGAGCGATTATCAAGGCAGGTTATAAAATCTACGGGGACGATTATTCATTAAGTGGTTTAAGCAGTATTCACAATGACTTTAAACAACTTTCCCTTCTTTTTTTTACGGAGTTCAAAACCGTTGACTTATTAAAGGATTACACGAAAAAAAATTACCCTGATGAATTTGATTCAATCATTGGAGGGAATGAAAATATTTTCCCCAATACCTTGTACTCCACTGTTTCAGGTTTGCTAAAAGGTAACAAATCTAGTCGGTTTCTAAACTGGCCAGTTCAGCTGCAATATTCAATTTTTGGTTTTATGCTCTTTTCTAGTTTTTCAGGCTTTGGATTCTGGAATACTGAATATCTGAAATTAATGAGTTCAGATATTAAAGCTATAGATTGGATTGCTGAAGGAACAAAGGCAGAATTTATAGACTATTTAAGTTCTAAGGAATACTTAAATGAACAAATTAGCCTTAATGATTCTGATCCATTTGCTACAGGATTGATTGAAACAACGAGACTATTAAAATCAATCACTATTGATAAAAGCATGGTAATCAATATGATAGATTTGAGTTTGTTTTTGTAGCTTTTTTTTACTCAGAATGTTACGTTAATACCAATTCATTAACGTAAATTTGACAACGAAAGCGGATTCATTAACCCTTTTTTTTCACCACTAAAACAGTACGATGTATGAATGTCAACCTTTCAAAAGCAGTCAGGGAAGCCCGCGAAAAACTGGCAGCGGTCACCGCAGACCTGACGGAATTGGCCGCCGTGATCGAAGATGCCAACAAGCATGGCAAGCCAGGCACAGAGATCGTAGGACTGGAAGAAATGTGCGACATATTGTCGGTTTCCATGACTACGGTACGCCGTTACCACAAAGACGGGAAGTTGGAACCCTCCTACCGGAAGGGCAAACAGATTTACTGGCTGCGGTCAGAGCTAAAGCAAGTATTGCGCAATTCGTAACCACCATTAAAAAAGCCCACCCCGAGGTGCAACTCGAAGCGGGCTATTCCTCACCTAAAAAAGCGAGAAATGAAGTATCTTAATTCTACGCCTAAAGATAGGGCATTCTTTGCTACTTATGCAAAATTGGGCAAAACCATCAAATCCAGCGGCTACGCTGCCCAAATCGTTAGTGCCCTGACGGAGGTCTCCGGCATCTTTGCGGCTGCACTCAGCGTACTTTATCCCATCCTCCAGGAGCTGGCTATCTATCCGGCTGCTGCGGTTGCCATTATCGGCACCGCTGTACTCGAGATCGGTCTCAGAGTGACCATCCCACAGGCAGTGGATGCCGTATTGTACAAGCGATGGCAGGGGCTTCACCTGGCAATGTCCATAGCCGTCTTTATTTTGGGCTTCGTGCTGCTGGCTACGTCCGGCATACTGAGCTATCAGAACAGTAAGACCGTTGTGGATGCCGTAGTCGTAGAGCCGGAGCGGGACAGCCTGGCGATACAAGGCGCACAGATCGACTACAACGCGAGCCAGGCAAAAGCCGCCGAAGCCTACCGGAGTGACAGCACCGCCACCGCTCAGCGATACCAGGAACGCCTGGCAGCTGAGCAAAGCGCGTATGCCGGTAAGATCGGAGCCGCCAAACGGGAACTGAGCAACGTTTACAACCGGGAGCGCCGAACGGGGCAATCCTTCGCCACCGCCAAAGATGAGGCCCGTCAGAAAATCGCCAACCTGGAGGCTGAGGAAGCTACAGTCATTGCAGGCATCAAGGCTGAGGAAGGCGAAGCCCTTGCCGCGCTGCTGGCAGAGCATAAGGCAGCACTGGCAGAGATCAAAACCGCCTACCAGGAAGCCACCGCAAGCCTGGAGGGTGAATTTCAGGAAGCCAAAGGCGAACGGGCTGCCACGGTGGACGGCTACGGCGGTGGGCTGGCTTACTTCACCGTGATATGCTTGTTTATCTTCCTTTCCGCTGTGATCCTGGAGCGCATTCACGCCAAAGGCAGCGGCATCGAGGAAACGGTGGAGCTGGCCCAACACGACATTAGCCCCCCAGCACTCACCGAGGCATGGGCCGCACTCACTGAGCGGGTACAGGTCAACCTCCGGCAGCGCATTGCAGCGTTTGCCGAGAAAACACCACCGCCACCGCTGCCCCCATCACCGGCAGAGCTGTACGACCCCACCGCCCTGGCTAATGTGGAAGTCCGGCTACAGCTGGAGCGCGAAGAGGGGGAACCCGTGATACAGGTACGCCCGAAGCGCCGTCAGATTGGATTTATGCGCACTGATCCGGAACGTGACCTTAATAGCACACGAAAAAAGCAGGATCACGAAGCGGCAACCCCACCCGATGCACTACCGGAAGGTGCTGATCCGGAAACACTGGCGAAGCTCAACACCGGGCAGCTGAAACAGCGGCTGAAGATGTACAAGAAACGCCTGGGCAGTCACACGCAAAAGAAGCTGAAGGCAGAGCGCAAAGGGGATATGCCCTCCGACCGTACAATCAGCGCCATACAGAACAATGAACAGTGGGTGCGGCTGTACGAGTACCTGCTGAATGAGCGGCTGAAGTAGTCACCGCAAGCGAAGTAATTATTTATCCATCCATTGGCGGGAGGGCTTTTGCAGCGCTCCTGCCCCTAAACCCTTTTGTCTATGAAGGTAAAAATCCAGACCGACAAAGACGAGATCAAGCGAGAGGGCCGCAACATCCTGCGAGATACGCTGATAGGTTGCGCCGTGCTGATTATTCTATTCATCCTCAAAACTATCTGACATGAAGAAATCAACCAAAACAGGGCAACGCTGTACGCCTGAAAACACGAAACCGGGTGATATAGTACGTTGCATCAAAAATGTAGATGTACAGATTAAGCATTACAACGGCAAGGTAAAAACAATTAAAACTCAGTATCGGAAAGACACTTACTGGAAGGTTGGATGCTTGGCTAAAAACCATGGTAAACATGTCATATATACCACCAGGCAAGGATGCTGTGCGATAAACGTCTTTGAACATGCTTAAGCGCAACGACAACGACCTAACCCCACGCGGGTACAAGTCCTACCTGATCCACGAAGAGCGAGACCAGGAGGGAAGGCTGAAAAAGCAGTACAACCTCCTGGTCAAAAAGCGATGGCAGCGCCACTACTGGCTATATGTCGTAGCTCTGATT
>JANSXW010000073.1 GCA_024742755.1 bacterium | reverse complement strand
TTTTCCACCGGCCTGGCGCAGCCCCGGGCGGCCCCTTTACTACCTTTTGGTGGGACTTTGCTCGACGGTGCCACGCTACAGCAAAACCGCCCCAACCGGTTGAGCACCGCCCTTGCCGGACGGGTGCCGGGGCTCCGTCTGCTGCAGCCTGGCGGACAGGCAGGGCAGGGCTATCACTTGCAATTACGGGGCATTAACCACCTCTCCGGCACTCAGCAGCCCCTTGTTCTGATCGATGGCATCTTTATGGCGGATGCCCAACTCCTGGATATCAACCCAGAGGATGTCGGGAAGGTGGAAGTCCTCAGAGGAGCCGCCGGAGCTGCCGCCTTTGGTGCGCAGGGCGCCAATGGCGTCATCCAGATTTTTACGAAAAACGGGTACGAGCTGGCAGACGGGCAAACTCAGATGACCTACCGCACCGATTATCAGGTGAGTGAGGTGCAGGAAGCCTATCCCATACTCGGGTTTACCAACCGGGAAATCCTGAACCCCGCTGGCCCGCAGCCCCTGTTGGGTGGCCCCCTGCCTGCGAACACCTTTACCAACACCCTGCCCAACCTGCAAGACTACGAAAGCAGTCATCTGTTCGAGCGGCGCAGCCTGCGCTCCAACTCGCTCACGGTGACAGGCCGGACAGGCGGGACCTCCTTTCGGGGATCCGCGCAGCGCTTTCGCGACGAGGGGGTTATCCCGGGCCGCGAAGGCTACACCCGTCATGCCTTCCGCGCGAACCTAGGGCATCAGGCGGGCGACCGGCTAAAGGTGAGGGGCAGTGCCTACTATGTGAGCAGTCAGAACGATGCGGGGGCAGCACAGGGCGCTACGCCCGACAACCCCGTTGCCAACACCCTGCTCATGACCCCCATGTTTGACCTCGATGCCCGTAACGAAGAAGATGGGACGCCCTTCGACTGGGACATCGACAATACCGGTGCACGCATCACCAATCCGCTTTACCTGCGGGAGCAACTACAGACAGCGGAGCGCCACAGCCGGCTGATGGGGATGTTTGGAGGTACTTTTCAGGCTGCCAAATGGCTGGACATCGACTACGCCGCCACCCTCGACCGCAGCACCACACAGCGTCAACTGTTTATCGACAAAGGCTATCTGAGCACCAACGTACCTGTCGGTTTTAGTCCTTTGGTGACCTCGGGCGTACAGGGCAGCAACGGCGGTGGGCTGGAATACGCCGAACGCATGCAACAGTACTTCACCTCCTCCCTCAGCCTCTTGCTGCACAAAGAATGGCTGGGCTTCAATACCGCCTTCCGGGCGGGGCTGCTGTACGAGGACCTCGACCGGGACTTTTCCCTGGCAAGGGGCGAAAACCTGGCTGTGGCCGGCAACCGCTCCCTCGACAATCCGCAATCCGAAACCAATATTTCCTCTCTGGCGGAGGAGATGACGGCTTACAGCGGGTTCGCGCAGGCTGATGTGGACTTCCGGGACCGCTATATTTTCACAGCTGCAGCCCGGGCAGAACAGTCAACACTCTTTGGCGAAAGTGTGGACTGGCCGGCTTTCTACCGCATTGGTGCCGCTTACCGCATGAGTGAGGACGTCAACCTGAAAATCTTTCAGGAACTGAAATTCAGGGCAGCAATAGGTACCGCCGGCATACGCCCCGCCTATCAGCAACGGTATGAGACCTACGAGCTGGTCAACGGCAGCCTGAGCCGGCAAACCATTGCCAACGATGCCCTGCAACCTGCCCGGACGCAGGAACTGGAAGCGGGTGTGGATATGACGATTTTCAAAGCCTTTACCCTTTCCGGCACCTATGTGCAGTCCACGACCGAAGACCAAATCCTCTTTCAGCAACTGTCCGGGGGCGCTGGTTTTGAAGGGCAATGGCGCAATGCCGGGACCGTGGAGGCCGATATTTACGAAGGCAGCCTTGAGATCGATTTCAAAAAGCTGTTCCGCATCCCGGGCGCCAAGGTGCGCTGGAACGTACAAGCCACCGGGCAACGGGTGGAGCAGCGGGTAACCGCCCTTGCCATCCCCGCCTACGAGACAGGCCCCGGCTGGACAAACACCAATCTCTTTCGCATAGAAGAAGGGCAGTCCCTGGGCATTATGGTGGGGCAGGCCTTTGCCCGTACCCCCGATGACCTATCGGACAATCCGGATTTCAACCCCTTCGACTACACTACCAACGAGCAGGGCTTTATCGTGCGGCAGGACCTCCTCGGCACGCCTGGAGAAGTGCCCCTGCTGATCACAGATGAGAATGGCGCGCCCGTGCAGCAAGTCATTGGCGATATCAACCCCGACTTTCAGCTTGGCATTGCCCATACCTTTGCCTATGCAGGTTTTGAGCTCTTTGCGCTGTTCGACTGGCGTAAGGGCGGGGACATTTACAACTACACTAAACAGTGGATGTACGCCAATGAGCGTCATGCCGACCTGGGGGCGTCGCCCGAGCTGCCAGCCACTTTCTACGGAGAAGAGGGCTTGTCCAACGACCTGATCCCCAACGCCTACTTTGTGGAAGACGGCTCCTACTTTATGCTCCGGGAGGCCGCCATTAGCTATACTTTTACGCCGGAGCGGCTGCCTGCGCTGAAGAACATTTTTGAGGAAATCCGCTTCAGCCTGATTGGCCGAAACCTGTTTACCCTGACCGGCTACAGCGGCTACCACCCGGCCTTAACCACTACGACAACCGGCAATCCGATACGGCAGCGGCAGCCGGGCACACCGGGCAGTCAGCTGTGGAGCCCCGGCGGCAATCCTGCCCTGTTTGCCGTCGATTTCTTTAACCATCCGCTGCGGCGCCACCTGGGCTTCAGCGCACAAATAACGTTTTGATATGCTACGCAAATTTACCTTCTCCCTGCTGGCGATGCTGTTGGCCGGCCTTTGGTCCTGCGAGCCGCTGGACAACGCCCCTCAGCTTACGCCCGATGGGCAGCAAGTCATCAGTAAGGGTACGGACCTGCAGGAAGCCCTGCGCCGTGGCTATGCTACCTGGTGGGGCAGCATCCACAGTCCGGAGCCCGCTGTGGCCCTGGGCGTTACCGCAGATGCCTACGCCCTGCCCTGGGATGACTTTGGCGCGGCTGCCATGGGGCAGGAACCACGCCTTTCTTACCGCAACCTCAATACCGAGCCTCTGGATTACCGGGCGATTGTGGAAGTGCCCTGGTACGGGTGCCTGCAAGCGGTGGCTGATGCCAATGACGTGCTGAAAGCCTTATCGGAAGGGGTGAGCATTGATCAGAACGGCCCGCAGGATCAGTCGGTACGGGCAGCTGCCTATGCCCTGCGCGGGCTAAGCTGGGGCTATTTGTCCCTTTGGTTTGATCAGGCGCCGGTGGTGGATGAAAATACCAAGCTGGGCGGCGCCCTCGACTTTTTGCCCTACACGGCTGTCAATGACCGGGCAGTGGAAGAGCTGGAGGCTGCCATCCAACTGGCTGAAGCCAATGGCATCGACTTCATCCACAACTACTTCAACGGGCTGCCACTGGATGGAAGTACGTTCGCAGAGCTCGCCCACAGCTATGCCGCCCGGTTTTTGGCGCAAGCTGCCCGCACCCTGGATGAGAATGAGGGCACCAACTGGCAGGCCGTGCTCCAACATGCGGAGCAGGGGCTGACTTATGACTTCACTCCCAACGCCAATGGCAATCAGTGGACGAGCTATCAGCAGTACACGCTGGCAAATACCGAGGCCGGCCCTTTCTGGGCGCGCCTCGACCAGCGCCTTGTGGCCGCCTTTGACCCCAATCAGCCCGCCCGGTACCCACAGGTGGAAGCCAATGGGGACGTCCCTCTTTCAGAAACCCAGGCCGCCTCTGAGGATGCGCGCCTGACTTCTGACTTTGTGTACAGCCCGGTGGTGGGTTTCCCCCCCGGACGAGGGGAATGGCACTTTTCGCACTACCAGCACAAGCGGCAAGTGACCCAGCCAGACTTGTTCGGGGATGGGCTTGCCGGCCCTATGCCTGCCTTTCTCAAAGCGGATAATGAGCTGCTCCGGGCAGAAGCATTGCTCCGCACCAGTCAAACTGCTGCCGCTGCCAGTGTGATTGACGCCGGTTCGCGTACCGACCGGGGCAATTTGCCGCCCCTTACGGCTGCTGCTTCCTATTTTGAAGTAGAAGAAGCCTTGCTCTACGAGCGCGCCATTGAGCTGTTCAATACCGCCCCTGCCAGCCTTTGGCTGGACCGCCGCCGGATGCGCCCCCGCGAAGCCTCCACCGAAGTGACGGCGCTGGGCGGCTTGCAATTGGGTACACCGGCACAGTTACCGGTGCCCGCTTCTGAGCTGCGCATCAATGGTATGGAGGAGTACAGCTTTGGTGGGGAGCAAGACCCGCAGGGAATAGAACGTTTTTTCTATTGATATAATCCAACCTTCCAAAGAATACCGTAAGTAAGCATGTAAGGAGTGAAATGCCGCACTTTTAAAAACGTGTGCATTTTGTGTGAATCTTTCGGCACCGGCAGTTAGGAGCGTGCCGGTCCGATGCTAAGCAAAATTGCTATTGTAAAGATTTTGCTTAATCGATGCAGTGGTGCAATTTGTGCCACTGCTTTTTCTACTTCAAGACCTCTGCCCATTCCGGGAGGGGCGCTTCCACCAACCGGCGGTCCTTTTTCCGCTCGTCGAAGAACTCCAGTTTCCAGGCGTGCAGCATGATGTGGTGGTCCTGATAGGGCTGAGGGGCACCATAGTGGACATCACCGGCTACCGGGCAGCCCACGAAGCCCAGTTGTGCCCGGATTTGATGGTAGCGGCCCGTGAGCGGCTCCAATTCCAGGAGGGTTCGATTGTCCGAAGTTGTAGTCAGGACTTTGTAGTTGAGCAGGCATTCCCTGGCCTTTTCGGCAGGTTCTTTATGGACAATAGCCCGCTTGGCCGCCCGGTCTTTTTCCAGCCAATGATGCAGGGTGCCCTGACTGGACGGTGGCGGCTGATCGACTGCTGCGAGGTAGGTCTTGCGCACGTCCTTTTCCACAAACTGCCGGTTGAGCTTCCGCAGGACGCTTCTGTGCTTGGCGACCAGTACTACGCCGGTCGTTACCCGGTCCAGCCGGTGCACAATGCCCACATAGGGATTGCGGCGCTCCGCTTCCAGGTGCGCATAGGCCAATGATTCTACCGATGGGCCAAAGGGATTGCGCTCTACCTGAATACCGGCTGGCTTGCTGATGACCATCCAGTCTTTGGTCTCTTCGATGATGTGTATTTGCAAAATAATCGTTTTTAAAGTCTGTATGCTGACATTCGGTAGGTTTGCTGCTCCGATCTTTATAGAAGGCCACTTAATCGTCAGTATAGGAAGGCTGCATGTGGGTTGTCCTGTTTTCATCCGGGTGCTCCCCGGCCACTATTTGGCCCTATTTGCGGACTCTTGTAGAATGCAGTTGCTGCAGCTTCCACCTGCCTTCATCCTTTATGGCAATGGCACTTTCCAGCCAATGGGCAGTGCCTAACGTATCCGGGCCCTTCACCCAGGTGCCGTAGTTGTGATAGGCCACCCAGATGGCGTGCCCGTGGTGTTCGGATTTCAGGAAATCAAAACGGTTCAGTCTCTGGTATTGTTGAGCTTCCATAGATTCCCGCTCTCTGATCAGGTAACTCGCCACTGAATCATTGTTCCAGACCACGCCATTTTCCAGCAGCATGAAGTCGCGGGTGTGGTGGGCTTCGATTTTTTGGGTGTCCAAATCTGACCAGATGTCTTCAAAAGACTGCATGACCAGGTTTTTTACCGTGTCTATATCATGCTGTACCTGCTGGCGATCGATTGGGCCCGTTTGCTGTTCGGCGGGTGCGGAGCTTTCACTGCAGGCAAGCAATCCGAAACCTATCAGGGCGAAGGCAATAGTTATTTTCATACAATCATAGTATTGGTTCAAAATTTGGGCAGTATACCAGTTAGTGCTTTGTATGGCTTGAAGCCGTCAAAAATTACTGATTTTTTCGCCGCTCATGCTTCACCCAGTCTACCTCCATCACCCACTCGCCCGTCATTGGGGAGTCGGTAATTTTGGCGTAGTTCAGAATGGCAAACATCGGCTCCGGGTATTTATCGCCTTCGCCTTCGTTGCGGTACACTTCCTTGCCATCCAGGCGGTAGACCAGGTCGCTGCCTTCCCATTCTACGGAGTATTCGTGGAACTCATTGAGGTGAGCCGGGAAGTTGCTGCGCATGCTTTCCCAATCGCCTTTGTCGCATTCCCCAAGGCTTACAATGGCCCCTGTGGTGAACTCATCTTTCATATGGTCCCCATGGTGCTCGAAGATATCGATTTCGCCGGACCCGGTCAGTGGCCAGCAGATATTTTCGTCTTCTTCCTGTACCGGAGGCTCGTTGTTTTGAGCGCCCAGCAGCCACCATGCCGGGAACATACTGGCTTCCCCGTTGCTGGATAATTTCAGGCGGGCAGTCCACCGCCCCTTTATGAACTCTTTCCGGTTTTTGGAGCAAATCCGGCCCGCTACATACTCGGTGGGAGGGTGCTGCTTGCCGTGCTTGTCAAAATTATCGCAGTGGCGCTGCTCGCCGCTGTTCACCACTTTGAGCTTTAGCGTACCGTTGCTGACTTCACGGGTGCCAAATTCGCCATCAGGTACGTAGCATTGATTTTCATTGTTTACCCAAATACGCTGGTCCTGCCAGTTATCGGGATTGAAAGTCTCGAAATGGTCTTGAAAGTCGACTTCCCAGGTTTCGTCAGACATGGTTGGAGTGGTATTGTTTTTTGGGTTGCCGTCCTCGCAGCTGAAAATTAGCTGCACAAGGGTTAGCAGTGCCATTGTTGAAAGGAGTCTCATTTTTTATTCTTTTGATTGGAGCTATGGCTTTAAGGTACTACTATTCCGGTACAAATTTGGTTTGGCCGTATTCATAAACGTATTGTGGATCGACTTCCGTCTTGATTTTTGAGACCATGGCGTTTATTTTTGGGCCGTTGCTGGCTATTCCCTGCTGTTGGCTTTTGATGCCGGAGCAGGACAAACCATACAATAGCATCAAGGCTAAGCCGCAAACCGGTATAAGGGCGCGTTTGTGAAATATATCTCTCATTTGAGCAGCTTTGGTGTGATCAGCAACACTCCTCTCGGCAGCAGCGTCTGCTTCTCTGAAGGTACAGGAATTCCACATCACCGCAAAAGGCCGTACCTTTATCCCTCCCGAAACCAGCCCTAAGCCTCGCATATGCCTACAGACCGGAAAACACAGATCATCAGAATCGCCCTGCTCATCGGGACCATCGTCTCTTTGTACTTCGTGCCCTGGCCTATGGTCAAAGCATGGCTAAAGCCGCTGCCTGACACGGTACAAGAACAGGTGGATGAAGCCCTTGACCACGGGTTCGGGGGTATTATCGTTTACGTAGATCAGGCAGGGCAGCCTCCGGCCTTTCACGCAGCAGGCTGGCACGACCCCAAAAACAACATCCCTGCCTATCCGGAAGCTTTATTTAAAATAGCCAGCATCAGTAAGCTGTATACCGCTGTAGCCATCACCAAATTGGTGCACGATGGACGTTTATCTTTGGATAAAACCCTTGCCGATTACTTTCCTGAACTGGCCGGGCGAATGAAATATGCCGACAAGGTCACCCTCGCTATGCTGGTGCAGCACCGCAGCGGCATTCCCAACTATACCAATACCCCTAACTATTGGATGGCTCCAAAGGAGACCAACGAGGAAAACCTGGAACTTGTGCTCGACCTGCCCGCTGGTTTCGAACCCGGCACTGACTATGAATACAGCAATACGAACTACCTGCTGCTGGGCGAGCTGATGGACAAAGTGCTGGGCTATCCCCACTTTCAGTTTATTCAGGAAGCCATTCTTGACCGGCTCTCTCTGAAAAATACGTTTGCATCCGTCAACGACGTCGATCCTGACCGGGTGATGAGCGGTTACTATGTAGGCTATCCTTATGATTTGAAAGGCGAAGACATAGGCATGCTCGCCACAGCTGAGGATGTCGGCATCTTTTTGCGGGCACTCAACGACGGGTCTGTCTTTGATGGCCAAGAGCAGGACATCTATTCGTCGGTTTATGTTTACGAACACACCGGGCTGATCCCTGGCTATCAGAGCATTGCCAGGTACCACAAAGATATTGATGCGGTGGTAGTACAGTTTACGGGGCCAACCGACTTTGAGGGCTACAACTGGGGCTTAGCGGATATCGTTTACGGCCGGATTTTGAAGATACTGCGCAGGAAGCACTGAAAAAGGCCGCCAATAGCCATGAGTGCCTGGCGTAACTACGCCGCAGCTTTTTGGAAAACCCTTGTCAGCGAGTTACGGCCATGCTCGCCTCTTCTCACCTCCGCAGGGCCTTCTTGCGCCCGATAAACTGCACCCATTGGATGAAATTAAATTCGAGGTGGTCAAACATAAGCCGTTCCCCCTCAATGGTCATGTGGAGGTTGGGGTAATACCTCAGATTGGTCCGCAGCAGGCTCGACCCGGTACGGGTAACACGGATGTCCCACCCAAAGGTGATGCCTGCAGCTAGTTTTTGCTCGGTGTAAACGGTCTGATTGACGGTTGCCCGGAGGTGCTCATAGGTCAGCGCCGGACCAACAAAAGGAACAAATCCCAGATAATTGAAAAGGAACTTAACGGATTCCACGCCTACAGAATGCCTGCGGGTTTGGATTTTGTTGTCAAAGCCCTCGTAGGTGTTGCCATAGGTGCGGTAGGTCAGGCTGGCACTAAGGTCAGGCTTGTGAAAATACCTTCCCAGTGAAAGGTCGGGCAATACCGAAGCGGCATAGTCATCATAAAAGAAAGGGAAGTTGGCAGCCAGGTAGGGCGACCTGGAGCGTTGCAGTGCTGCAGAGGGCCCAATGCCCCAAAACCAGGCACTCAGCAGGCCTTCTTCCCTTAATGTTCGATAATTTTCATTGATGCTTTCCACCGCTTTTTCGGTCCTCATGTGCCGGTCGGAGTCGATATACCGCAACAGGCTCAGGTTGAACGACAAGGGGTTAAGCTCTACATCTGCTGTAGCCTGAGGCGTGATAGAGTAATCAAAGGTATTCTGAAAATTGTAATAACCCGAAGCAGAGATGTGCCAACGGTCTGATGTATAGGTCAGGCCGAACTGCAGCGGGTAGATGAAGCGCCCATAGTTAGGCACGCCGTTGTCAAACCGGTTCTCCTCAGGTTCCTGTGCAAACCGGATTCGGCGAAAGCTCAGCCCCAGAAAAGGGCTAAGGCGTTTGGGCTTCAGGGGCAAGGGGTAGAGCCTGGCGCCGGTTTCTACGCCCTGATAGACTTCCAGGCTGTTCAGCCCCTGAGGCACATCCTGCAGGGCGAGGAAAGAGAGCGGGAAGGTGACGTAAAAATCGGCATGCCCCCAGAAATGTATGCCCCCAATCGTAAGCCTCGGCATCAGCGTGTGCCCAAAATCCGTATTTTGCAGTATGCCTTCTGACAGTTGCTGAGTCTGCCCGCCCGTCAGGAAGTTGATATCACCTCCATAGGTGAACCAGGCAAAGCGGGTGCTTTTATCCAGATAGGACTGCGTGTACACCTGGTCGGACTGGGCGAAAAGAGATAGGGGTAGGTACAGGAAAAGTGTTAGGTAAATAGCTTTCATCTCAGGCTGAATTCATGATTCACTAAGATACATCATTATGCGATTAAAACTGCTTTTTTACTTTTTGGCAATGCTTGGGCTTGCGGCCTGCCAGTCTGCTCCTGATGCCGGGCAGGAAGCGGCTGAAATGGCCACCGATACGCTGTCATCCATGCCCCAACCAACTGCCCAAAAGCCGCTGCCACCACCGCCGCCCGATTACGATACCACAGCGTGGACTGAAGTTGCCCGCCTCGACAGCAGCATCGTTATCGATATGAAGTATGCGACTACGGAGAACTTTGTGGAGGAAAAAATGTACGATTGCAGCCGGTGCTTCCTGCGCCCTGAGGTAGCCAAAGCAGTGGTGCGGGTACATCAGCACCTTCAAAAACAAGGGCTGGGCTTAAAATTGCTCGACTGCTTCCGCCCCCGCCCCATTCAGTGGAAGCTTTGGGAGAAAGTGCCCGACCCGCGCTACGTGGCGGACCCACGCGAAGGCTCTATGCACAACCGTGGCGCCGCCGTAGACCTCACCCTGGTCAATGCGCAGGGGGAGGAGCTGCAAATGGGTACGCCGTTTGACTTTTTTGGCCCCGAGGCCCATCCGTCCTACACCAACCTGCCGGACAGTGTACTTGCCAACCGGGCCACCCTGCGGGACGCTATGCTCAGCGAAGGCTTTCAGCCCATCACCACTGAATGGTGGCACTTTTCACTGAGCGGTAAAAACTATGCGCTTTCCGACATGTTATGGAAATGTTATTGAGCAGGTAAGCGTTAGGAGCAGGCAAAAGAAAGTTTATTTTCGCCTGTTCCGTATCTTGCGCTGCCCAAACTGCACGCATGGACGATCAAAACTAATATCAACGAATGGCAAATACAGAATTTCAGTCGGAAGCTAAAGCGATAGACAATTTAGCAGCTTCCTACGAAGAGCTCAGGAAGGAAATCGGTAAAGTGATTATTGGGCAGGAAGATGTGGTCCGCGCGGTCATCATTTCGCTTTTCAGCAATGGCCACAGCCTGCTGGTTGGAGTGCCCGGACTGGCGAAGACCCTCCTGGTAAGTACGATCGCTGAGGTCCTTGACCTCGACTTCAAACGTATTCAGTTTACGCCTGACCTGATGCCTTCTGATATCACCGGCTCGGAAATTCTGGACGAGGACCGGCACTTCAAGTTTACGCCGGGGCCCCTGTTTGCCAATATCGTGCTGGCGGATGAGATCAACCGTACCCCGCCTAAAACACAGGCTGCCCTCCTGGAGGCCATGCAGGAACGCTCCGTAACCGTAAGCGGGGTGCGCCATAAACTGCCTGCACCGTTTTTCGTGCTGGCTACGCAAAACCCCATTGAGCAGGAAGGTACTTACCCACTGCCGGAGGCGCAGCTGGACCGTTTCATGTTCAACATCCCACTCGACTACCCTTCCTACGAAGAGGAAATCAATGTGGTAAAGGGCACCACCACGGTTAAGAATTACGAACTCCGGCATGTCCTGACCGGCGAGCAAATCCTGCACTATCAGCAGCTCATCCGCAAGGTGCCGATTGCTGATAATGTACTGGAATATGCCGTTTCCCTCGCTACCAAAACCCGCCCCAATACCGAGCGGGCATCTGAAGCAGTAAACAACTACATCTCCTGGGGAGCCGGGCCCCGTGCCTCTCAGTACCTTGTGCTGGGCGCGAAGTGCCACGCTGCCATCCACGGCAAGTACTCTCCGGATATTGAAGACGTAAGGGCAATTGCCAAGTACGTGCTTCGCCATCGTATCGTGCGCAATTACAAAGCCGAAGCTGAAGGGATTACGGAAGAGAAGGTCATCGAAGGCTTGTTCTAAGCCTGAACCTTCCCGGCAACGAACAGCGCCCCGGTTTTCCAGTTCTAGGAGAGCCGGGGCGCTGCCGTTTCAGAATAGAGGGTAAACCGCTTTCCTCGATTTCAGGCTCACCTTTAGGAAGGGCTCCTGATCATCAATTCGCCCACCGCCCATCACGATGCCGGTTTCTGCTTCCGAAGCCAGGTAAAGCTTGGTGCCTACGGCATAGCGGCGGGTGATTTGCGCGCCCGGGGCCACCGTCAGCTGTTCTGTGCTATTGCCAAAGCGTAAAGGGCTGTACCAAATAAGTGTGATGGCTTGTGCCTCAGTGCTGTTGTTTTCCAGTGTGACGGGCACGCTTAGGGGGAGGGTGCCGGCCGGTGCGTTCAGGCTAAGGGCGATGGCGGTCAGGTAAGTGTACAGTATCGTCATGACAGATAATTTTAAAGGTGGCAGGGAACTTCTCTCCGATTGTGCTTGTTTGCTCTATGTTAACTCAGTGTTAATTGAAAGTAAATTTAAAGTTACTATGGCAAATCAACATAAAGAAGTACAGCGTTTTCGCCGGTGGGAAATCCTGCTGCCGCTGGTGCTGTTAATGGTTTTCACGATTTACAACATCTACGAATCCACGATGCTTTCGGATTTCCGGCCGGAAGCCCATTTCTGGAAAGGAGTATTGGCGCTCCTGCTGCTGGGGGGCACGCTGGCTTACCTGCTTTCCATCCGCCTGCTGGTCAAGGTGGATGCGGAGAAGATCAAGTTTCAATACTTTCCCGTACACCGCAAGAAGCAGAAAATTTACTGGGAGGAAGTAGAGCGCTGTGAGGTCCTCAACCTGCCGCTTTCCGTACAACTCAGCGGCTGGGGCGTACATGTTGGCGAGCGCATGTTTTGCGTCAAGCCGGGTTCAGGCATACGGCTGCACCTTAAGGACGGCCAAAAGTTCTTCATCAGTTGCAAAGACCCCGAAGCGGTGGCCCAAATCCTGCGCGAGCGGGAAGCGAAGGCATAAGTTGGGCGGCAGGCACGCCAAAACTTGACTGGAAAGCATCTGTTTTACGAATCCAATGATTTATATTTTACCTTTATTAGCGATTCCGTAAATACAGACTTTTTTATGAAAATATATCTGAGATTTCTGGCCTTTGCTATGCTCCTGCCTTTTCTGTCTGCCTTACAGAGCTGTTCGGAAGATGTGCAGCGGAGCATGAAAGCCATCCCTACTGCTTTTGGGCAACTCAATGAGATCGTGATCGTCATGGACGAGGAGCTCTGGGAGAGCCCGGTAGGCGATACGATACGTTATTACTATTCCTCCGCTTACCCTCTTTTGCCACAGCCGGAGCCTGTCTTCGACCTGCGCCACTTCACGCCCCTTGAGCTGAAGAAAGACCCGCTGCGGAAAGAGCTGCGCACTTATATGTTGGTCGGCAACCTGTCTGATGAAGACTCCCCTACGGCACAGATGATCCGGAAGGATATTGGTGAAGAAATGAGCGAGAGTGCCCGTGGCGACATTACGAAAAACAACGCTGCCGGCCGGGATAAGTGGGCCAAAGGGCAGCTCCTGCTTTATCAGTTTGCCTATTCCAATCAGGACCTGATCAAGGTACTCAAGGAAAATTATCCGGCGATCAAGAAAAAAGTCAACAAGTTTGATGAGAAGAAGCTGGAGTCCTACGCTTACCTCAATGGGGTCAATAATCAGCTGGTCAATGAGGTCAAAGAGTCCATCGGCGTTAGCATCCGCATGCCTTCTGATTACTTCATGGCCATCAACGACGGCGAGGTGATCTGGATGCGCAAAGAGACCGACAAGATTTCCAGCAACATCATGCTGCGCAAGGTGAAGTACGAAGATCAGGAGCAGCTGAGCAAGGAAAATCTGATCGCCATGCGCGACTCCCTGGGCAAACAATACGTTTCTTCCACGATTGAAGACACTTATATGCAGGTGAACGACGAGGACCTGCCTGTGATTTTCAACACCACGAAGGTAAACGGCAATTATGCGGTGGAAGGCAGAGGCGTCTGGGAAATTGTCAACGACTTCATGGGCGGTTCCTTTATCAGCTATCTGATACTGAACCCCAACAAGGGGGAATTGCTGTTTGTGGATGGGTTCCTGCACGCCCCCGGAGAAGATAAGCGGGACTTTATGGAGCAGTTGGACTATGTGATCCACACCATCAAATTTCAATAAAACAGATCGAAAACCCACCTGACGTGCATACTGCGTTAGAACAGTGCCTATAAGGGTTCTGGCGGCTTAGAATTGATTTAAGGGCTTGATTATTAGTGGTTTGTTTTCGGGAAATACCGGGAATCGGGTAACGATTTTGGCGTTGCCCCGTATAACCTTACCGAAAACTAAACCACAGTGTATGAAAGCCCCGACATTACTCCCTACGATACTATTGGCAGGCTGCCTGCTTAGTTCGTCAGTGAGCCACGCTAAGCAGTCCGATTGGCAAGAGGTCGTCACGCACGATATTCCCTATCGGCTGCTTTGTGTTCAGGATCAGTGGCCCTTCGAAGTGCACTACAATGCACAGGTGCAGGAGGAGCTATCGAGCTACCTGCGCACTGGCCGGCGGGAAGCTGAAGCCATGCTGGGGCGGACGCCACAGTATTTCCCCATCATCGAACATTACCTCAAGGTCTATCAGCTGCCTGAAGAACTGAAGTACATTCCCCTGTTGGAGTCCCGCCTCCGTCCGGCAGTAGAATCTGCGGCAGGTGCGGTGGGGCTATGGCAGTTCATGCCGGGCACGGCTACAGGTCTCGGGCTGCATATCACGGACTACGTAGACGAGCGCCGCAGCCCCTATCAGGCTACCGAAACGGCCATGCGCTACCTGAGCCGGTTGTACCGTCAGTTTGATGACTGGGCGCTGGCGCTGGCGGCTTACAACTGTGGCCCCGGCAGAGTCAGGCAGGCGCTGCGGGAGACTGGCTGTTCTTCCTTTTGGGATATCGAGCATAAACTGCCCCGGCAAACCCGGCGCTATCTGCCCCGCCTGATTGCAACCATCTATGTAGGCGAATTTTATGAACAACACGGCCTCCAACCCAAACAACACCCCTACCATGCTGATCACTTCCGGGTCTTCCGCATCCACCATAGCGTAGCGTTGGATGAAATTGCGCGCTACTGTGAAGTCAGCCTGCCCTGGCTGCAAGCCCTCAACCCCGGTTATCTGAATCATTATGCTCCACGGCAGGAGACCCCCCACTTTCTGATTTTGCCCGAGCAGGCATTGCCTTATTTTGCCCGATACATTGATAAGGAAAGCCGCAAGGTGGGTACGGATTACGCCATCGCTGTGCTTGACTCCCAATGGAAAAGCCTGGAGTCAGGTGGTAGTTGATGTTGTGGCACGCCGCTGAGCAATGACAAGCCATTGGGCACTATCTCATGTAAATGGCAAAAGCCCCCGGATGCAATTTCAAATGGTGCCGGGGGCTTTTGCTTACTGAATCTTATACCGCATCCCGGCATACAGGTTGCGCCCGAAGATGGGGCCCCACACCATAGATGCATCGAAGTAATTGCCAAAAGGGTCATCGCTGCCCAGAATAGGATTGTCCTGCCGGAAATTGAGGAGGTTTTCCCCGCCCAGGTAGAGCGCAAACAGCCCATCTTTCCAGGACTTCGTGATCTGGCCACTCAACAGGAAAAAGTCAGGAGAGGCAGCCTCCAGCTGGTATTCCTCCGGATTAGCGGTGGTATTGGGCAGGCGTTTTTGCCCCTGCCAGTTGAGGGTGGCGTCAAATGCCCAGCCGTTCTCCGTTTCGTAGGCGGTGTTGAGAAAGGCCCGGTTGCGGGCGATCAGCGGCTTTTGCAACTGCTCGCTGCGGTAGTCCACCCGAACATCGTTGAAGCGGTAGGCCAGGCGGACATCAAAGCGGGTGAAAAGCTCGTAATCGAGTTGAGCCTGCAGGCTGTTGGAGAAGGAGTTGCCATCCAAATTATAAAAGAATAAAGCTTGCGGATGGGCATCAAAGTCGGCTACAATCTGCTGCTGAAAGCGGGTATGATAGGCATCGAGGCTTAGCAGGGCCTGCCGCCCGCCCCAAATGAACTCTTGCGCATAATTGAGCCCGAAATTCCAGGCGATTTCCTGGTTTAGTCCGTAGGGCAGACTAGAGTCACCTCCCTCAATGATAAAGTTCCGGTTGGAAGCCATCGCCCCAATCTGCTCAATCAGGATATTCGCCGTGCGCTGCCCACGGCCGGCAATAGCGCGCAGGACCGCCGTTTCGCTAAAGTTGTACTTGAGGTGCAGGCGGGGCGTCACGAAAGCACCAAAGAGGTTGTGGTAGTCTGCCCGCAGCCCGGCCACGAGCGTAAAGTCCTCGCGCCCAGTCCAGGTGTACTCACCGAATACGCCGGGCACGGATTCGATACGGTCAAAGACCTGCCCCTCGAAGAATTCATCGTAGTGGTCCCACTGCCAGCTCGCCCCCGTTTTGATTTGGTGGCGGGTATCGGTGATGATGGTTTTGTAAATCCAGTTGGCATAGAAGCCATTTTGATCGCTATCGTATACCCGGTTGCCGAAAGTAGATTCCTGGTGGTGGATATTGCCGGAAAGCTGCAGCCCCATGCTTGCATAAGGGCGGTTGGGGAATACCTTTCCCACCTTTACCCAGGCTTCGGCGCGGCGGGAGTCGTGGGTAGCGCCCCAGAGGTCAGTATCTTCGGACATGCCCCGCTCGAAGTCGAACTGCCCGCTTGTGGATTCCAGATAGGTGCCTTTGATACCGAACTGTCCCATCCAGCCATTTTTGCCCATAAAGCGCCAGCGGTGCACGCCGATCAGGGCTTCTGAAAGCGGATTGTCCAGAAAACCATCCCCGTTTTGGTCGAATCTGCCCTTTTGGTGCTTGCCGTGGAGCAGCAGTCCGGTGTGGGCATTTTCACTCAGAGAGTGGCGCAGGCTGAGGTTGCCCTCAAAGCGCTGCATGGCATTGGCAAACAAATTGAGGTAAAGGCGCTCGCCTTCTTCCGGCTTGTGGAGTTCTATGTTGATCTGCCCGGCAATGGCTTCGTACCCGTTCACCACAGAACCGGTCCCCATGTTCAGCATGATGCCATCAATCCAGGCACCGGGCGTGTATTCCATACCGTGCATGGACGCCAACCCGCGCACATCCGGCATATTCTCCCGGGTGATTTGCACGTAGGGGCTGGCCAGGCCAAGCATTTGGACTTGCTTCGTACCCGTCACGGCATCGGTGAAGCCGACATCCACAGAAGGGGTGGTCTCAAAGCTTTCGCTGAGGTTGCAGCAGGCGGCTTTGGCCAGTTCGTCTTCGCCGATGCGCTGCACTTTCAGGGGGTCCACAAAGGAGACCTCGGTCGTTCTGCGGCGGCGGGTGACTTCCACGGTATTGAGATTGACGGCATCGGCGAGGACCAGCTCCACCGTGCCTTTCTGATCGATGGTGATCGTGTCTGTCGCAAAACCCACGTAGCTGACAATGAGCTGCTCGTATTCTTCTGCGCCTTCAAGCTCAAAGAACCCATCGGCATTGGTGACTGCACCTTCAGTGCTGCCCAGCCATCGGACATTGGCGCCAACGAGAGGGGTGCGCTTTTTGCCTTTGCCACGCTCGTAAACGTACCCGTGGAGATGGTCGTGGCGTGCTTCTTCTTTTAATTTTCCGCCATCGTGCTGTGCCACGATAGCCGCATCGCGGTATTTGCAACAGCCATGCAGGGCATCGTAGGCTTCATCGGTAGCTTTGATGCGGCGGGTATCATGGCCAACACCGGCGATTTGCTGATGCAATTGATTTTCATCCAAGGGCTCAGGGCTTTTGGTGATCGTGAGGGTATGGATTTCCACATCCCAATTGGCGAAAGCCACACCGGGTACCTGGTAGGCCGCATCTTCAATACGGTCTTTGCACATGCCGCAGATGCCGTCTACCCAAAGCTGAAGGGTATCACCGGCCTGCGCTTGCAGATGGGTGGCAAGGAGGACCAAAAGGGCGGTGCCCAGCAGTCCTTTAGAAAGCTTCTTCATAAGAAATTTTAGTCTTGACAATTAGAAAATTGGTGCTTAGGCGTCAAGACCAAAGGGCGGCGGCTGCCAGATGAGTTGTGGGAATTCGCGCCCGGTTTCGGGCAGGTAAGCGAGCTCGGCACGCGCGATGGGGGACCATTCGACTGCGCGGTGCTCAGGCAAGATTTGCAAAAAGACCGTACCGCAGCACTGACAAGAGCAGAAGGTGCTGCATCCGTCCGTGCCAGGCTCCTCGCCACAGCCATTGGAGTCTTCCTTTGGCGGGGTTTCTGCCGCGCAGCAGTGGTGGGATGTACTATTCGCCACTGCCACCATTGGGCAAGCTTCCCGGATTTCTTCCGGCACATGCCCGTCCTGACAAGGTTGCAGGGCAGACCATGTCACGAAAACGGCGAGTAGTATGGCAAGTGTGCTTTTCACAGGTGCAAAGGTATGGATTATTGGGGTGGGAGGCAAGGGGATTTCATCCCGACGGTTTTTCCTCCATCAGTTCCTCCTGCGCATGCCCGGCTACGGCCAATAAGTCAGCAGGTGATGCCCCCTGCCGGGCAGCGAAGTGGATCATGTTGAGCAGGCAGCGGCCGGAGAAGGTCATTGTTTAGGAGTAAATAAATCTTCCAAAGTCAGCTCTTGCTGCACTAAGCCCAAACTATGAGCATTCGGCAGCAAGCCAAAGGTGGTAATCATGGATAAAAATACCTGTTTTTTAGTTTGCGTGTAGGACTGGAACAGGGCTACTTTTTCACGTAGTGCTTTAGCATCAGCTTTGGTGAGCGAAAATGGGGCATTGTAGAATTTGATCTCAAAGAGGTTAATGACATGATCATTCCGGTCAATGAGCAGGTCAATTTGAACGCCAGGCGTTTTTTCTTCCCCCCGGCGATAGTAAGTAGAAGCTTCTGTATACACACCCGCAACGCCCAGCGCATGCTTGATTTCCTTGATGTGCTTGAGGCAAATGTTTTCAAAGGCATAGCCGCTCCAGCTTTTAAATACCGCTGTCTGACTCAGCCTGTGCCACGCTCCCTCTCCGCTGAGGCGCTTTTGCTGCATAAATTGCAGGTAAAACAGAGAGTACTCATCCGTGAGGCGGTACAGCTGTCCTTTTTTGGCCCTCCCAAATGGGCGGTAGGCGGTGATAAAGCCCGACTGTTCGAGTTCTTCCAATACCCGTTTAAGGGTACCGCCTTTAGGCACCGACGATGACGCGGCAATCTGCTTCCGGGTCAGCCCTTTCCACTTTTTGCCCAATGCCCGGATGATCGCAATGTGGTGCTCTGCATTGGTAAACAGGGCCGGGTACAGCTTTTGAAACTCATCTCGTAGCAAACCCTGGGCTGAAAAGCAGATTTCGTCTATGTTTTGTGCGGCGCTTTTTCCCTGCTTTACTTCTTTCAGGTAGTGAGGGATGCCGCCAAGTGCCATGTAAATCTGAGTGGTCTGATAATGGTCCAGCCTCACGCCCCGGCTACTCAGATAGTCCGCTGTTTCGCCTAATGAAAAGGGCGCAAGAAAAATCCGCCGGGTAATCCGGTTGTGCAGCCCTCCGGTATGATGAACGACTTTGCGGATCATCCAGGAAGCCGCCGAACCACACACTACGACTACGATACGCTGATCAGCGGCCCAACTGTTCCAAAAAAAACTCAATCCGCGCAGAAAGCCAGACCGCCGGGAGGCCAGCCAGGGCAGCTCATCCAAAAAAACAACGGGTTTAGGGCCTCCTTTTGCAACCAATGGTTTTATAGCCTGAATCAATTGCTGAAAGGCTTCCATCCAATTGGCCGGTTTTGTGTGTTCCTTATTCGAGTGCTCTTGCAGCTGATAGTGAAAATTGCTGAGCTGCTCCTGCAGAGGTGCTCCCTGAACACCGGTAATGGCAAAAGCAATATGCCCTGCACAAACGCTTTTAACCAGGAAAGTCTTTCCTACACGTCGGCGCCCGATCACTGATACCATCTCTGCCTCACCTGAAGCGAGTGCATCCCTCAACACCTGTATTTCAGCTTTTCGGCCTATCAGCTGATCCATAGCTCCTTGGATTTTTCCAAAAATACATTCTTTATCTGGAAAAATCTATCCAAAAAAGCACGATTTTTCCAGATATAGCCACGTTAGCCTCCCCGGCACCAAATGCCAAGCCTTTGGCGGCTGTTGCAAAGCGGGGCGGCCGGCAGGGGCATAGCTTTGTGGTATTCATTTATTGACAGGCTTGGCAGATACAGTAGCAACATCGTACAAACAAGCCAAACCAAAATCAACATCACCATGAAGCGCATTGAAACCCGAGTCCTCATCAACGCACGCCCGGAACAAGTGTGGTCCACCCTGACTGACTTTGAGGCTTACCCGGACTGGAATCCATTTATCGTAAAGTTAAAGGGGAAGCCTGTG
Source organism: bacterium (assembly GCA_024742755.1). Taxonomy (GTDB): domain Bacteria; phylum Bacteroidota; class Bacteroidia; order Chitinophagales; family Saprospiraceae; genus Phaeodactylibacter. The sequence goes on along the minus strand of JANSXW010000073.1, from coordinate 9,871 downwards.
GTGGGCACTACGCTGGGAGTGCACCTGAAACTGGGCAATAAAACACCACAGGTCTTTAAGCCCAAGGTTTTGGTTGCCCAACGGGGCGGGGAGTTCCGCTGGAGGGGAAAACTCTTTGTACGCGGCTTGTTTGACGGAGAGCATTACTTCAAACTACGCCCATTTAAAGGCGGGCAAACCGAGCTGACACACGGAGAGCAGTTTAGCGGGTTATTGGCCGGGCTCATCATGAGGATGATCCATGCCGAAACTGTGCAAGGGTTCGGGTTGATGAACAGGGCACTGCGGGCGCGCGTGGAAGGTGTGGTGGCGAAGTAGCGGGAAAAGGTGTATTTTGTTCAAAAAGGGGTGTACTATGCCAAGCTTTGTAGACACATCTGCGCCATTTTCACAACCTGAGGCCACGATTACCTGGGAAGACTTCCAGCGGGAGTACCTCAGCCGGGAAGATGGCTATACCTACGAATGGCTAAATGGCATGGTGGAACGAACCCCAAATGCCATGAATGCTGCGCAGCTCTACATCCTCAACAACCTGCTTAATTTTTTTATGCGCCTTAAATTTCAAGGCCAAATCTCCGGCCAGCTAATGCCGGAAAGCGACTTGTTCTTTGGCGACCACCACCGCCGCCCGGATGTATGCTGGTTGACGGACCTTCAAATCCATGCTTTAGCAAAAGGGAAATATGAGGTCCCTGCCTTTGTGATTGAAGTCATCTCGAACCACGATGAGATGAACACGGTAGTCGGTAAAATGCAAGACTACCGGGCAGCGGGCGTTCAGGTCGTGTGGCACATTCTGCCCAATCATGGGGAAGTGCACGTCTACAAAGGGCAGGCACTGGAGGAAATGAAAGTTTGTAACGGAAATGATAATTGCAGTGCTGCACCAATACTTCCAGATTTTACGCTGCCAGCTTCTGAAATCTTCCGGCGGGAGAGTGCTAAGTAACTTCTTGAAGCAGCTACTTCCGCGCTGCCATTAGTAAGCGCTCCACTTCATCTTGCGCCTTGCGTTCATCAAAAAAGGCAGGGATGGGCAATTTCAGGCCAGGCAGGACTTGTACATCCACGTCGCCGTTGTCCGATTTTTTGTGGAGTTGATAGGTAGTAGCGCCTTCTGCGAGGAGGTATTGCTCTAAAGTCTGCTGCCGGGGATCCACGATCCAATACTCAGGTATAGCGTGATAAGCGTAATCTTGAAATTTGATGCCCCGGTCACGAGCCTCCGTCTTTGGGGAGAGCACTTCCACCACAAGCCTTGGAGCCGGGAACAAGCTGGTTTCCTCGTTAAATTCAGCGACTTGTGTGGTGTCAAAATAGCAGATATCTGGCTCGTAGTCATTGCGGGTGAGGCGAATCATGGCTTTTTCCTGATGAATTTCGCCGGCTTGTCGAAGCAATACCGACGTACGAAGCAAAGATGCGACATTACCGCTGACCAAAGCTTCTACACGCTGAGCGGGAGCATGGACGATGACTTGCCCATTGATGAACTCCATTTTGAAGGTATCCGTAAGGCTGTCTTCCAGCCAGGCCTTACGTTGCTGTTCTTCCCAGGTAAGCTGCTGCTGTAGTTCTTTCAGGATAACGGGAAGATCAGGGCGCTCCATCAGTTGTTCGACAATATTGGCGGTCATCCGGAAGTTTTGATTTAATATAACCATTAATTCAAAACGGGTCAATGACCACATCCACATTCAATTGTGAATTAGGCCGGAAAAAGCCTACCTTAAGACCGGTTCCACTTAAATTCAAGCTATTATGTCTTTCCTACTCCTCCTTTTCAGCTACAGCCTTGCGTGGGCTGCGCCTGCTGCTGCACCGGCTTCCTCCTTCGAGCTTGTCGATGAAGAAAGCGGCATCCAACTCTATGAGCGCTGGCACAAAACAGCCGAGGGCAATGCCTACCGCGAACTCAAAACCGTGCTTAAAGTAAAAGCCCCAACCCCAACCTTACTGCGCACCCTGCGCGAAGAACAACAGGCTAAAAAGTGGATGCGCCGGGTGGATGAGGTCCGGTCTTTTCCAGGCCAGCACGGGCGCCATTGGTACGCCTACGTACACTACGGGCTGCCCTGGCCGGCGCGCGACCACGACTGTACCATCGCCTACCGGCAAACCGGCAGTGCTGCGGGCAGTACCACCATTCAGTTTGAGTCCGTAGCATTGAAGCAGTATCCTGTCAAAGACGGGATTGAGCGGATTACCGGGCTGTCCGGCCGCTGGGAATTCGAAAAGCAGGCCAACGGCTACGCTGAGGTCCGCTACTTTATACAGACGACGAAGGCCTCCTCCCTTCCGCGCTTTATCACCGATCCCATTGTGCGCTCCAATATGATGCGGACGATGGAGGGCTTTCGGGAGGTGGCGGAAAAAGGCTAATCTTTTATTATTTCCGGGGTTGAACTACTATGGTTTCCCACCCGTCATAAGCGCCGCCCAGGTCTTCCGCCAGTTGGGTCAGCCCCCAGGTGAGGTCGTGGATGTACGGAGTGTGAATGCTGTCCTGCCGCACAAAGTGGATCCCGTAGGGCATGGGGCTTTGCGGAAGCGTATCGTAAGCGATGGGCTCAAAGCTGTACCGCTTCAGGGAGTCCTGAAAGGCGCTGCGGGCTTTGGTGGATTTGAAGTACGCCCAGTGCTCAATGGGCCTGGGCTGGGACAGCGGGTCGCCGGCTTCCTGAAGGCGGATAAGCACGCCATCGTTGTTGATCTCGGCTTGTTCCCGCTGATTGGGGAAGAGCTGTTCTGTGTAGGCTGACCAGGTGTCGTCGGGCGCAATGGACGCTTCCACTTTGCGTTTGGTGTAGGCTGCTACGGTCTCCTGTGCCAGTTCGTCGGCCTGGGGCTCTGCACGGAGGTAGTAATACAATTGCTTCTCGCCGGGCACGACGATGCTGCCCACAAACACCCCAAAGTTGCCGCGCTCCAGCTTTTGCAGCAGCTGGTCCTGCAATTCATTGGCCATCCCGGTTTCTGTTTCGGTGGGAAAACCGGTGGGCAGCGTCTCCTCCGCTTTCACGGCAACCTTCAGCAGGCGTGGGTGTGTCTGCAGCGGGGCCTGTTCTGACCAGCCCTGATCAACGGTGATGACCTGAGGCCCTGCCAGCTGCTGCCGCAAATAGACCGACCAGCGTTCTTCGTGGCCGGGCAGGGGCGGCGCTTCACTTTTTTGCTGTTGAGGGCCTACATCTCCGCATCCGGACAACAACAATAACAGCATCGCGAACAACCAAATTGAGTATCTCATAACTTCGTTTTAATCAACGGTAAAGGTAAGCCCATCGTAGCCAGGGGCCACATTTTCAGGCAATTTTTGGGACACCTCCTGATGAAAGCCCATCCGGTGGCTCATGTGGGTAAGAAAAGCCTGCCGGGGCGAAAGCTGTTCAATGAGTGCCAGCGCCTGCTCCAGATTGAGGTGAGAATGGTGCTCCCGGTGATGCAGGGCACTCAGGACCAGGGTGTCTAATCCCCTGAGCTTCGCCAGTTCCTCCTCTGCAATCGTTCTCACGTCAGTCAGATAGGCGAAAGAGCCAAAGCGGAAACCCAGCACAGGCATGCGCCCGTGCATCAGCTCCACCGGAATCACCAGCTGCCCTTCCACCTCGAAAGGCTGGCTTTTGGAAATCCGGTGCAGCTTCACCTGCGGCGCCCCGGGGTAGCGGTTCTGGCTTTCGAAGATGTAGGCAAACCGCTGCTTCAGCTCGGCTTCGACCGCTGCGGTACAGTAGACCGGCATGTCCATGTCGTTGCGGAAGTTGAAGGGGCGCACATCATCCATCCCAATGATGTGGTCATTGTGCTGATGGGTGATGAGAATGGCATCGAGCCGGTCAATGCCTGTGCGGAGCATCTGTGCCCTGAAGTCCGGGCCACAGTCAATGGCAATTTTTTTGCCGCCTGTCTGCAGCAGGGCCGCTGTGCGCAGACGCCGGTCCTTAGGGTCTGCCGATTGGCACACTGCACAGTCACAGCCGATAACCGGTACACCTTGTGAGGTGCCTGTCCCGAGTAATGTAATGCGTTTCTCGATGGTCGTTGTTTTTTACTGAGTGGTGGTGTTTGGGTCCGGCAGCTTATAGCCGTATTTCAAAAAGATGTCCTGCGCAGTTTCCGAAAACAAGAACGTAAAGAAAGCCAGGCTTTCTCTTGCGTGGCGCTCATTGCCGTAACGGGTAATCACCACCCCCTGCTTAATGGGAGCATAGCTGCTGTCGGGCAGTTCCAGCCAACGCCCCTTGCCTCTCGCCTCCGGTGAAAGAACCACTGATTTGGCGGTCAGCCCCACGTCCGCCGCTTTGGAGGTAATGTACTGATTCGTTTGTGCAATGCTTTCGCCGTAAACCAGCAACGGCTCCACCTTTTCAAATACACCATAATGCTTAAAGTAGTTGATGGCTTGCTCACCGTAAGGCGCATTTTTGGGGTTGGCGATGGCAATTTTTGACACGCTGCCCTCCGCCAGGTATTCCGGAGTCACGCGTATGCTTTGCCCGGTCATGCTCCAGGCCACGAGGGTGCCGTAAGCATAAACACTGACACCGCCTGCCGCTTCACCCTTTTCCAGCAGGTATTCAGGGTACTTCATATTGGCGGATACCAGTAAGTCGTAGGGGGCGCCTTCCATGATTTGCGCGGTAAGCTTGCCGGAAGAGCTGACTACAGAAGTGGCGCCTATGCCAGTCTGCGCCTGAAATTCGCGTATCAGTTCATCCATGGCAAACTGCACATTAGCAGCCGTGGCAATCGTGAGGGTAGGCTGAGGCGTCTTCGAAGGCCCCGCTGCTTCGGATCCGGAAGCCTCCGCCGACGGAGCACCGCAGGCAGCAAGCATAGCCAAAGCTACCCAACAGAGATGGTACGTTAGTTGATGCATTATTCATTGGGTTTGTTCGGCAATGAAGATAAGGCTATTCCTGAAATTTTGCATTCGCAGCAGCAAGGTCTTTTTCTTCCGGTTCCGGGGCTTTTTCCGGCTGTACGATCTCCTGATAAAGCTGAAACTCAATAAAAACAGGGAAGTGGTCAGACCCTATCGACTTCAACCGGCGCAATTGACGGAGCTTAAAGTGGCGGGAACAGAATATATGGTCTAAGGGAAAACGCATTACCGGCCACTTCACTGGGAAAGTATTGAAAAAGCCCCTCCCTTTTCTGGGGTCGAGCAGTCGGCTCATTTTCTGGAAAAGCTCGGTGGTGTAGCTCCAGGCGACGTCATTCAGGTCACCCGCCACAATGACCGGCTGTTGGGAAGCTTTGGCCCGCTTGGCCACGATCAGCAACTCCCGGTCTTTTTCCGTAGAGGTCACGCTTTCGGAAGGGGCCGGAGGGCGGGGGTGTACACCAAAGAAGTGGACTTTATGCCCTGAGCCCAGCATTATCCGGCATTCAATAGAAGGCACATCCGACTCAATCAGGTAGTGCACCTGAGTATCTGCCAGCTTGACCTTGCTGTATAACAGCATGCCGTAGGTATTTTCCCTTGGCACCAGCACCGTGTAGGGGTATGCTTCCTCCAAAGGCTGCAATTGCGTTTTCCACCAGTCGTTGGTCTCCAGCAGGAGCACTATATCCGGGGACAGCTTTTCTGCCAGGTCAAGGACCCGCTCTGCTTTCCGGTTAGGTTGATACACATTGGCAATCATCAGGCTAAGGCGTTGCCCTTCATTGGCTTCCTCAGATACGCCGTCCTCCAGCACTTCCCGCTTAGCCAGAGGCAGGTAAGGGTAAATCTGATAGCTGAGAAAAGAAAAAGACAAGGCAAAAGCGCCCAGTCCTGCCCGGAATAGCCAGCTTGAATAATCACCCCAAATCAGGCAGGCGATGATCCCAATGCCTGCGAGCACCCACTTTTGCAGCCGTGGGTATTCCACAGACCTGAAGACCCAGTAGTCCGAACGGACCAGGGGCAGTAGTACCATAGTCAAAACAAGGGTAGCATAAACGATAAGGGCAATAGGCATAGCAGTATTCTACTTGGTTAAAGAGGCTCCCGTGGCACTCCCGTACCACGGCTTGCTCTGATAGAACCCATTCCCAATCGTGGTGTTTGCTGCCTTAGGCTTGCGTAGCGGTCGCCGGCACTTTGACGCAGGGCTGCCAGCCATAAGCCCGTGCACCTTCCTGTACGCCCGGCTCCCGGTTGACCGCTTTCAGGTAGAAAGTGCCTTCGGGTGGTTCCACGCTCGCAGTCCGCTGCCCGCGGTGCAGCGCCTCGTAAGTGGCGTAACCCAAAGCCCGGCGCTCTGCCAGCTTTTGGTTGAGCCCGAACTGCTCAACTACGGCTTTCCAGCCGCTGCCCACCGTGGCTGCAAAAACCTTGGATTTGGAGCCACTGCCGTAGGCAAAAAAGCCGACTTTCTTGCCGGCCAGGGGCTGTGCTTCCTCCAGGTCTGCCTCCAGCGTGCTCATCAGGCTCAGGAAGAGCGAAGAGGTGTAAAGGTTGCCAACGAGGGAAGAAGCCCGCTCTCCTTTTTCGATTTTTTCTGCCACAAATATCCGGTAGCGGTCCGTCTTGGTGATGGCACGCAGGTATTTGCTCACCGCCTTTTGATAAGCGGCATCGGATTCAAAGTCTGCGGCATCCGGCCAGGGCTGATCGATCAGGTCAGCGGTACGGTCCCAGTCTCCCCGCTTCAGGCTTTCTTCCCGGAAGATTTCCGAAAACATGCGCCGCGCCTGATAGGCGTAGGGCAGGTGAAAAACCATGCGGTGCCAGTCGTCCGTAACCGGTTCTTTTTCGTGGAGGTTTTCCTGTTCTGCGTAATGCCGCATGGCTTCCCCGATGCGCTGCTGATAGCAATCGTTGGAGTAGGGGCCGTCAAAGACAGGGGTATCGCGGTGGATGTCCACGTGGGCGTCGTTGTGGTGGAGCACAGCATTGGGCGCACCTGTTTCCAGCTTTGCCAGAAGGCTTTCAGCGTCTATGCCCGTCACACCAGCCAGCTGAAGCACCTCCTCAATAATCTGCTGTTTGGAAAAGCGGCGCACCGGCTTGAAGAAATCGTGCACCGGGCGGGAAGCCACGCCCCATGCGCCTTCAAAGGCCAGCAGGCGGGGTTGCTGACGGACCAGGACGGCAATCGCACCGGCCCCCTGCGTGTATTCGCCACCGGAGTTCAGCTCATAGCGGGCTACATCCGATCCCACCACGATGCCTATGCGGCCGTCTCCGCCCCTTACCCAGTCAAGGGTGTTCTGCAGGGCATCTACGGCGCCGATACAGGCGAAGGTCATATCTACCACGTCGCAGTTGAGAAAGGCACCTTCGCCATGAGTGGGCTCAAAGTACTGATTGAGCATATCCAGTACGTAGGTAGCCATAGGCTTTGAGCCGTCGAGGGCGCTTTCGGTACCCATGTAAATCCGGCCAATTTGTGCCGGCTGCAGGTCATTGCGCTGCAAAAGCTCAAGTACGGCATTCGCGGCCATCGTGGCCACATCTTCGTGGGCATCGGGCACCGACATAGCGGTTAGCCCCAGCCCTTTGTTGAGCTTCGCGTATTCTAAATCCCTTGCGGAAGCCAGGTCTTCAATTGGTAGGTACAGATTGGGAATGTAGGCGGCCATATCGTCAATGCCTACGGTGTTCGCTCCATGCATAATCCCTTGGTTTTTTAATTGCTTTGGTGCCGGTTGCCGTGCCGTCAGTCCGGAATTGATCCGGCGGTGGAGCCTCCGGGCGCCCGCGTCTGATGATTATTGGTTGGCTTTTGGCTAGGGTTACTTTTTGCTTGTAAGCATCAGGGCTGCAATACTACTAAACCCCGATAAAACAAGGGTTCAAACAAAAAGGGATCATTATGGTTTGAGGCAGCTGTATTTTTAGTGCCATCGTTTTTCCGGCCGGGCTATTTGAAGCGCTCGAAAACCTCATCAATGGCTTTGGCCAGGTCCCGGTCTTTATCGGTCACTTTATTGCCTGCATCGTGGGTGCTCAGGGCGAAATCCACGGTGTTGTAGACGTTGTGCCAATCCGGATGGTGCTGCATTTTTTCAGCATGAAAGGCGACTTCAGTCATAAAGCTAAAAGCCTGTGTAAAGTCTTTGAATTTGAAGGTCGCTTTGAGTTGGTCATTTTCTTCTTTCCACATAGGTTGATTCCTTTTCTTCTTTCAAGCTTGTGGGGCGCTAAATGTTCAGGTGCAAGGACAGAAATTTGAGCGGAAGCCGTAAACCCCATCAGAAAATGGAGCATTTTTGTCAGGCCCCGGCATCCCCGGCAGTCCCAAATTGCTGCAAAACAGGGCAGGCAGGCATACCCGGCGTTAAAATCTTCTTAACTTCTGCGGTTTTTTGTGGAAAAAATGCGACTTTAATATCCTGAATTTAGTTAACATTGGAAGAAGGCCAGAAAATAAACAGCCTCTGCCACTCATTAATACAATCAGACAAAAAACCTATTTGAATATGAGAATGCTATTTCTGACTGCAGTATTGCTCTTTGCCTTTAGCACTTCGGTAACGGTACAGGCGCAAGAGTTGTCCAAAGAAGAGAAAAAAGAATGGAAGAATAAAGCTAAGGAATACAAGCGTAATCCGGCGGCTTTGAAATCGCTTTCCGAAAGTGTGGACCGCTATAAGCGGGAGGCCAATGAGTATGCCGCACAGATCAACGAAATGGAGGCAGAGAAGGCCAACCGCCGGGCCCGTATCGCACAACTGGAGCGCGAAAATGCCCAAATACAGGATCGGCTGGCCGCCACCCTGAATGAGCTCGATCAGCTGAGAATGTCCGCTGCCCCGTCACAGCCACAAACGGGCAACGCTATGCAGGGGCTTGTCTTCCGGGTGCAGATCGGTGCGTTCGAAAAGCTCAATATGCCCTCCACACTGGACGGCGATGATGACAACATGGACCTGGAAATGGTCGATGGGCTTCAAAAAATCATTATCGGCAAATATCCGGACGTGGAAAGTGCAGAGGCGCTTCGCAGCTATATGCAGCAGTTGGGCATTACGGATGCCTGGGTGGTTGCTTATCAGGATGGCATGCGCATCCCGGTAGAAAGTGTGGTGCCCGGATACGGTCAGTAGAACGGGGTAAGACTGTGTTGGGATTTCACCATTTGGGCTGCATTTGCCAAATTTTATCCTGCACTTCGTTGCTCTCCCGCCTGCCAAAGTCTTGTACGGCGGGCAGGTCAGTCGCTTAGCTAAGGCTAGGCTCCCTCATCGCGCCTTGTTCAGAATAAAATTTGACTACATTCGCTCCAAAAGCGAATTCCCAACACAGTCTAAAAATAAGAATGGGTTGTTGATCCAACGGTCAGAACAGACAACGTGATCAGCAACCCATTTTTTTTATCTTCTTTTTCCTCCACCGCCTTTACTACGGCGGTTCCCGCCTTTAGACCCTTTACGGAAATTGCCCCCTCTGCCGCCCCCACGGCCTTTCCGGGGCTGGGGTTTGGCATCTTTCAGTTCCTCCGGCAGCGGCAGGCGCTGGACTTTTCGCTCAATCAGTTCTTCAATGCGCTTGAAGCGGTACATGTCCTCCCCATTAATGTAGGTGAAGGCCATACCGGAAGCTTCCGCCCGGGCGGTACGCCCAATGCGGTGCACGTAGTCTTCTGCATCGCCCGGCACGTCAAAATTGATGACCGCATCAATACCTTTGATATCGATGCCCCGCGAAAGCACGTCCGTGGCCACAATCACAGGGGTATTCCCGCTTTTGAAGCCGTGCAACTGTTGTTCCCGTTCTTCCTGCGAAAGGTCGGAGTGGATAGCGCCAGCTTGTATGCCTTTGCGTTGCAGGGCCTGCGCCAGGTCTTTGACTGTTTTTTTGCGGCCCGCAAAGATGATGACGCGCTCCAGCCGTTTGTTCGCTTCCAGTACCTTTTCGGTCAATGCGATCTTGGCG
>JANSXW010000401.1 GCA_024742755.1 bacterium | reverse complement strand
CGTAAATAGGGGCGCGCACCGATGAGGCGATCCGGTCCGGCCGATCCTGGGGCCGATCGGGTGGCCGATCCCGGCCGATCCCACGTTTTATGCATCGGTACGCATCCACATGAAGCACTGAATTAAAGGCAAGCTGAGCTCTATTTGCTCTCGAAGACTGGGAATCGCCCTTTGAGCCAAAAAGTGAAAGAACCCGGCTTTAGCATGTAGGGGTTTTCGGCTTTAAATCGGAAGACTTGATATGGCAATCATTATTTAGGAACTCGATAGCTCAGCGTGTTTTTGCTGAACAAATAAAGGGCAATTAGTTTAAAATCTCAGAAAGAGCTCAGCGTGTCGATTGTTGTTTTTAGTGTTAATTGTGTGTAAATGCATGCTTCGCATGCAATTGGCTGCTATTTTGCACTGCTTGCCTTTGGAACAATGGAATTAGCACAGCGTGCTAATTTAGTGGAATCGTGTGGCATTGCACCCAAATCATTGCAAGCTACGCTTGCAAGCCTTTGGGCGCTTTTAAATCGTAGGCTTGCATACTTCAATATTTCTCAATTAACGCATGCATGCAAGCATGCATGCTCTTATTTTGGAATTGAATTATTTCACACCATACGCTTGCAGCTCTTCGCTGCAAGCTATCTCAGCGTGCTTTTCAATTATTTGCCATACGTATGGATGCATGGCTTTGCCATGCATACGTTTGGGGTTTTATTTTTCAACTTAAGACTAAAGAGCTCCGCTCTTCAGAGCCGAGGAGCTTTGCTCCTCTAGAAAAAGAAGATAGAACAAATGATTATTTGATGTGCTGATTATTTGGCTGCCCATTATTTGCAGGCGTTGCCTGCAATTCTTTGCTATTGCAGCTGAATTGAGAGCTCCGCTCTCAACTATTTGCTGCATGCTTCTGAATTAAGAGCTTGAATTGAGCTGGGACAGCTCAATATTTGCTGTGGCTGCACTTCAGAAATTGGCTGCAGAGCTTGAATTGAGAGCTCCGCTCTCAATAATTGGCTGCAGAGCTCTGCCAGCAGAATATTTGGCTGTGGAGAGCAGAATGCTGTGGACGTAAATATTGCTTGTGCATTGGAATAGTGCAGCCTTCGGCTGCATAATTAGAAGAAACAGTTGCAAGTTGCATTGAATTATATCGCGTGTCTTTGTTTCAGTGCTTCGCACTTCACAAGACCACGCTCTTT
>JANSXW010000333.1 GCA_024742755.1 bacterium | reverse complement strand
GATCATCAGGCCAGCGTAGCCGCCCTCCACGTCTTCGATGCGGGCTTGTATGCCGCCGTTGCCGCAGAGGGGCAGGGAAGCGAAAGCCATATTGTCGGAGGTGTTGGGGATGAGGTGATAGCCATCGGTGCTGATGTTGTAATTATCATTATTAAAGGAGCAAAGATCAAAAAGGTATTCACCGTTTGAATCTCCAATATCATTAGGTATCCATCCATCACAATCTTCTTCACAGCCATTATTGGAAAAAGCAAAGTTGTCAATCAAATCTCCAAGACTTTGACCCATACCATTGATTATAATGGATGAAATAGGGCTACCTGCATCAATCACCACCTTTTGATAATTGGAATTCAAAAAAGCACTTTCGGTACAAATCAGCGAAGCATTGAGATCATACACCTCAACGTCTACGGCACCGGTTCCGGAAAGGGAAAAGAGATCAAACTCCACGTAGGTGGTGGGAACAGAAAAAGATATTTCTAAGTCATCAGTAAAAGTATTAGGCCCAAAAACTGCACTGCTATTACCGAAAGCACTCGCTCCAAGAGCTATCAGATCATTAAATTCGGATAAAGAAGAAAACGATACTCCCGGGGGGATATCTCCAGGGCTAAAACAAGAATCATCTGTCTCATTGTCAACGGATTGACTACATACTACTATGCTATTATTGGGTATGAAATCAAAACCTGTTACATTCAGAGCATCCTCAGGGCAGGGCGTTCCCGGGATCGAAACACATGAACTTGTAGTTCGCTGGCCCAATACTACTGAAGACTTTACCCCATCGTCCGGGTTTTTGAAAAGGAATTCATTTACACCCAGTTCAAACGCTTCCGTAAAAGAAGTAGGGTGGGTTGCTTTTTCCACAGCTCTCTGGCCAAATAAGCTGCTCATTAAACATACACTGATCAGCGTAAGAAATACGCCTTTCCCGGTGACGCTCCCCAATAAGGGTCTACCAGAAACAAAAGGTTTTTTGTTCATCATTACTCGAAATTTAGACATTTTGAAATAGTTGTTTCTAAACAGTAGACAACCTCTTGGAAATAGTGCAAGAACAGAATATGAACTCAAAGTGGAAAGCTCAGCCACTAATGATGTTCCTAAATGATATGTATACTTGGTATGAAAGAAGGCAAGATAGAAGCTATCTGGGGGAGCCTTAAGGGAAATATGGGAGAATTGGATCAAATATACCAATTTTTCCGGACAAAATGTTCTGAATGGTAGCCCTGGTGTTCTGAATGGTAGCAATGGGGGTGTCAGAATCGGTTTTTTCCTGATCCTGGTAACAATGTTTGGGGGGCTTGGGGGGGGGTATGGTGCTGTGGTTTTTTCCTGGCTTTGGCTGGGGGTTTCCCGCCATTGCCTGTGGGTTTGGCACGGCGGGAGCAGCAACGAAAAAAACAAGCCCCGCCAGACCGTCCAATGACCTCTGGCGGGGCTTGCCATTTACCAGTAACTCTTTAGCTCAGGCCGCGACTCCAAAGTCGCCGCCTGAGTGAAAGTGGGGCATTACTGCCGCACCACCTTCAGCACCTCCCGGTAGCCCTGCGCGTCGCGCACTTCCAGGAAGTACAGCCCGCGGGGCAGGCCGGAGCCGTCGAAGTTGTGGTGGACCGCGCCGGCAGGAAGCTGCAGCTGCTGTATCGCCTGTCCAAGCTCGTTGCGCAGTACGGCGGTAGCTGCGATTTCCAGCGGCCGCTCAAAGTCGAGGGTGAAGGCGCCGGAAGTGGGGTTGGGTGCTACCCGTGCGCGCTGCACATCAGACAAGGCATCCGCTATCGGGCCAGTAGCCGGAGCAGACAGGTTCATGCCAGACATGTAGTTGACCTTGTCGAAGGTAGCCGTTGCCGTACCGAAGGGGTCGGTGGAGAAGACCGCCAGGCCCATTTCCACGCACTCCTCCATGGGCAGGTATACCTGATGGAAAAGCACCCATTGGCTGCTGTTTTTGTAGAACCCGCGGATCCAGTCGCCCTGACGAACCAGGCGCAGCATGAATGGGAAAGAGGCATAGCTTGTACCTGAGCTGCGCACGCCGTTAGTCTGATAGCGGGTC
>JANSXW010000078.1 GCA_024742755.1 bacterium | reverse complement strand
TATATTTGCGCCCTGATTGGCCGCCCTATTGGCCGTGCCATTGATTTTTGAACTTTACCTGATGTATTTATTCAAGAAATCAGCGGACTTACAGGCTTTTCTGGCGGACTATCGCTCCAGAAACCGGCAAATTGGCTTTGTGCCTACTATGGGCGCTTTGCACAAAGGCCACCTCTCCCTGCTGCAAGCTTCCCAAAATACTGCACACGTTACCGTTTGCAGCATTTTCGTCAACCCCACTCAGTTCAATGAATCTGCCGACCTCAAGCATTACCCCCGCACACCGGGCAGGGATATCGAACTGTTGCACAAAGCAGGGTGCGACCTCCTTTTTATGCCGGAGGTGGAGGAGGTGTACCCGGTGGAATATGAGGTGCCGGTGCCGGATGTTGCGCTTGGCCATCTGGCAGAAGTAATGGAAGGCGAGCACCGGCCGGGGCACTTTGAGGGGGTCATGCAGGTGGTGCTGCGGCTGCTTCATCTGGTACAGCCGGATTTCCTCTTCATGGGGCAAAAAGATTATCAGCAACTGACCATCATCCGCGAAATGATCCGGCAGCTGAGCCTGGATGTGGAGCTTGTCGGTTGCCCTACCTTACGGGAGCCCGACGGGCTGGCCATGAGCTCGCGCAATGTGCGGCTTTCGCCGGAAGACCGTAGCCGGGCACTGGCCATCAACCAAACACTGGCAGAGGCGGGCAGTTGGGCAGCAGATCTGTCGCCGGCTGAAATACAGGAGAAAGCCCTGAATGCCCTGCGTGAAGCGGGACTGGTGCCCGAATATTTTAAGCTGGCAGATGCGGAAAACCTGCAGCTGGTCGATGCCTTCGAAGCGGGCCGTGAAGTAATCGCCTGCGTAGCTGCCCGTGCCGGGGATGTGCGCCTGATTGATAACCGGGTGATTTATCCGGGATAGCCTGGGTCCACCTCAAAAAAGCTTGTGGTGGGCGCGCTGGTCTGTAAACCTTACGTAATTTTGTATTGTTACTGAGGCGTTTTGGTGACTTAATTACTAATTGAGCGTCAGAACTATTACCTGAACAAAATTTCATTCCTTTCGGAATATATCATGCTGATTCAAAGATTCAAATCCAAGATACACCGCGCAACCATTACACAAGCCGACCTCAACTACGTTGGCAGCATCACGATCGACCGGGACCTGATGGACGCGGCGGGGCTGATTGATGGGGAAAAAGTGCAAATAGTTAACAATAACAACGGCGAACGCCTGGAGACGTACGTCATCGAAGGCGAACGGGGCTCCGGTGTGATTTGCCTCAATGGCGCCGCCGCCCGGCGGGCACAGGTGGGCGATACGGTCATCATTATTGCCTACGCCTGGATGTCTGAGGAAGAAGCCAAAGCCTATCAGCCAAAGGTGGTCTTTCCGACCGACGATAACCGGCTGCCGGGTTAAGCAAACCGCTCCGGCTCCGCTTCCTGCATCATTTCCAGAATGCGCTCAAACACATCCTCCGGATTGGGTTTGGAGTAGTAATCTCCATCCGTACCGTAAGGAGGCCGGTGGTCGGTTGCAGTGATGGTCACGGGCTTGCTGTCGAGCCATCTGTACCCCCCCTGTTTTTCCAGTACCTGTTGCAGCAGATAGGCAGAAGCACCACCGGGCACGTCTTCATCAAGCACCACCAGCCGGTTGGTCTTTTGAAGGGAAGCAACGGTCAGGTGTTCCAGGTCGAAAGGCAACAGGCTTTGAGCATCCACCAGTTCAACCGAAATGCCTTCTTCCTCCAATTGGGCACAAGCCGCTTCCGCCACCCTCACGCAGGAACCGTACGTGAGCAAAGTGACGTCTTCGCCTGCCCTGAGGATTTCCGGCACGCCGATGGGGACCGTAAAGGTGCTGAGGTTGTCAGGCAGCCGCTCTTTCAACCGGTAGCCATTCAGACACTCAATGATCAGCCCGGGGTCATCAGACTGCAGCAGTGTGTTGTAAAACCCTGCCGCCTGTACCATATTCCTGGGGACCAGCAGGTGGATGCCCCGTAAGGCCCCTAGCAGCACGCTGATGGGCGAGCCGGAGTGCCAAATGCCTTCCAGGCGGTGCCCGCGGGTACGTATGATGGCGGGGGCAGCCTGTATGCTGTTGCTGCGGTAACGCAGGGTAGCCAGGTCATCCGAAAGCGGTGACAGCCCGTAGATCAGGTAGTCGAGGTACTGTATTTCCGCTATTGGCCGCAGCCCGCGCATCGCCATGCCCAGGGCATAACCCATGATGGTCCACTCCCGGATGCCGGTATCAAAGATACGTTCTGCGCCATGCTTTTCCTGCAGCCCGGCAAAGCCCTGATTGACATCGCCGATCGTGCCGACGTCTTCTCCGAATGCAAAAAGCTCCGGCCGGCTTTCCATCGCCTGATCGAAGAACTGATTGAGGATTTCATACCCGTTCAGTACTGGTGCGTCTTCACTGTAAATGGGGGAATTGACAGGCACCTGTATCGCCGCCCGGTCCGTTTGGCTGTAGAGATGGGTGTGGTAGCGCTGCTCCATCGTTTGGTTGACTTCCTCCAGGAAAGCCTGCAGGCGCTGCCGCTCCGGTGTATCGAGCTGGCGGGTGGCAAAAAGCATCTGCCGGATTAGCTTGACGATATCCGCCCGCACCGGATTGATGAGGGCTTTCAGGGCATCCTCAATGCGGCGGGCGCGGTCTGTGCCCGCATCGCCTGCCAGCTGGGCGAAATCCGCCTTTAGCGTTTTCCAAACCTGCTGAATGGGCTCGTTGTATCTTTTCCAGGCCCGGCTGCGCGCCTGTTTGACCGTTTTTTGGGCTTTTTGCTCCAGTGCTCCGAGTTCCTCCTCGCTTGCGACGCCTTCTTCCAGCAACCAAAGCTTAAACTTCCGGTTGCAATCGTGTTCTGCTTCCCATTTTAACCGGGCTTTGGACTTGTACCGCTCGTGGGAGCCGGAGGTGGAATGCCCCTGTGGCTGCGTCAGCTCCTCCACGTGCACCAGTGCAGGGCGGTGGTGCAGGCGGGCTTGGGAGGCGCTTTGTTCGTAAGCTTCGCACAGGGCCGGATAGTCCCAGCCTTTGACTTTGTAGATGCCCATGCCGTTGGTGCCCGAGGCCGCTTCGAGGCCGGCCAAAGCTTCGCTGATGCTGTCTTTGGTGGTCTGCACTTCCCGGGGGACCGAAATGCCGTACCCATCATCTGCCACCGTCGTTACCAGAGGCAATTGATGGACCCCGGCGGCATTCATGGTTTCCCAAAAAGCGCCTTCCGAAGTCGAGGCATCCCCAATGCAGCAAAAAACGACCTCCTGGCCGTTGTCGGAAAATTTGTCCGATTTAAGGTCCGGCCGGTCCCGGTACTTTTTGGAAGCCATCGCCAGGCCGATCCCACGGGCCATTTGCCCGGCAGTTGTGGAAATATCGGAACTGAGGTTGTAGCGCTCCCGGTGGTTGAGCCAGTCGCCTTCCGGTGTGATCAGCGGAGTGGCATGGTGGTTGTTCATCTGACGCCCGCCGGAGAAGGGGTCGTTGTCGGCGTCTGCATAGAGTTGTGCAAACAAGTCCTCAGGGGTAGCCAGCTCAAGCGCCAGCAACAACGTATGCCCCCGGTAATAGTCTGATCTGAAATCCCCTTTTCGAAACGCTTTGGCCATAGCCACCTGAAAAAGCTCTTTGCCGTCATCAGAAACGCCAAATTTAGCCTTGCCGGTGAGTACTTCCCGCCTTATCGTCAGGCTCACCTCGCGGCTGAGGCAGCAGATGTAATAATCGTGCAGCGCCTCCTCGGGCGCTATAGGTAGAACATCTTGTTGAACAGTCGTTTTTTTCAAAATACTTTGGCGTCGCTTGATTCAAAAATGTACCGGCATCACGGTGGTCAACCGACCGGCGATTGGGGATAATTGGATGGGGTTCAATACCTTGCAGGCTGCAAATATACGACTATATTCCCTAATGTGGTTGTGCCCGGCAGTCAACGCCCGAATCCGGCAGGCTGCCGGAGAGGCTTGGAAATCGGAAGTGGCAAAAGGATTGATGGGGCGGAATGCGGGTTCTCCAAAATAAAATGCTTAACTTTGTGCCAACGCGATATTAATCACGTTCGCCTGTCAGCATCAAAAATAATCTCAAAGCGCATCGCTTTGGTGGATTTTCCAAATTAGCATTTCATCTTTACAGAATTTACTGAGCCCGGTTATAAGAAAACTGTGGTGCCCCGGGTACTGCAGGTTCCGTAACTTGTTTATTGGATTAGTATGAAAAAACAATTAGGCGGCCTTCCGTATGGGAGCCGCCTTTTTGCTTTACACCTCGGGCAAAGGGTGGAGCCGGTGCGCCTCAACTGAAGCAGGCAGTTGCCGGTCCGGGCTGTAGCCAATCAGAAACCCGCCGCCGCCGGCACCACAGAGCTTCAGGTAGTACTGATGGGATTGCAGCCCCTCTTTCCATGCTGTCCGGAAGGGCGTGGGTATAAAGTCTCGGAGCAGGTTGAGCTGGGCTGTCGCAATTTGAAGCAGGGCACGTTCGAGGCCGGCAGTGTTTTGTTCCAGGTAGGCATGGGTGGCAGCGGTGGTTGGCGTAGACAGTTGGCGCAGCGCCCGTTCCCGAAAGTGATCTGTCTCGCATTGGGCTTTGAATTGCTGAACGAGGGGGGCGGTCCGCCGGCTGATCCCTGTATCCACCAGGAAGAACAAGCCCCTGTCTTCGGAGCGGGTGGCGACTGTGACGGGCCGGATGACGTTGTGTTCGATCAGCAGAGGGTGCTGCAGATAGCAGATCAGCGGGTCTGCCCCGGAGCTTTCCCCATGGAAGTAGCTTTCCAGTTGTGCCAGTTGCTGCTGCAACGTAGGCAGAGCGGTGGTATTATCTTTTGGGATGGCCGGATTGGCATAGCGTTCATAAACTGCTGCACAGAGCGCGCCTGAGCTTCCGGCACCATAGCCAACGGGAATATTGGAACTGAAGTACAAGCCGGATTTCACCTCCTGAAGGAATTGGTGGGTATCCAAAGGAGCCATTAAGCGCCCCTCCTGACTGAGCCGGTGGAGGTGCGCTGCGAAGGGCAGCAGGTCCCCGCCCGGTGGTGGAGTGCCGCTTGCCCATTCCCCGAAAAGGTGGGGGAGGGGCAGCGCCAGGGCCGTGCTGCCCAGCAAGACGGTATATTCCCCGAAGAGGAGCAGTTTTCCGGGCGTACGGGCGTTACTCATGCAATCAGCCGTGGTGTTTCAGTAAAGAATTTTTCTTTCCATTTTTCGGGGCAGATCAGGTAGCCAAGGTTGGGCTTGGGGGGCGGCTTGCCGAATTCTACCGGCTGCCGGTTGAGGTAGCTGTGGCTGTACCCCAGTTCTTCCACGATCACTTTCTCTCCGCTGAGGTCCCAGTAGGGGATGTGGGGAGAAAGGAAGATATTGACATCCAGTTCGCCCTTCGCCATCATGAGCGTGCGCCGGGCATCGGTCCTGAGAATGCGGCCGTCATCAGCGCCCAGTTTGCGGTAGAGGTTGTTGTAGCGTTCGCCCCGATAGCGCAAGGGGTGGGCAAAGGTCAGCGCTTCCATTGGCTTAGGGGCGGGTGGGGCGACGCGGCGCGGGGCTTCGCCTCCTTCCTCAATGTAGGCACCCTGCCCTTTCACCGCGTAGATCAGGGTGTCAATCCGCGGATAATAAACCAGGCCCACGCACAGCCCGTGCTCGGGATGGTAGTAGGCGGATTGATGCGAAAAACCCTTTTTTAGGTCTATGTAGTAGCTCGTGCCATCCAGCTCGTCGGCAATAATATAAGGCTTGCTGCGGTCGATTGCCGATTTGGGCGATTCTTCGCTGTATAGCCCGATGCCATCGAGCTCTGCTTCTACCTGAGCTTGCAGCAGTTTGGAGATGGCCAGGTCTACATCCGTCACCCGTGATTGGTCAGGTTTCTCGTAGACTTTGTACTGCCCGTCAATCCGTTCCATCATGATGGATCCGGCTTCCCGGGCGATCCGCTTAAGAAAATGGAGGACGTGTGTTGCATTCATGGCTCAAAGATACCGCCAAAAAAAAGAAGTTTGCAAATCTGTGTATTCGATAGCACAAAACTGCGGATTAAATTGTTAATATTTTGCACGTTCGATAGGGGGATGACTTTGTTTTGGTAATTATTTGAGCGATTTTAGGTGTTGGCCGAGCTTAAGTAGCAGCTAATTACCATAAAAAATAACTTAAAGGTCAAAATCGCTTTCCAGGGTGATAAAAAGTGAAAAAATTTGGAATTTCCAAAAATTTCATTCATATAAAAGCTGCTCCGGGGAAGTCCGGGGCTGAAAAGTTGTTGAAATCATAAAACCCTTAGATATTTATGGCTAACTGTTTTGCACTCATGGGCTGGAGCCTGCCCGTGATTGAGAGTGTACAAAAATCTGGTCTCCCTTACGTTGTTGTTTCTTTTCCTGAGTTTGGCGCTTATGCCAAAGAGCATGATATCCCGTTTGTCGGGTACAAGCTGGACGAGTTTGGTTCCCACTCCAACTCTCTGGAACTGGTAGAGCTGCTCAAGCCTTTCAATGCCGATGTAGCGGTGCCCCTCTACGAAGAAACAGTGGAATGGGCGGGAGCACTGAACTCGATTTTCCGCGATGCCCCCCGTGTACTCAACCGTGCATTCCTTTTCCGCAATAAAGCGATGATGAAACGCAAGGCGCTGCTGGGCGGCCTGAAGGTAGGGCTGTTCGAAGAGGTCTACGACAGGGAGCATGTCCATAAGTTCCTCGACCGCCTGAATGAAGCAGAACTACAGCTGCCCGGCGAAGATGATGCCTGGTTCCACGCCAAGCCATTCGCGGCAGCTGGTACGGTCGGGCACCACTTCATCCGGTCTCGTGACGATATTGACCGAAAGATGACTGCCAAAGACTTCCCCTGCCTGGTGGAAAGCCACCTGAGCGGCAAGGAGTTCTCCTGCGAGGCCTTTATCCACAAAGGGAAGGTCCGCTTTCTTAACATCACAGAATACGTGAAGCTGGGCTATTCCAACTTTATCCCTGCAGGCCCTGAGCTGGAAGCCAAGCGGGAGCTGATTCATAACGAGGTGCAGAAGATGGTGGACATCTTCGGCATAGAGTTCGGAATGGTCCACCCGGAGTGGTTTGTCAGTGATGATGGAAAGACCATCAATTTCGGCGAGGTCGCCTGCCGTATTCCCGGTGGGCACATTTTGGACCTCTGTGGGCAAGCCTATGACTTTGACGCCCTGCTCGCTTTTGTTGTCAGCCACGACCCTAACATGTCGGAGGAGGAACTGGACAAATATTTTCCCCCCAAGGGCTATATGCCGGAGAAAAAGTACGGCAACGTCATGGTATTTCCCAAGCCCGGGCAAATTTCCCGTTTGGAAATCCCGGAAGAACTGCTGGAAGAGCCGTACTACCTCGACAATAACCTGGTGGAACCGCTCGGTCCGCAGAAAATCACAGAGCGCAGCGGTTTTGGGAATCACTTCGGTACGGTTAACTTCGCCGGAGAAGACCCCGAACGCATGCGGGAACTGTTGAAGCATTACGAAGATGTACCCTTTTACGTATAAATAGTATATGGCATTAACCTTAGATCAGTTAGAAGACCGTTTCCTGCATAGCCTGAAAGCTTTTCAGGACGCACCTTCCTTTAGCAAGGATGACAAGCGGAAACGGCTCATCAGTCAGATCGACTTGCTTAGCCGGAATGAAGAGGGGGTGGAACTCCTCTATCACCGGCTTCCCGAACTGGATGAATCCGGTTTCTTTGACGGCACGGTATGGGAAAATCCCAATAATCTGGTGCCCGGCCTGGTAAGAGGGACCCTGCTTGCGGGCTCGCCTACGAGTACCATTGAAATGCTCAATGAATTTCGAATACTCAACATGAGCGAAGGCCGGATCAGCCACCCGGCTTTTTCGGCTGAACAGGCAACAGGCTTTATCCATGAAATGCTGGTGAATACCTTTGAGCTGGCCTTTGAGGATTTTGAGCATGAAGGATGGAGCGCCCGCTACGCCGAAGGAGAGCTGAAAAAGATCAAGATGCTCTTCAGAATCGTCCGGGAGCGGATCGACTTGGAGCAGCTTAAACCTCATTTGCTGGAAAAGATCGAGGTGATCGTAGCCCACCGCCCGGTGGTCGTTACCCGGATCAAGCGGATTTTGAGTGTGATCAACCGGGAGCTCACGCTGGATTTGAGTGAAGAGCAGGACCGCCGGCTGAGCTACTTTATCAATACGCTTTTTGGCCCTACGGAGCTTGCCCGCAAGTACAAATCTTCCGGGCAATACGAGACCGCCCTCGAAAACCTTGATGCAGATGCGCTGAGGCAGGAATGTCAGGAAGTGGGCAGAATGATGGTGGACACCGGGCTGGTTTCGGAGCATCAGCTCGTGCTGTTGCACTTTGTGCGCAAGCATCATACAGCCCTCGTGCCTGAAGTACTTGCCCTGAATGCCCATGGCCGGGCGGATTACGAACGGCATCAGCATTTTGTGGATCAGATGATTCAGGACTTTATTGTTCCCGGCAACAAGCAGGCGGTTTACGGGCTGGCGAGAGTGTTGCAGCGCAATATTTTTTCCCAAAAGACGGCCTGGCATGCCATGAACCGGTTGGTGAAGATCGAGGTGCACCCCGAAGTGAGCAGGCGGCTTGAACAGGGCAACCTGACCCGTTTCGACCTGTCTCCCATGCAATCGCTCATTGGTGGCATACTCTGCGTGCTCGGGCTGCCGCTCGGTGTTCGTCAGGGCAATAACCCCACCTGTCAGTCCGCAAGGGGCATAAGCATGTGGAGCCGCTACGCACCGGCCAAGCTCATCAATATGATGATTGATGCAGCAACGACGAATAACGTGGTCTTCCGCTACGAAGGTGATCAGATCAAGTCACAGGATGTCACGGAGGGTTTGACACAGCAGTTCGACTTTCAGCTGGATCCGGTCTCCATTGTTTTAGTGCCACTGCTGGATAAGGTATACAACGAAATGATGAAGCGCGCCGGGCTAAAGCACTTCGGCAAAGACCCTCATGCGTCGGTAAATCCTGCCTTTTACGGGCATTGGATTCAAACCGGCTTCCGGTCGGTCTACAACCCTGCACTACATGCTGTGGAAAAGTACGATGAGTTTGTGCGTGTTTTCTACGCTTCCTTCCATCCCGATTACAACGGAGGGCATCATCTGATTTACCCCGTGCCTACGGGGATTTTCATCACCGACTCCTCGGCTCAGATGCTGGGCTACCATGCCATTTCGCTGTTGCGCATAGAAAAAGCACCCGAAACAGGAGCGTGGCGGGCGTACTTCTTCAACCCCAACAGTCAGGGCAAGCAGGATTGGGGGCAGGGCATTCAGCCAACAGTCTGGGGCAACGGAGAGCGTCACGGGGAATCTTCGCTCCCGGTGGACGAGTTCGTCTCCCGGGTCTACGCTTTCCATTTCAACGAGCTCCGCCTGGAAGATAAACAAGATATGGTGCCGGTCGGGACGGTAGCAAAAGTGACCAGGCTATCCAAGGAAAGCTGGGGGCGAAAGTACCGGTGGATTTAACGAAAATCAATTATGACAAAAAAGCAAATCGGGCACTTTGAGCCTTTCGTACGGAACGTAAAGCACACCTCCCGCATTGAGCTCAGCCAATCCGGGCTTAAGAAGAACATCAATTTCATTAGGAAGAAGCTTTCCAAAGGCACCCGTCTTTCCTGTGTGGTGAAAGCGAATGCTTACGGGCACGGCATCCCGCAAATTGTGACCATGTTAGGCAAAGTTGGCGTGGACCACATCTCAGTAGCTTCCGCCTACGAGGCAGAGGAGGTTCTGGAGTTCCGAAAGGATGGCACCAATATTATGATTATGGGCATCCTGTATGACAACGATATCGAGTGGGCGATCGCGCATGATATTGAGTTTTACGTGTTCAATTACGAGCGGCTGCAACTGGTACTAGAGAAAGCCAGGAAGCTCAACCGCAAGGCGAAGGTGCACATTGAGGTGGAAACCGGCACCAACCGGACTGGCATGACGGAGGAGTATTTCAGGAAAGCAGTGACCTTCCTCAAGCGCAACAGCGAGCACATCACTTTTCAGGGGTTGTGCACACACCTTGGCGGCGCGGAGTCCCTGAGCAGCACCTTCCGGACGGAACAACAAAAAGAGCGGTACAAAAACTATCTGGCGGAATGTAAAAAGCGCAAATATATGCCGGTAACCCGGCACATTGCCTGCTCTGCCTCCGCTTTGGTGATGCCCGAAACCCATTACGATATGGTGCGGGTTGGCGTGGCCACCTATGGTTTTTGGCCGAGCCCGGATGTTTACTATCAGCACCTGCAGTCTGTGAATAAGATGAAGGACACCCCGATGAGCCGCATCATCACCTGGAAGTCGGATATCATGGATATCAAGCATGTGCCCAAGGGAGATTTCATAGGCTACGGTACGGCTTTTCAGGCTACGCACGATATGGACATCGCCGTCATCCCGGTGGGCTACTGCAATGGCTACCCCCGAGGGCAGTCCAACCGGGGCTATGTACTGATCAACGGCCGGAAAGCCCGAATCACAGGGCTGATCAATATGAATCTTTTTATGGTGGACATCGGCGACATCCCAAACGCACATCCCGGGGACGAGGTGGTGCTGCTGGGCAAGCAAAAGAACAGCACCATCAACGTTAGTTCCTTCACCAATTACACGCAGTTGCTGAATAACGAAATGCTGAGCCGTTTGCCCACTGCTATTCCCCGCAAAATTGTCCGATAAAGGAATTTATGGAGCAAGAACGAATTGTATTAATCAAGTACGGCGGCAACGCTATGCTCAACGATGAGCTGAAGTCTGCTGTCGTCGCCAATATCAAAAAATTGCACGAGGCAGGTACCAGGGTTGTATTGGTGCACGGCGGCGGCCCATTCATCAAAAGTATCCTGAAAACGGTAGGTATTGAGTCCGAATTTATCGGCGGCCATCGCAAGACGACACCGGAGGCGCTGAAGTATATTGAGATGGCGCTCAAGGGCGAAGTCAACAGCAGCCTCGTTCATTTGTTAAATAAAGCAGGAATGCGTGCGGTAGGCTTGTCTGGTAAGGACGGCCGGATGGTCACCGCAGTAAAGCGTTACCACGAAGTAACCGAAAACGGGCAGACCGAACGTTTCGACCTCGGTCAGGTCGGCGATGTGACTAAAGTAGACACCCGGCTTTTGGAGACGCTGCTTTCGAATGACTTCGTGCCCGTTGTTACCTGTATTGCTTCCGATGAGGCCGGGCAGGACTACAACGTGAATGCCGATATGTTTGCCGGTGCCCTGGCCGGTGCCCTGAAAGCACAGGACTACCTGGTGCTGACGGATGTAGACGGGCTGCTCAGGGATATTGACGACCCGTCTTCGCTCATTCGGCGGTTAACACTTGAAGAGCTGCCCGGGCTTTACGGCAGCGTGATCAAGGGCGGTATGATTCCCAAGCTGGAATCCTGCCAAATTGCCCTGGAGCACGGTGCCCGGCATGCCCGCATTATAAATGGCACGAAGCCAGACACCATCGCTGAAGTCGTGCAATCCGATAACCACTCAATAGGAACAGAGATATGCTTGTAGAGGAACAAACCACAAATGCCACTTTACATCAGGTGGATAAACAATATTACCTGCCGACCTTCAACCGTATGCCGCTGGCGTTCAGCCGTGGCGAGGGCGCTAAGCTTTGGGATGTGGAAGGTAATGAATACCTCGACGCCCTGGCAGGCATCGCTGTTTGCAATTTGGGGCACTGCCATCCGCACGTTGTGAAGAAGCTGCAGGAGCAGGCTGCCAAATTGATGCATATTTCCAATTTTTTTGTGAGCGAGCCACAGGTAGAACTATCTGAGCAATTGGTCAGGCGTTCCGGCCTGGACCGGGTATTTTTCTCCAACAGCGGCGCAGAATCAGTGGAAGGCGCCATCAAGATTGCCCGGAAGTACGCACATTCGAACGGTCGTGGCGGCACCATCATTTCCATGCAGAAGTCCTTCCACGGCCGCACCCTGGCGACAATTGCTACCGGCAAAAAGAAAATGCAAAAGGGCTTTGGCCCAATGCCTTCCGGCTTCCAGAAAGTGCCCTTCAATGATATAGAGGCGGTGCGCGCGGCGGTTACCGAAGAGGTGGCGGCCATCATCGTAGAGCCGGTGCAGGGCGAGGGCGGCATCAATGTAGCCAAGCCTTGTTACCTGCGTGCCCTGCGCGAACTGTGCGACAAGGAAAACATCGTGCTGATTTTCGATGAGATTCAGTGCGGGGTCGGGCGTACGGGCGAACTGTTTGCCAAAGACCATTACGAAGTACAGCCGGATATCATGACGCTCGCGAAAGGCTTGGGCAATGGCTTGCCGGTTGGTGCCATTCTGAGCAACGAAAAAGTGAGCAGTGCCATCGAATTCGGCGACCACGGGACGACTTTTGGGGGCAACCCCATGGCCTGTGCTGCCGGACTGGCTGTCCTGGAAGCGATGGATCAGGAGCATATCCTGCAGCAAACGCAGCGTAAAGGGTTCTGGCTGAAAGAAATGCTGGACGATCGCCTGGGCACCCATCCGAAGCTCCGCCAAATTCGCGGGCTCGGGCTGATGATTGGCGTGGAGTTTGACTTTCAGACCAAACCGCTGGTGCTGGAAATGCTGAAGCATGGCGTACTGGCTAATGCCACAGCCGACAACGTGCTGCGCATGGTGCCCCCACTCGTGATTTCCTACGAGGAACTGGAGCGCCTGGCAGATACGATCGTTACCTGCATCAAAGCAATGGAATCGCGGGGCGAGTTGTAAAACCACCCACAAAAACAATGACACCTACATATAGATGATCAAAACAGCAATTGTTGGCGCTACGGGCTACACCGGGTCTGAGCTTGTTCGCCTGTTGTACAACCACCCGGATGTCGATATTCAAATGATCACTTCGGAAAGCCGCAAGGGGGAACCCTTTTCGGCCGTCCACCCGCACTTTGAAGGGCTGGTCGATCATGTCCTGCAGCCTGCTTCGGCTGTTTTGGAGACAGAGCTGGATATGGTATTCCTGGCGCTCCCGCATGGCGTTTCCATGGACTACGTGAAAGGGTACCAATCGGCAAAATTCAATGTTGTCGACCTGTCCGGAGATTTCCGGCTTTCCTCTCCTGAAGTCTACGAAGCCTGGTACAAAAAGGACCATACCCATCCCAAGGGCTTCGAAGATGCCGTCTATGGGCTGCCGGAACTGCATAGTGCTGCCATAGAAAAGTCTTCCCTGGTTGCCAATCCCGGTTGCTATCCCACGAGTGCCATCCTGGGGCTCGCTCCCCTGATTGATGCAGGGTGGGTAGACCCGGCACACGTTATTGTAGACTCCAAATCAGGGATAACCGGTGCGGGCATCAAGGCAAAGCCGACCACGCATTACTCCAATGTCAGCGATAATTTTAAAGCCTACGGGCTGAAGTCCCACCGCCATACTGTGGAAATACAGGAGCAGTTGTCCGGCCTTCGGTCGGAGCCCCTGCAGGTGCAGTTTACGCCCCATTTGCTGCCGGTGGACCGGGGTATTCTGTCCACTATTTATACCACGCCTGTCCGGGAGGAGGTGAGTGATCAGGCCATCAGGAAGCTGTACGAAGACTTTTACGCGGATGCCCCTTTCGTGCGTTTGCGCAAAACACCGCCTACCCTGAAGGACGTGCGAAGCTCCAACTTCTGCGATATTTTCACAACTTACGATGAGCGGACCAACCGGATCATCACCTTAGCTGCCATTGATAATTTGGTAAAAGGTGCGGCCGGCCAGGCCATACAGAATATGAACCTGCAGTTTGGCTTGCCCGAAACCCGTGGCTTTGTATCCTTGCCACTCAACCCATAAACCCTATATACTGCATGAACACCAACAACGAAATGATAAGAAACCTTACCACGGTCCGGGGTATCAAATGCTGGGGCGCCCACATCGGGATTAAGTCGATGCGGCGCGACCTGGCGCTTATTTATTCAGAGGTACCTGCCAGTGCAGCCTGTACTTTCACCCAGAATGAAGTGGTGGCCGAGCCGGTCAAGCTTTCCCGGGAACACATCAAAAGCGGGAAAGCCCAGCTCATCGTCTGCAATGCTGGTAATGCCAACGCCTGTACCGGAGAGCAGGGCCGTCTGGCGGCAGAAGCCATGGCTCAATCGGCTGCTGAAGAACTCGGTATTGAAAAAGAGCTGGTCATTGTAGCCTCCACCGGCCTGATCGGTGAGCCTTTCCCAACCGATGATGTCGTTTCAGGGATTCGGGAGAATATGGCGAAGCTCTCCAACGATGCCAAAGCGGGCTCCTTTGCGGCCAATGCCATTCTGACCACCGACACCTTCGCCAAAGAAGGCTTTATGGATTTCGACCTGAATGGCACAAACATCAATATTGCGGGCATCTCTAAAGGGTCCGGTATGATCCACCCCAACATGGCGACCATGCTCGGCTTTATTGTCTGCGACCTGGCCATTGAGCCTAAGCTGCTGAATAAGGCGGTGAAGGAGTGCGTCGACCTGTCCTTCAACATGATTACCGTAGATGGGGATACCTCTACCAACGATATGGTGGCGGTGCTTTGCAACGGCATGGCGGGCAACGAAATGATCAAATCAGAAAAAGACGAAGGGTATCAACTGTTCCGCAACCGCCTGGAAGAAATGATGATCCACCTGGCGAAGCTGATCATCTCTGATGGGGAAGGGGCTTCCAAGTTCATTGAGTACCAGGTAGTCGGCGCGCCTTCTGATAAAATGGCCCGCACACTGGTCCGCGAAATATCGGACTCCACCCTGGTAAAGGCAGCCATGTTCGGGCGCGATCCCAACTGGGGGCGCATCGTTTGTGCGGCTGGGAATGCCGGTGTGCCATTCGATTACGCTAATGTCGATCTGCACCTGGGGGACAATGAAACCTTGATACAGGTACTGGACAAAGGGAAACCCGCTGAATTTGACCGCAACCATGTCAAGCGGTTGCTTCGGGAGTCTCACCTGCGCATTCGCCTGGATATGAATGCCGGAGAAGGGCAGGGCGTAGGCTGGGGCGCTGACCTGACCACAGATTATGTGATGTTCAACTCGGTTTATACGACCTGATTGGATATCTATCAGAAAGAAATAGGGGCAGGTGTTGAGCTTTTATCAGCACCTGCCTTTGTGTTTTTACGCCACTTCCTTTAGCTTTTTCTTCAGCGCAAAGAGCTCGTCCCGGAACTGTGCCGCCGAGATGAAGTCCAGTTCCTTGGCCGCCTTTTTCATTTTACGCTCGGTATCTTCGATCATCTTTTCCACCTTATCGCGGCTCATGTACTGCAGCACCGGATCCGCAGCGAGGCTGGGTTCTTCAGGCTCTACATAAGCACGTTTTTGATTGCCCCGGATGTCGAGGATGGACTTCTTCGCCAGGATTTCGTCCCGGCTCTTGCGGACCGTTTGCGGGGTGATGCCGTGCTCCTCGTTGTACGCCGTTTGTATAGAACGCCGGCGGTTGGTCTCATCGATGGTGCTTTGCATAGCATCGGTGATCTTGTCGGCGTAGAAAATAACCAGCCCGTTGACATTCCGGGCGGCACGGCCGGCGGTCTGTGTC
This sequence comes from bacterium, assembly GCA_024742755.1. Taxonomy (GTDB): domain Bacteria; phylum Bacteroidota; class Bacteroidia; order Chitinophagales; family Saprospiraceae; genus Phaeodactylibacter. The sequence goes on along the minus strand of JANSXW010000078.1, from coordinate 12,441 downwards.
AGGGAGCGGTTGTTGCGCAGGAAGCCTTCCTTGTCGGCATCGATAATGGCAACCAGTGAAACTTCCGGCAGGTCGAGCCCTTCCCGGAGGAGGTTGACCCCCACAAGCACGTCAAATTCGCCCAGGCGCAGGTCCCGCAGGATTTCCACCCGCTCCATCGTGTCCACTTCGCTATGAATGTAGCGGACCTTGATGTTCATCTGCTGCAGGTACTTGGTCAGCTCCTCTGCCATCCGCTTGGTGAGGGTGGTGACGAGCACGCGCTCCTGCCGTTCGATGCGCTGCTGTATTTCCTCCATCAGGTCGTCAATCTGATTCATGCTTGGGCGCACCTCAATGGGCGGGTCGAGCAGGCCGGTGGGGCGGATGATTTGCTCCACCAGTTCGCCACCGGTTTTTTCCAGTTCGTAGTCGCCCGGGGTCGCGCTCACGAAGACGACCTGATTGATGAGGGATTCGAATTCAGAAAAATTCAGCGGGCGGTTGTCCATGGCAGAGGGCAGGCGGAAGCCATTGTCTACCAGGCTTAGCTTGCGGGCGCGGTCGCCACCGTACATGCCCCGGACCTGAGGCACCGTCACGTGGCTCTCGTCGATAATCATAAGGTAGTCGTCCGGGAAGTAATCGAGCAGGCAGAAGGGGCGGGTGCCCGGCCGGCGCCCATCGAAAAAGCGGGAGTAGTTTTCAACGCCGTTGCAATAGCCCAGCTCCCGGATCATCTCCAGGTCGAAGGTGGTCCGTTCCTTGATGCGCTTGGCTTCGAGGAAGCGGAGTTCGCGCTCAAAGTATTTTTCCTGTTCGTGCAGCTCATCCTCAATGTCCCGGATGATTTGATTCATGCGGTCTTTGGGGGCGATGTAAAGATTGGCGGGGAAAATCGCCGCCGTTTCCATGCCTTCAATCCGCTTGCCGGTTTCAATCTCAATGCGGTCAATGGACTCGATCTCATCTCCAAAAAAGACCACCCGGTAGCCGTAATCGACATAGGGCAGGTTGATGTCGACGGTGTCACCCTTCACGCGGAAAGTTGCCCGCCGGAACTCGGTCTCCGTACGGGAGTACAGGCTGTTCACAAGGCTATACAGGAAGTTGTTCCGGGAGATCGTCTGCCCCACTTTGATCCGGATGATGCTGCTTTTGTAGTCTTCCGGGTTGCCCATACCATAGATGCAGGATACGGAGGCCACGATGATGATGTCCCGCCGCCCCGACAAGAGCGAAGACGTAGCCCGGAGCCGAAGTTTATCCACCTCCTCGTTGATGGAGAGGTCTTTCTCAATGAAAGTATCGGTGGTGGAAATGTAGGCTTCCGGCTGATAGTAATCGTAGTAGGAGACAAAGTACTCCACCGCATTATCCGGGAAGAACTCCTTGAATTCACCGTAGAGCTGTGCGGTCAGGGTCTTGTTGTGGGTGAGAATGAGGGTGGGGCGGTTCAGCCGGGCAATGGTGTTGGCCATGGTAAAAGTCTTACCGGAGCCGGTCACACCGAGCAGCACCTGCGCCTGTTCTCCCCCTTCCACACCCTGAATGAGCTGCTCAATGGCCTGAGGCTGATCGCCGGTGGGGCTGAAGGGGGACTGGAGATTGAAGGGCATAGAAATTTGTTATTTATTCTTCTTCCTGCATTTGTTCCGTAAGCTCTTTTTCCAGTAGAGCTACAAGGTTTTGGATATAGGACTTTGGCAAATTATCTAGGTCTGATTTGTCGAAAAGGTCAAGTAAGTAAACTTCTTGGCTTTCGGTATCCGCTATTCTGCTGTAAAGGAAAGTGATAACTCGCAGGCCGCCACTTTTGCCTTTTCCTTTGCTTTTTACAGCTAGCCTTATCTTATAAGTGTTTTCGCCAATTTTGATCCCTTTTACAGGGTTCTCCTCCAGTTCTGTAATCAGCCCTAGTAAATCCTTTTTTAATGACCTATATTTTTTGCTCAACCGCTTGGCTGTCTTTTTGAACGTGGAGGTCAGGTAAACTACAGCCATCGTGGGCATAGATTAAAGCGCTTCAATAAAAGACCGAGCATCTTCTTTGGTCAACTCCCCCCCGATCATTTGCGCAACCTCTGCATAGGCATTGCTCAATTGAGTGTTTACAGAGCTCATCTTTTCGAGCTTCAGCCAATCTTCTTTCAACTTTAGCCAGTCTTCAAGTTGTATTTTAACGGCAGTTGTTGCACCAGAATCATCTGTTATGTATTCAAGCTCAATATTTTCTAAAGAGGAAACCATATCGATAAGCTTTGAGAAGTGATGTAGATCTAACTATAAATATACAACTTTTCCGCACCAAACGTTCGCCCTTACCGCTTACGGGCCACCAACAGCCCATCGCGTATGGGCAGCAGCAGATTGTCCACCCGCTTGTCTTCCTGCAGCGCTACATTGAAGGCGTGGAGCTGCTTCGTATCGGCATCGGTTTCCCGGAGGTCGGTGGCGACTTTGCCGCTCCAGAGGACGTTGTCGGCAATAATCAGCCCGCCGGCTTCCACCCGGTCAATGATGAGGTCATAATAGGCCTGATAGTACTGCTTGCCGGCATCGATGAATACCAGGTCGAAAGTGCCGGGAAGGGTAGGGATGACCTGCATGGCATCGCCAATATGCAATTCGACCTGATCCTCCAGCCCTGCCTTCTTCAGGTACTTCCGGATGAGGTATTCCAGTTCCGGATTCGCCTCTATGGTACGTACCCGGCCATCCTTCGCCAGCCCCTGTGCCAGGCAGATCGTGGCATAGCCGGTGAAGGTGCCAATTTCCAGTACAGACTTTGGGCGCTGCAGCTGGCTGAACAGCTTGAGCAATTGGCCCTGCAGGGCACCGGAAAGCATCTGCGGAGCCAGAGTCCTGAGGTGCGTCTCCCGTTCCAGCTCATACAAAACCGGATCGGGAGGCGCAGACCATTGCTCACAGTAGTCGAAAATAGTAGCGTCTAGTCGTTGCATATTCGAATCAACGCTTAACCGGGCAAGAGGTTGAAGGATTAAAGCTGCTTCGTCAGTTCTGCCAGGTCTACCTTTGTCATAAGGTGGAAGTTCTCCCGGAAAATTTTGATGGCAATCGCCAGCAGAATAATACCAAAGACTTTGCGGAGCACATTAGCCCCGCTCTCGCCCAGCTTTTTGCTGATCCAGTCGCTGCTGCGCAGTACCAGGAAGACGATCAGGGTGTTGAGGACAATGCCCAGGGCAATGTCAATGGGCGCGTATTTGGCTTTCAGGGTCAGAATAGTCGTCATGGTGCCGGCACCCGCCAGCAGGGGGAAGGCAATAGGCACAATCGTCCCGGTCTTTTCCTCCAGGTGGTCGTCCCGGAACAGCGTAATGCCCAGCACCATCTCAATGCCCAGCAAAAAAATGATAATGGAGCCGGCTACGGCAAAGGACTCCACGTCGACACCAAAGAGGCCCAGCAAAGGGCGGCCGGTTACGAGGAATAACAGCATCAGCACCATCGCAATCACGGAGGCTTTGGCCGATTCGATCTTCACGCCCCGCTTCTTCATGTCGATAATCAGAGGGATGGAACCGATGATATCGATGACAGAAAACAGGATCAGGGATACAGAAATGAGGTCTTTTGGATTAATCATGTCGGATGTTGTGTTCATGGTTTTTCAAAAAAGCGCGCAAAGGTATGCCCGAAATTTTGAAAAAGTAAACCCCGGCAGGATTAATTGTACATTAAGTTATTCGCTATTTTAAAAGAGCAGTAAATGCAAGTCGAACAGCTTCACGATAGCCAGCAAAACCACGGCTACCAGCAGGCGGTGCGCCCATACATTAGCCTTTGGGTAGGTCGCGGCATAGTGCGCAGTAAAGAAGCCCCCAATCGTTTGCCCCACTGCCATGAGCAGCCCTACTTTCCAGTCGATGAGCCCCTGCCATTGAAAAACCAGGATCACTAAAAAGGTGTAGGCGCCCACTACGAAGATTTTCACGGCATTTGCATCCACCAGGCTGTAGCGGGCGTAGAGCACCATCACCGCAAGGAAGAAAACCCCCATGCCCATCTGAATGAAGCCACCGTAGAACCCCAGTGCCAGGTAGAGCGGGATGGCAATCCAGGGGTTGGTCTGCTTGCTGAGGTCCGTTTCGCGCAGCCAGCGCTTGGGCTTCACGAGTATGACGATAAACATGACAATCATCAGGAAGCGGAAAACGCTGCGGAAAGCTTCGTTGCTCACATTCACCGCCACCGCTACGCCCCCGATGGCTCCAATGATCGTAAAGAGAATGGGCAACCGGCTGCGGTAAAGATCCAGCCTCCCGCCCCGGAAAAAGGCGTAGGAGCCTGCCGCACTTTGCGTGAAAATGCCGACGCGGTTAGTGCCATTAGCGAGATTGCCGGGCAGCCCCAGCAGCTCTGTCAGAATGGTGAGCGTAATCGCTGAACCATTGCCCGCCAGCGTATTGATGCTGCCAGCCAGGGCGCTGCCAAAAAAGACGATAAGCAAGTGTGGCCACGAAATATCCATAGCCGCCAAAGGTAGCGGTTTCCGTCAAACTACTTATTGGAGGTAGGCCCTAATTAAATCCATTTCCACGCGCAGATGATGTTCCGGATGGTGCTGCACGTACCTAAGCAAGCCCACGTCCTGCGCAAAGAAAAGCGTGTCGTAACGAATGTCCGGAGTGCTTTGCCCGTCAGGCGTATTCAGGGATACCTCCATAGCGTAGGCCCGGGTGGCGTAGGTGCCGTAGGGCGTGGTCAGCACAGGCCCCTGATCAATACTTCCGGTAGCAGACTGCGCATTTTCGGGGAGCAGGCTTTGGGGGACACTGAAGTTGCTCTTGCTGAGCTGAGTGGAAAAATAAAGCTGTCCCGAAGTGTCCACAGCCTCCGGTCCGGAAACCCGCAGGATGGATTCAAAAGCAGCACCCAGACGAGTGCCCTTTTGCACATGATAGAGCGCACGGTCTATGAAAGTGTCGGGGGCTACGTAAATACTGTCCAGCTTGGAAAGCAAAAGGGTGTCACCGGACTGCAGATTGAGGTTTCGGCTTTGATAAACCCAGGCATTGCCCGGGCTGAGCTGCAGGTACTGATTGGCAGGTACCGATGGCGGCCAACCTGCTTCCGGCTCAGGCAGTGGCGCGTCTTTGCTGCATGCCCAGAAAGCCATTAAAAGCAACATTAAAGCGGCGCGGTTGAATATCATAGGTCGTTTTCTCGATAATCGGTTCTTTTCGTAGAGCCTTTTGATGCTCAATTCGCTTCCTGGAGCTCAAAAAATTAACATTCTCAGGCGGAGATTTCGGAAAAACGGGAGATATAATGAGCATATGGCCCCAAAATCCGTTGTATAATAAATTACTGAAAATCAAAAAGTTAAATATGAAAAGGGACGGAAGTCGCATATCAACTCACGAACACGAAGATATCTTGTCATGGGCAGAAGCCCGGGAAGCCCGCCCGGTTGAGGTGCGCAACTTCGATGGCGAGAAAATCAACGACCGGGTCCGGTTCCGCTTTCCGGGCGAAGAATACCCCGACGAGTCTGACCTGGAATGGGATCAGTTTTTCGACATCTTCGACCGCGAACAACTTGAATTTCACTTTGAAGATATCGCTGATGAAGCGATGGAAAACAGAAACGTATACCAGTTCCGGCCAAGGTCTTACTGATCCGGAGCTTTCAGGATATTAGTTTGGTTTAGTCGATCAGGTGTGTGGCATAGGGCTGCGCACCTGATTTTTTGTCGCGCCTTCTACTTCTGCTGCAGCCACTGCTGAAGCTGATCAAAGGCCGCATTCATTTCCGGGCAGCAGACTTTGACGAAGCCTTCATCGAGGGGCTTGTCTTTGTAGGCCGTGCGGGCGAGCTGAAGTGCCATGGCGCCATCGAAATCCACGTAGGAGAGCCGGGCTGTCAGCTCTTCAGAAGGGCGGCCAAAGTCATAACTCGGGAGCAGGGCGATGCCGGTATCTTCCAAAAGGCGCTCACAGAGCTGCCCGCTGTTGCTGATCCCTTTATTGCTCAGGTTGTTTTGGTAAAACGCGAAATTTGGGAACAGGTAAAAACCACCTGTCGGCTTGGGAGCGAATACCCGCATTTGGGTCAGGCGATTGTGGAAATACCGGCCCACACTCCTCAGTATACGCTGTGCATCCCGCAGGTACTGGTCAATTTCTTCATGCGGGCGGAAAGCTTCCACCGCTGCGTACTGTATGGGCGCACTGGTAGAGGTAAAGGTCTCGCTGGCCACAATAGCCATGGCGTCAAGCAGCCACCGCAGTTCCTCCGGGAAAACAAACATGCCCAGCCGCCAGCCGCCGGCGCCACACCACTTCGAAAGCCCACTGCTGATGATGGTGCCCTCAGGATAATACCGCGCCACGCTGACGTGCTGTCCGGAGTGGTGCAGCTCCCCGTAGATCTCATCAGACAGCAGGATCACTTTGTATTTGCGGGCTACCTCCGCGATTTTCTTTAGCCGGTCTGCGGTGTACGTGGCACCGGTGGGGTTGGCCGGGTAGTTGAGAATGACAATGCGCGGCCGTTCCGGGTCCGCCTCACAGATGCTTTCCAGTTCCTCGGGCGTCAGCCGCCAGTCGTTTTCCTGATGGGTTTTCACCCAATTGACCCGCCGCCCCAGGATGATGGCCTGTGGGGAATAGGAAACCCAGCTTGGTGTCGGGATGACGAGGTCGCCGTAGTAGGCAAGCTGGAGAATGAAGAGGAGTTCCTTTGAGCCTGGCCCGATGAGCACATCTTCAGCGGTCCGCTTTATGCCCTGCTGCCGTTCGTAAAAACCGGCAATAGCCTGCCGCAAAGCAGGTAAGCCCTTAACCGGAAGGTAGTCCTTCTCATGAGCGTGCTGCCGGAGGCTTTCCACCACCGGTTCCGGCACTGGAAAAGGGGACTGCCCAAACCCCAGTTTATACACCTGCCGCCCCTGCTCCTGCAGTTCACGGGACTTTTCGTTAATGGCTAAAGTTGCGGATTTCTTCAGCCCCCGTATGTTGAGGTTGAGGTCGATGCGGACATTTTGCCGTTTTGCCACGATGTGTTGTTATTGGTTGTGGGGTCAAGTTATCAAAATATTGGAATAAAGAACCCCTGAAGTGCCATTCTACCTATACCTCAGGGGCGTAACTAGCTATACAGCCGATCTAGTTCATTGCGGCTCCCTGTGCCATGCCGTTGGAAATGCGCCGGGAGCGCCTGGAAGGCTTTGCCGGCCGGATGATCGGATACTCCTCCTCAAAGAAGAACCGGTCCTTGCCAAAAGCAGGGTAGAGGTCATCCAGCCAGATCGCTTTTGGGTCGTATTTGGCAAAGAATGGCCGTGCCACCCAGTCCGGATTGCGCCCCTGTAAAAACTGAAGGGTAAAGACGCGCTCGCCAGCTACCTCGCTCACGCCTACGATGTGCACCTTGCCAGGCCCTGCTGACATCGACGGCCCTCGCACGGTCCGTGCAATCCCACTGACCCGCTGATACGCTCCCCGGAAAATGCGCCAGGCCCGTTCCAGAGGCACCGCGAAGTAATCCTGCGCTCCGGTATCCCGGGCGACAAAGAAGTAATAGGGCACACAGCCCAGTTCTACCTGTTCCTGCCACATTTCAGCCCAGGCATCCGAGTTGTCATTGATTTTGCGCATCACGGGCGACTGCGTGCGGATTACAGCGCCGGTATTGAGGATACGGTCTATTGCGGCTTTTACTTCATCGGTCCGCAGCTCGGCGGGCGCATTGAAGTGGCCCATGAAGGCAATATGCAAGCCTGCCTTTTTGGCTTTCTCAAAAACACGGAGCAGCTCATCCGCATCATTGTCTTGTGTAAAGCGCTGTGGCCAGTAGCCTAGCGCCTTGGTGCCAAAGCGGATGGTGCGGAGGTTGGGCAGCTTCGCCTCAATCAGTGCGTCTATGTAAGCACTGATGATTTTGGTCTTCATGATGAGCGGGTCGCCGCCCGTGAACAGGATGTCGGTCACCCGGGGATGAGCGCGCAGGTATTTGATAACCAGCTCCGTGTCCCGCATGGCGAATTTCAACTCATTCATGCCTACAAACTGTGGCCAGCGGAAGCAAAAGGTGCAGTAGGCGTGGCAGGTCTGCCCCTGACTGGGGAAGAAAAGCATCGTCTCCCGGTATTTATGCTGTACCCCGGTGAGCTCAGCGCCGTCGATCTGCGGCATATTTTGAGAGCGTTGCCCTGCCGGGTGAGGGTTGAGCTCCATTCTTATCTTGTTGGCGATCAGTTTGAGCTCCGGTTTGCGTGCACCGGCTCGGATGGCGCTCGCCATTTCTTCGTAGTGCTGAGGCTGCAGCATGTCCTTTTGCGGGAACGTCAGGATGTAAATGGGGTCTTCCTGATAATTGTTCCAGTCGATCAGTTGCTCAACAACGTAATTATTGGCTTTAAAAGGCAGGACATTGCCTACGACCTCGATATCGAATAGTTCTTCTTCGGAAAGATGTTGTTGCAGTTGAGGGACTTCCCGGAAGTTCCGTAACGTATAAGCGCTGTATTTTTCCATGGCTCCTTAATTTTTTAGGTTGTACAAAGGGTTGAATCAGAATAGGGAGGAGCCGGTCATTCAGGAGGGATGTACATGAATTTTTGCCCGCCCCATGTACAGTGGCGGCTAAGCAGGGTGAAGAGTCTGGTTTTGGAATGCATCATACGCAATTCGTTTATGGCGTTCTGAAAAGGGTATACGCTTTGGCTTAAGCTGCACGTCTGGCAACACGCAGTAAGCCCGGTGAAGCCTGTCCTGCAGGCGCACCAATGCTTTTTGTTTGCTTGGGGCAGGTGCCTGTTGGATCGAGCCGCCACTGCCTGATCATTTAACCCTGATTGTCATCGGGGGCAGGCATAGCAGAAGCTACAGGGGCGAAAGACCAGCCGTTGATTCGGGCTGGCCGCACCAGGCACTATTCAGCAAATTATCCTATAGGTTGTTGCTGTAGCGAAAAGAGCTAGGGGGGCTGTCAAACGATACCCAATCGACGCCTTAACATTCGGCTTCATGCAGGTGGCAGACTGGTTTTGAGGCGCTGAAAAAGCACAAACGGTCACCGGCTGCAAAGACGTGCAGCGCTGAGATTCGCATGAATGGTGTTTTGGAATGCTAAGGACAGGGAATGAACCCTCTAAACTCCATTAGTGGTTCACAAGATAAGAAAAATCCCGGATATTTTTGGGCTGAATCCGTCTGTTGAGCGCAGAAAGCGATCGCACCGTGCGGGAGTAGGGTGCACGGTGCGTAAAAGATTCCTGCAAGCGCGCTCCGTACCGCACTTTAGGCCATGCGAAAAGCACTTTTAGTCGCTTGAGTTATCGGGGCGGGCGCTGAGGTTAATCTTCGTCCTCGTCGTCTTCTTGCAGGCGCAGGTCCTGCTCATCAACATCCGTGTCGTCGTCATCCTGCATGCCTTCCAGGCTGATCATATCGCTGTCCAGGTCATCGACATCGATATCGTCATCATACACACCATCGACATCAAAGTCATCGTCATCGTCGAGATCAACGGGCTTGACGGGTTTGGCCGCTGTGGATTTCCGGATCACGCGGGTAATGACCTTGTTTTTTGGAGGCTTAGGTGTTTTGCGCTTTGGTTCTTCGTCCTCGTCCTCATCAGGAGTGCTGACCGGGCGGGCAGACACCGGAGGCTGCGTTTTGGCAGCCAGGCTCTTGGTGGTGGTGGGTACTGCCCGCAGCCGCTTCTTATCGATAAGCTCGCCGGTTACGGTACAGATGCCATAGACCTTGTTGCGGATTCGGATCAGTGCATTTTGCAGGTCCTGAATGTACCGGCGCTGACGGATGGCCATGTTATTAAGCATTTCGACATCACTGCCGGTGCTGCTGTCGTCCATCCAGTCCACACCGTGGTCATCACCGGAGTTTTCGGCAATTTCCAGTATTTGCTCCTGCAGGGAGCTGAGCTGCACTTGAGCTTTTTCGAGCTTCGACTCGATAAGTTCCTTGAATTCTTCAAGCTCAGCATCGGAGTATCTTACAACTGTATTAGACATCGTTCTAAGGTTTGCTGATTAGGGATAACAGTTTTGCCTTTATTTTGCGGGTGCAATCTGAAGTATTCTTTTGAAATAATCAAGCATTATTATCGAATTATAGCCCCGCACTATTCTAAATGTACGCTTAACATACAAAGTTTGCAGCACTTTTGCCAGTATTGTAATTTTGTCAAAAATAATATGACAGACGAAGGCTACATCAAATTCTCGGCTGACTGGCAGCATGCACCGCCTTTTCCGGAGGCAAAACTCGCCGTGCTCAATACCTTTCGGCAGGAGCTTTACAGTAGGGGGCTGATCGGGGCATATGAGAATGGCATTGGTTTTGGCAATATCAGTTGCAGAGCGGAAAGTGGTGGATTGTTCTATATTTCGGGTTCCAAAACGGGCAATTTTGCCAGGTTGGATACCCGCCACTACGCGTTGGTTACCGAGGTGGGAGCTTCCGAAAACCGCCTGAGCTGCACCGGTCCAATCATTGCCTCTTCCGAGTCTATGAGCCACGCTGTAATCTATGAGGAGTGCCCCGATGTGAATGGTGTAATCCATGTCCACGATCTCCACCTTTGGCAAAGCCTAATGCATAAGGTGCCTACAACTGACGCCTCCGCACCCTACGGCTCTCCGGAAATGGTGGAGAGTATCCGGCGGCTATTGGGGGAGACCGACCTGAAAGCGTGCAAAATCTTCGTGATGGAAGGGCACGAAGAAGGTATTTTTACTTTCGGGGCGGACCTTGCTGAAGCGATGGCCGTTCTGAAAGCCTACTTGTAAAAAATGCCCCCGCGACGACGGAGGCACTTGACATACAATTAGAATCCCATGATAAAAAGTTACACCACTTTTGTGGTGGAATTGCGTTCTTAACAAGTGCTGAATAAACGTCTGCCCCCTTGGTATAATTGCATAAAGCAGCAGGAATCTGATGGGAAAATACGTTTTCGGGACAAACGCAGGGTATGTCGCTTAAGAACGCTATCTTTAGCGTATATTGTTACTTCTTTTGTATCTCCCGTCACAAAGGAGCACACTCAATATTTTATCTAAATCCATAAAACAATTGCATTATGTCTGTAAAGGCGAAATACCAACCCGTACTCGATCTGGGCGAAGAGCTTAATATTCAGGATGGCTACGTTGAGGAGCTGGATGGCGTGCTCAAGGTAGGCGGCACCGCAAGCACGCAGTACCATAAGAACCTGCTTTGGGACAAAATCAAGGAAATTGGTGGCGAAAACCCTTCTGACATTCAGGCGGACATCAAAATCGCCACTGAAGAATACTTCCACAAGCACACGGTGAAAGGTGGGGACAGCCTTTCTAAAATCGCGAAGCACTACTACGGCGATGCGTCCAAGTACATGGTGATCTTCAATGCGAATACAGATCAGCTGAAAGATCCCAACCTCATCCACCCGGATCAGGAGCTGACGATCCCTTTCCCGGCTTAAGCTGCGGTGAAAATTGCAAACAGAGCAGGCTGCGTGCACCTTGATGTGCGTAGCCTGTTGCTGTTCAGGAAAGGACCGTCTTCAGGATGCTATGGGCGTTGATCTCCGGAAAGTTGTCAATATGATAGCGATAGAAGGCCAGCAGTTTATCAAGTAAATCCTGACGCATCTGCCGGCCGATCCTGACTTCATGGCACTGGGCATAGTCACACCGGAGCAATTGGTAAAGCACCTGGCTGGTGACGGTATCAAGGTACTGATGGCTGGCTGTTTTGCTGCTGGCGAACAAGCCTTCCTGCAGGTCAAAGTATGGCGTCTGTTCTGACCAGGCCCCGCCAGGGACAAAGCCCAGGTGAAAGCTCAGCTCCAGTAGAAAATGAAGGTGCAGGTTGGAGATGGGCAGATCGGTCTGGTCCAAAAACTGAAAGGTGCGGAACAGGAACTCAAACAGCCTGGGGTTCTCCTCGGGCTCCCGGATCGACTTGCGGGCGACCTCCGCCATGAACAGCCCCACGGCGCTTTTATGGACCTCAAAGGGGAGGGACTGATACACCACCGCGCTTTTGATCTCCCGGATGCGGTTGAGCCCTTTCTCATGCTTCTCATACGCCACCATATCTACCATAGACATAACCTGCAGCAGCCCCGGGCTGATCCGGGCATTTTTTCGCCTTACGCCCGGTACAAGGTAGCTGCGCATGCCCAGCTCCTCCGTGAAGATATCCACGATGACGCTCGACTCGCTGTACTTGATCGACCTGAAAACAATGCCCCGGGTTTTAATCAGCACTTTTTCTGTTTTTGTGTAATGTACACCAATTCATCGAAAAACCATCCGGGCTCATCCATATAACTGGACAGGTGCAACCTTCCGGGCTTACCTTCGTCTATATAGAAAAGCAACAGCCTCACCCGTTGTTGTGATTCAACCCGACTAAAAAGAAAATGATGAAAACCCTATTCCTGACAACCCTGTACCTGGGGTTAAGCTTTATGGCATT
>JANSXW010000409.1 GCA_024742755.1 bacterium | reverse complement strand
TTGCTCTGCAGGGTGAGCACGGTGCCCCCATTGCCCGCTACGGTAACCGGTGCCGCCGGGCTGCCCTGCAGGTACTCCTGACCGGGGTCCAATATACCGGACAACCGCAGCGTGATAGAATCTATAGGGATTTGCCCGTACACTTGCAGGTCCGTATCGGCCAAAGGGATGGGGCCACGGCAGGAAGGCGCCGGCGCAAAGTCCAGCCCGGCGCTGCTGCTGTCGTCAATGTCCAGGTCTGCGTAGAGGTCACAGGGGGGCATGATGACTTCCTCGGGCAGGGCGGTGCCTGTGATGAAATAACCTATGGTGCAGACCGGGCTGAGGGAATAGTCGGTAAAGTCCAGCACATGCAGCACTGACGGGCCAAAATCATCCCCAATGTGCTCAAAAGCATAGGTGACGATGCTGTCGCAGGCAAAAGGGTAAGTCGACATCGACTCTATGCGCCCCACACTGTCCGGGAAGCTGTGCAGCAGCTCGCTCTGCTCCGGGGCCGTGCGGTTGATGCGGACCAGGTCATTCTCTGTAGTCGTCATATATAGCTCCCCTTCCCGCAGGGTCATGCTCCGGGCCTGCCCGACAAAAGGAGGGAACGGGCCAATGTCCCACTCCGTGCCGTCCATCGGGCTGTAAGCCTTTAGGGAATGGCCGCCGCTGTAGACAATGGAGTCCAGACCGGATGCCAGGGCGTGGATGGAGGAGTCGCGATCCCAATCTGCAGCATCTATACCCAAATTGCCCATTTCCCAGTTAGTTCCTGTGATGTACATGCTAGTCCATGCTTCATTATATATAAGGGGATTAAGCCTGTATCCTGTGGAAAATGCGTAAATATTAGTATTCTGGTTTGGCGTCAATGCAGAAACAATTTCCGCTGTTGTGGTCAGCACTGATGTTTCGTTACACGCCGCTAAATTCATATAAAATAAGTGAGTACTAAATGTTTGCGATTGTGTTGGCGCCCCCCCCCTATAAGTAAACACCCTAAACTCCGGCACCTGCCCTGCCCCATTGCTCATGGCCATGAGCAGCAGGAGGCAGGGCAGCAGGGCTTTGCGAGGGTATTGAAAAAGCAAACGAAACCGGTACGAGAGGAGGTACATCAAGGCTGGT
>JANSXW010000246.1 GCA_024742755.1 bacterium | reverse complement strand
GCTGTTTGATAATGTCCGGGGCGGTGCCATACGCGTGCAAAACCGGGGCACCTCCGGCACTGGCCATGGCTGGGCGGGGAATACCACGATGTTCTGGAATGTCCTTTCCTACACCGAAGAAGTGAAGGTGGAAAGCCCGCCGGGCGGCAAAAACTGGGGCATAGGCTGCCGGGGGCTCGAACAAAGCGGGGATGGGTACTGGGAACATTGGAACAACCCGGTCCTGCCCAGAAGCCTGTACCTTCAACAACTCGAAGACCGGCTGGGGACTGATGCCGTTGAAAACATCACTATCCCGGAGCAACGCAACGGCGACCTCTACGCCATCCTCGAAAACTGGGCCGGCGGCGGCGGGTTTGAACAGCCGGACTATGATGCAGCCCTCTACATCAGCGAGGATGCCTACGTCAGGGGAGACCAACATTCCGATACGAATTTCGGGGGAGAAGACTACCTGGTGATCAAAAACAACGGAGAGGGGCACAGGAATGACCGGCGCACCTTCCTTAAGTTCGACCTGAGCAGCCTGACCGCGCCCATCTACGATGTAAGGCTGCGGCTCAATGTAGCGAACGATGCGCCTGGCCCTACCCTGGATGCCCTACATTATGTGCCCGATGACAGCTGGACAGAAGAGACGATTACCTACAATAACCAACCGGCAGTGGGCGCCTTCATTGACACCATGCCGGTACCTCCTCATGGCGCATGGATCGAATACGACATCACCGACCTTGTGAATACCGAAATCGCCGGCGATGGCCTACTCAGTCTGCGCCTTACCTCTTTCTTTGAAGGGGCCACCCTGCATGCCTATTCCGCAAAGGAAGAAAGCGGACAAACCGATGAGCCACACCTGGCGTATAACCTTACGCCCGGAGGGTCGCCCGCCATCGACTATTGTGCTGAGACACCTGTGCATACGGAGGAGGCCTGGGTAGAGGAGCCAAGGCCACTTCCCGCCTTTACCCTATCGCCGAATCCGGTACGGGAACAGCTGCGGGTGTTCTTCAATGCCCCGTCACCGGTTGTCGAGGTCCATATTTTCCGTATGACCGGCGAGCTGGTCCGCAGGGTGGTAAAAGACCCGGGGATTTCTGGCTTACAACTCCCTGTGGCGGATTTGCCTAATGGCATTTACCTGTTAAGGGCCGGCCGGGAAACACAGAAATTTATTAAGCATTAATAATTGAAGTAATGTATCACGCTAAGTCAGGCCGCGATTCCAAAATCACCGCCTGAATCACCACAAATTCTCGTTTCAGGTGTTTCACATTTAAGTGAAAAACAGCAAACCTTCATGCCCAATTCCGTTTCCCTCAGCACGCCCCTCACCTTCCCCTGCGGCAAAACCATGAAAAACCGGTTTATGCTGGCCCCTATGACCAACAAACAAAGCCACGAAGACGGTACCCTATCCGACGATGAATACCACTGGCTAACGATGCGCGCCCAGGGGCAGTTTGGGCTGGTCATGACTTGTGCTTCCAATGTACAGTTCAATGGCAAATGCTGGCCCGGGCAATTAGGCATCTACCATGACAAGCACCTGGAAGGCCACCAACGGCTGGCTGCGGGCATACAGGCGCACGGCAGCCTGGCCGTCGTCCAGCTCCATCATGGTGGCATGCGTTGCCCGGCAGACCTTATTGGAGAGGTACCGGTCGCGCCCTCCGACATCCCGGAGGAAGGCGCCCGGGGGCTGAGCCTGCCCGAAGTGGAACAGCTCCGCGACGACTTCATCGCAGCCGCCCGCCGCGCCCAACGGGCCGGGTACGATGGCGTGGAAGTCCACGGTGCCCACGGCTATATCCTCACCCAATTCCTGAGCCCGGAACACAACCGGCGGCAAGACCAATACGGTGGCGGTCTGGACAACCGCGCCCGTTTGCTCTTTGAGATTGTCCGGGGCATAAGAACAGTCTGCGGAAAAGGCTTCCTGCTGGGGGTACGGCTTTCGCCCGAGCGCTTCGGCATGGAGCCCGCTGAGATTAAAACACTTAGTCAGCAACTGATCGATAGCGGCGCTATTGATTTTCTGGATCTTTCGCTCTGGGACGTCTTCAAGCCCAGCGGTTTTTCAGATCAGTCCCTCCTGGCCTACTTCGCCGATCTCGACCGCCGGTCCGTATGCCTCACTGCAGCCGGTAAAATACACGGCGCCCGGGAAGCCAGCCAAACCCTGGAGACCGGTATGGATTTTGTGGCCATCGGCAAATCGGCCATCCTCCACCACGACTTCCCGGCGCAGGTCCTCCGCAACCCGGATTTCCGGCCCCTATCCACGCCGGTAAGCAAAGCCCACCTGGAGCGGGAAGGGCTGGGAGCGGCGTTTATTGATTATATGGAGCGATGGGAGGGGTTTGTGGAAGGGTAAATGTCTCACTCCTTCACAAACTTCCGCACCACCTGCTGCGCCCCTGCCTGCAAGCGCACCACATACACTCCACTTGGCCAGTCCGCCACATCGACCTGCCAACTTTGGAGGGCAGGGCTTAGATTCAAAGCTTCTGTGTAAAAGGTTTGACCGGACAGGTTTTCGATTTGGAGCTTGCCTTGGGTGGCTTGGGTATGTCGAAGTTGTAATTGGAGAGTGGAGGTGGCGGGATTTGGGAAAAGCCACAACCCATCTTCCACCAATTCAATTTCATGCTGTGATACGATCATTTCTTCATCAATCTCAAACATTAGTCCCATAGTAGTGGTGGAGAGGGTTATCGAATCTGTTACTCCGGAGTAGTCCTCTCCTTTTTGGGTCATTTTCACCCCTAAAGCATAGATGCCAGGCGCTTTAGGCTTATCCCAATAGAGCATATCGTTCTCTATATACAAATCCTCTGAAGGAATCGTATCAAGAAAACCTTCGGCTGGAAAGGGGACGATTTCATAGGTGTAGCTGTGGATATCCCATCCCAAACCCAGCAAATCAGGCAGTCTAATCAATTGATGAGAAAGTGTTCCATCAGAATTAATTTCAAAGTTCCGTCGTCCCGCTGTAGGGTTAAAAATGTTCACTTGCAAAACGTTCTCCTCTGGAAAAATAAAAATGGAATCTCGAATAGCGAAAGTACGAGTTTCAGAATGATCGATATTTCTTACCCCAGGAATTAAAAAGCTATCCTGGAAGAGCAGCTCAAACATCCCCGAAGTATCAGCATACACATAATGGGTCCCATACTGTACCCGGTAGAGTCCTACTTCTTCAAAGTAACCTATTCCCATATATTCTAGTGTACTGCTGTTCCCATCTCCCCAATCTATAATTGGAGTACGCACGTCCGGTGTTTCCATTAAATAGAACTGCCTAAGGTAAATTGTCTTCCCAATGACATCCTTTACGGCAATCTCCGCACCTCTTATATTTTGTGCGTTTACAGTTATTGCATAGTAAAAAAAAAGGCGACCGAATAAATCAATGCAATAGCTCTCATTCTTTAGTTTTTTATGACTTTCACTGCCGAACCGTACATGGTGAAGAAATATGCTCCTTTGGGTAAGTTATCAAACTCTACTTGCAACTCCGAATTACCTCTTTCCAGTGCAAAGGTTTGAATAAGCTGTCCGAGACTGTTTACCAGGTTGATTTCTGAATCAAAGGAAAGCGGAGCAAAGGTTAAAGTTACAGATTGCCGCCCCAAAACAGGATTTGGGAAAACCTTTAAACCTGAACCTAAAGAGCGTTCATTTTCTTTCACAGAAGTGACGGTCAGACCACCTATAGGAAGTTTTGCAAGGAAATTATCCCTGCTACTGTAAAGGGTTTCCTGTTCGTACACATCGTCTGGTGAAGCAGGGAACTCTAGTGGGAAGTCAGTATCGCTCTCGGTTATGCCTGCAAAGACAAATTCTCCATTAGATAGATTAGCTACACAACTAACGTACTCATCTGCATTACCGCCAAAATAAGTCCCATATTTAAACAAATAAGAAGGCGTAAAGCCCATTATGGAAACGTCCTTTCCACCTTGAAGTAAAGGAGAACCTACCGTACCTTGAAAATATAAATCAAGACCATAAGGAGGGCAAATTGGGTAGTCTAAAACGCTCGATGGCAAGCCGCAATATTCTAAGAATGGAACCGGTTCACAATCTGTAGACCCAAAGGCGATCAGCGTTCCATCTGATGAATAAATAACGGATTCTCCCGATTCATTGTAAGGTAGTATAGAGTTGTTTTCAAAGCAGCCGTAGGCTGACGACCAATCTAGCTTACGGTCAACAAATACCGAAACCACATGCTCTCCTTTCCCTGTTTGGAAAAATGAACCATAAGTATCAGGGGGTGGGAATGTGGAGAAATCTGAAGTCGAACAGACAATAGCTAATTTATTGTTTGAAGCCACTGCGATTTTGTTTGCTCCCGGCGAAAACCTCTCAATCCCGCTCCCACCGTAAAAAGTACTCCATAAAAGATTATTGCTAGCGTCGAATTCCGCGATGAATATATCCTCATTTGTTCCACCTGCTCCATTATTTTTTATAAATAAGTCTGAACTTGAAATCGAATAATTTGGAAACCCGCTATCCGTTGGAGGGGTATTCTGTTGCATGGAATAAAAAGTTGAAGTCGTTGCTCCAACTAGAAAGAAATGACCATTATTGCCGCTGAATTCTATATCTACTGGATTTTCGTCAAAGTTCCCGCCATAATGCGTAAGCCAATTAAAACTCAGATTCACATCAGTCTCACCAATTATTACATCCAACCCTCCAGAAAAACTTTGATTGTATGCACCTGTTTGAGGAAGGTCAGTAACATTACCTGGCCCTAATGAAGTGCCTACTACTATTATTTTACTATCATTTATATCTATAGCTCTAAAGTCATTCCTTTTTGAACTGCCTATTACCTTTAAAATTTCAATGAATCCGTCTTCTTTTTTCATTCTGCAAAGAAAACCTTGGATGTCTTGAACGGACCCGTTGGGAGGTGTACCAGTGGTATACGGAATATCTGGAGAGTTTGTGCCTCCTACGATAAAAACCTTATCACTATCAACTTTCATATCAAACCCAGACTCAATATTCCTTCCACCAAAAATTGTAATATACTCCAACACATTCTGTGAATTAAACTTGGCAACTGTTGCAGAATTAAAGGATAGATCCGAATTATTGGAAACATCAATTAGTTCTCCATCTACATCAGGGAAGACAAAATTCTCTGTTTCGCCTGCCACAAAAATGTTATCTCCTCCATCTACATCAATAGCTCTAACCAAGTCTCTACTAGAGTTTGAACCGAAATATGTTATCCAGTTATCCCCTGAGTTTACTATAACTGGATCACGCCGCAACTCCACAACCAGCACCTTCGTACTATCATAGCTCCCCGTACTGCTAAAGCTCACCCGGCTGCCCGCAATACTGTATTCCGGTTTCCAGCCCGTGGATACCTCTTGGCCAAGGCTGTCTATCTGAAAGGCACTCGGGGCAGGCAGATTAAAGTCTCCTAATGAAGTGCCCACAAACAGGTTGCGTGCTTTCAAATAAAGGGAGTCCTGTCCGTGAAAATCCAGTTTTAGGTCATTGGGGTCCCCGCCCGGCTGTATGACAAAGTAGTAAACAATGCCACTCTCATCAGCAAACATTTGCAGGTTGATGCCATCATAAAGGTCGGTTACGGCTACCCTGCCGTACTGACCAACACGTGACCGGCCCTCCGGGATGTGCCCCAGATAGTAATTCCGGTAGTTGTCCAGTTTGTCCAGCCCGGCTGCGCTCATCAAGGAAGTCTTGCTGTCAAAAAACGTAATGTCAACGCGGTGCAGGGTGTCTGGCGTAGCG
>JANSXW010000055.1 GCA_024742755.1 bacterium | reverse complement strand
TACCGAAGGGCTTCGGGTATTCAACCCCTTCACCACTACGGTAGTCAAAGTGCCGGTCCAAACCGAAAATATGGAGGTCAGCCTCAACCTGCCTTCCAAAGAAGGGCTCAATATCCGGGCCGACATTTCTATCCTGTATAACCTAAAGGCAAACAAAGCGCCCGATCTGCTCCGGGAAATTGGGCGGAATTATGAGAACAACGTCATCCTCCCTGTCTTCCGGTCTACCGTTTCCGACGTGACTGCCCGTTACTTTGCCAAGGACATGCACACCGGCGAGCGTGCAACCATCGAAGTGGCGATCCGGGATCAGATGGCGGGCCTGCTCGAAGAACGGGGCATCCTTATCGAAGCAGTGCTGATTAAGAGCATACAGCTGCCAGCCAACCTGGCCCGGGCGATCGAGGAAAAACTGGAAGCCGAGCAGCGTGCCCTTCGAATGGAGTTCGTCCTGCAGGAAGCACAGCAGGAAGCGCAGCGCCGCCGTATCGAAGCCGAAGGTATCCGGGATGCGCAAAACATCATCTCGCAGGGGCTCGACCCCAACGTGCTGCAGTTCAAGTCCATCGAAGCATTCCTTGAGCTGGCCAAGTCGCCGAACACCAAGGTCATCATCACCGATGGCGATATGCCTATGTTGATGGACCCGCAGCAGCCGGGGGCGGTGCAAAGCACACTCAAGAACTAAGGTTGTAAGAACCAAGTGATTTCATACTAATTACTATTTTGGAAGGGTGCCGTGTACGCGGCACCCTTTTTTTGAACCCTTTACGCCCCCTGCCGTTTTCCCTAGTGCGACGAGACCGAATTATTTGATAGTATTTTCACGCTTAAGCCTTCTGTAGTGCCTGGTCTTTAACTGTCAAATATTTACGGCTCAATCCACTAGGTGTAAGTATGGAAAAACAACAATCATGAAAACAGGACTGATGCTCGCGATATTGCTGCTAACCGGTGGCTGTGGCGCCTCAGAGCAACAACAAACAAGCAGTACCACCCCCTCTGCTCAGCAAGAAGAGGCGGCAGCCTACGATGACTATCCCGAGGCAGACAGCCTTTTGGCGGGCATCCCCGTTTATCCAAAATTTGACGATATAGCGCCCCTGCTGTCGCTGAATAATGACACCACTTACGTAGTCAATTTCTGGGCCACCTGGTGCAAGCCCTGCGTTAAGGAGTTGCCTTACTTCATCGAACTGAGCAGGAAATACGCCAACCAGCCGGTTCGAATATTGCTAATCAGCCTTGATTTCCCGGCTCAGCTGCAATCCCGCCTTGTCCCCTTCGTTGAAGAGAGCGCAATCAAGCCACTGGTAGCCGTACTGCTGGATGGCAAATACAATGACTGGATCGACCGGGTTTCCCCGCAATGGAGCGGCGCCATACCGGCTACCCTGTTTTACCGGGGCGATGACCGCCACTTCGTTGGAGAAGCGGTGCACAGCCTGGAAGAACTGGAACAGGAACTCAACACCATTTATCAACCATAATATTTTGACCATGAAACACCTGATGACTGCCCTGTTGCTTGGGCTCTTACTGACCGCCTGTGGCAATGCTGCTGAAGCCGGAAAAGAGCAAGCCACCAATACCGAAACGACGGAAGCCACCGAGACAAAACCTGAAGCCAAAACGGTATCTCAGCGTGCTGAAGGCATTGCCGTTGGCGAACAGGCACCTGACTTCGAGCTCAAAAATGTAGATGGGAAAACCTATAGCCTTGCCGATATCAAAGATGCGAATGGCAATGACCCCAAAGGCTATGTCGTTATCTTCACCTGCAATACCTGCCCCTTTGCTGTAGCGAGCGAGCAGCGCATTATTGACCTGCACAACAAGTATGCCCCGCAGGGCTATCCGGTGGTGGCCATTCAGCCCAACGACCCAGCCATTCAGCCAGGCGACAGCTTCGAAGCCATGCAGGCGCGGGCGGAGGAAATGGGCTACCCTTTCGTTTACCTCTTTGACGAAGGGCAGGAAGTATACCCTGTTTATGGCGCCACCAAAACGCCTGAGGTATTTCTGTTGGATGCCGACCGCTATGTCAAGTACCACGGTGCGATTGATGACAGCGTGCGCGACCCTGAAGGCGTAGAGGAGCAATACCTGGAGAATGCCATCAATGCTCTGATGAAGAATGAAACGCCCCATCCGCCTGTTACCAAAGCGGTGGGCTGTGGCATTAAGGCTTAAAGCCACTTACCGATGCCCCGCCCGGGAGAAGAGTTGCTTGCGGAAGCGCTCCGGGGTGGTGGCTTCGTATTTTTTAAAAAAGCGGCAGAAATAGGCCGCATCCTTAAAGTTGAGCGCATCGCTGATTTCACCGACCGTCCGGTTGTCGTGAGCCAGCATGCGCTTGGCTTCCAGCATCACCCGGTGTCGGATGAGGTTGCCGGCAGATTGCCCTGTCTTCTCCTTCACGACCGCATTCAAATAGTTTGGCGTGAGGTGCAGCAGCCTCGCATAGTCTTTTACCAGCCTCGTCTCGCTGTAGTGCTGATCAATCAGCTGCTCAAACCGCTGTATGATATCCCTGAGTTGCGGTGCCTCGCTTGGATTGGCCTTAAACTGTGCTTCGTACACCTGTTGTGCCCGGCAGAGGATGACATTCACATAGGACCGCAGCATGCTCATCATCCCGGTCTTGTTTTCGTGATAAACCGTCAGCATCTGTTCGAGCAGGGTGCAGCAGGCTTCATGGTTCCGCTCATCCATATCCACAAACGGGTGCTCATAGCTGGAGGTGTAGAATGGGAATTCATACAGCTTATTCATATTGTAGCGCTGTGTGAAAAAGTCAGCCGTAAAGAACAGCACATATCCCTTCAGCCCCTCCTCCCGTTCCCAGGCATGTATCATCCCCGGCGACATCAGGAATAGGCGCCCCGGCTTTACATCATAGGCCTTGAAGTCGATCAGCTGACTGCCGCTGCCAGAGGTGGCGAGCAGCAGCATGTAGTAGTTGTGCCGGTGGGGGTAAGCAAAGCCGTCCGTTTCAGCCATGAAGACCTCATGCCGGGCCAGGTCAAAATGTTTGCCTGCCCGCATAAAGGCGTTGCAGCGCAGTTCGTCAATATTGAAGCTTCTGGGTTCTGACATATCAGAAATGGTCTCAATCCTGTCAAGCAGGGCTAAAATAATGCTTTCCGAAACCTAAATGGTACATTTTATGGGTTTTTGACCTCAAGCATGGAGCACCTTTGCTGTTTGGCCTACAGCCAGCGCCTCATCGTTAGCTGTAATCAAAGGGGGCAGAGCTGGTGCTTGCCAAATGACAGGCACCAGCTTTTTTATTCCGCTCCCAGCGGTAGCATAATGGCCGGGATCTGATACGTTCTGTACAGTTCGTTGAAAGCGGAAATGTCATCTTTGGTGATGTTCCGCATCTCTTTTTTCATGCCTGCCCACTCTTGCAAGAGGTGTTCAAGGCGTATCAGCGCCCCTTTGGTGACGACCGGTTTAGGATGGTCGATCCGGGCTTTCAGGTCCATCAGTTCTGCACTCAGGCGGTTGGGGTAATTGATGACATCCTGATGGGTTTCCTGCTTTGGCTGAATGAGGTGGTCCTCCCAGGCTGTAATCCGGTTGATGAGCTGCTCGCCGGCATCCAGAATTTCCTGGGTGCAGTCAATTTGCTTGAGGTTGGCATGCAGTTGTTTAACCTGTTGCTTGACGTTGCGCATGTGCTGTATCGATTGGTGAACTTCACGGACAGCCGATTCTATGCTTAGCAGCAGCTCCTGTTGGGCCAGATAGGCTTCCTGAGGGGCATTCAGCCGGGGGTCTGCCTGTAGTACAGCATCGCTTTTCAGCACACCATAGGGGGTGGTCAGCCGGATACTGTATTGTCCGGGCGGGACCAGGCTGCCCTTGTAGTCTCCAAGGATGAATACATTGGGCACACCAGGCATAGGCTCCCGCCTTAGGTCCCAGTGGAAAACATTTAGCCCCCGGCAGGCGGGCAGTACGGGCTCCGGTTTGGGCCCGCCTTCGTAGGTGTCCGGTGTTTCAGACGCTTCGTTGGTGAAGGTCCGGAGCGTGTTGCCAAAGGCATCCAGGATTTCCAGCTGCAGCCGGAAGCTATCCAGCGCTTCGGGCAGATAGTAGGCAATCTGCAAGCCATTGGGTGGATTTTCTCCAAGGCCATACACCGGCTCCTCCGGCAGGTCGGCAAGATAGCGGATAGCAGGCTCCGGTTCGAAAAGGTAGGCGCGCTGTATAATGTTTTCTTCAAGTTGCCGCAGCGGAGATAGCCCGTCAAGAATCCAAAACGAACGGCCCGAGGTCGCAGCGATGAGGTCATTGCCCTGCACTTTCAAATCCGTAATCGGGCACACGGGGAGGTTGAGCTGAAAGGGCTGCCAGCGCTGCCCATTGTCAAAGGAAATGTAGAACCCCCTTTCGCTGCCGCCATAGAGCAGCCCCGGACGGACCGGGTCTTCCCGGACGACTCGTATGAAATGCTCCGCGTCTATGCCCCTTGTGATTTTGCGCCAGGTTGCGCCCTGATCCTCGGATAGGTAAACGAGGGGCTCGAAGTTGTTAAATTTATACTTCATTGCCACCACATAGACCCGATCAGGGTCATGCGGAGAAACTTCGATACAGTTGATGTACGCCTCACCAAGATTGGGCGGCGTGACGTCTGCCCAGTTTTTGCCGTCATCAGTAGTCAGGTGCAACAGCCCGTCATCGCTGCCCGCCCAAATCACACCCTCCTCCTGCGGAGCGTAGGCCAGATAGCTGATGGTATTGTAGTTTTCGCCACCAGCGCCTTCGTTGGTGTACGGGCCGCCGCCTTGTCCCTGCTTCTCTGGTTCGTTGCGGGTAAGGTCCGGGCTGATTTCTGTCCACGAAAGCCCTCCATCTTCACTGCGCAGCACCACATTGGCACCGTGCAACAGTACATTTGGTTTTTGGGGCTGCACGAGCAGGGGGGCATTCCAGTTGAAACGGTACTTCATGTCTTTGGGCGCTTTGCCGAGGCGCAGGGCCGGGTAAGCCATGATGTCATTCGTCAATTTTGTTTCCTGGTCATAAACCGAAAGGTTGCCCTGATAGCTGCCGCCGTAGACCCGTTTGGGGTTGTCGGGGTCAAGGGCGATAAACGCGCTTTCGCCTCCTGCGACCGGGTACCAGTGGCGGTCAGCAATGCCAGCATCGGCGGTCCGGCTGGGAATAGCAAGGGTGGAATTGTCCTGTTGCCCCGCATAGATGTAGTAAGGGAAGCGGTTGTCCGTTGCGATGCGGTAGAGCTGAGCCGTGGGTTGATTGCTTTGGGAGGACCAGGTTTTGCCGCCGTTCAGGGTCACGGTTGCACCGCCATCATTGCCCAGCACCATTATCTCCGGGTTGCGCGGGTTGATCCACAGCGCATGTTGATCGGTGTGCGGATTGGAAACGCTGGTGAAGTCTTTCCCTCCGTTATTGGATTTCAGCAATGGGGCATTGAGGACATATACAGTTTCTTCGTCAGTAGGGTCTACCGCGATCTTGGTGTAGTACCAGGCGCGGGCAACAGTAACCCGCTGATTATTGACCAGTTCCCAGTGCTCTCCCCGGTCTTCGGAGCGGTACACCCCGCCATGCTCCGCCTCGATCACGGCGTAGACTTTTGCCGGGTTGGAAGGCGCGACACACACGCCCACTTTACCGATTTCTTCCGGAAGGCCTTCGCCCAGTTTTTCCCAGTTCAGCCCGCCATCGGTGGAGCGGTAAAGCCCCGAGCCTTCGCCACCGCTGCGGATGCTCCAGGGCGAGCGCAGGTGGTCCCACATGCCGGCGTATAGTATTCTGGGGTTGGAAGGGTCTATGCTCAGGCTGGCCGCACCCGTTGTTTCGTTGATGAAAAGGGTTTTCTGCCAGGACATGCCTCCGTCCATGCTCCGGTATACGCCGCGGGTCTCGGAGGGCCCATGTACCGCGCCCTGTACGGCCACGTAGACAATGTCCGGGTACCTCGGATGCACCACGATAGCAGAAATATGACGGGCATATCTTAAGCCCAGGTATTGCCAGGAGCGGCCTCCGTCCTGTGATTTGTAAACGCCATCTCCGGCACTCGTCATTACGCCCCGTACCGGGTGCTCACCGGTGCCTGCGTAAATGGTATTGTGGTCAGAAGGAGCTACAGCTATGGCGCCGATCGAGCCGGTGTTAAAGAAGCCATCGGAGCAGTTGTCCCAGCTTTGGCCGGCATCCTCGGTCTTCCAGATACCGCCACCTGTAGTGCCCATGTAGAAGCGCAGGGGATAACTGGGCACACCGGCAACTGCCACGCAGCGGCCACCTCTGTAAGGGCCAATGTTGCGCCAGGACAGGCCCTCCAGCAGTTTCTGCCGGACGAGTTGTTGGGGCTGGGCCATAGCTTGTGCGAATAGGAAAATCAGCGCGGCCCATACCAGGGATTGTTTCATACCTATACCTTTAGTTATGAAAGGACTATGGGGGGTAAGGGCACGCTTTCCCGTAGATCGTTTTCTCACCGTATGTGTTTTTTCGGTAGTGCTTAGGTTGCTCCTATCGTTGGCACTACCTTCTCAAAGTATGCTGAATGTTGTTCAAAAGCTGGGCAATGCCCGGCTTATCCTAGTGTTTGCGGCTAAATATAAGCATAGAAGTCATTAATGATGTGTTTTCCACTGTAAAGCTTGCCGCTATGCCTGATTTCTACGTGTAATGGCCTGTAAATGTTGCACTAAGTCACCGGATCACCCCGAAATGCTGCAAAGTCGTGCGCAGGGCCGTTGGGTTGGTAAAGTGAATGGTGCGGATGCCTTCCTCCCGGGCTGCCAGCACGTTTCGGTGGCTGTCGTCAATGAACAAGGCTTGCTCCGGGCGGATACCGTTGCGCTCCAGCAGCAGTTGGTAGATTTTGGGGTCGGGTTTTTTGAGCTTTTCCTTTCCGGATACCAGAATGTCTTCGAAATATTGCAAAAATTCATAGCGCTCCCAGGCGATAGGCCAGGTCTCATGACTCCAGTTGGTGAGGGCAAGCAGGCGGTAACGCTTTTCCCGGTGGATTTGCTCCAAAAGGGCCACCGTGCCTCCAATCGGCCCGCCGAGCATTTCTGCCCAACGTTCGAAGAAGGCTTTAATCTGAGGCTCGTATTCCGGAAATTCAGCCGTTTTCAGGGCTATAGCTTCGGCAAACGGGCGCCCGCCGTCCTGCTGCTCATTCCAGTCGCCTGTGCAAACATGCTCCAGGAAGTACTCCATTTCCTGCTCCTCCTCAAAGAGCTTCCGGAATAAATGGCGGGGGTTCCAGTCGATGAGAACGCCCCCAAGATCGAAAATAATCGTGTCCATTGAAGATGGGTTCATAGATTAGCTTTGTTGCCACAAGATAAGAATATTTAGGCCGCCTGAAATGGGGCCGGCCCACGAGCCATGCTCCCTGAATTCCTGGCTTTTTGTCTGACAGCGGGCATTTTTTAAGCCGGTAGCAGGCGGGGCGGCTCGGGGAATCGGTGTCTTTAAGCAAAAGTGATCAAGGAAAGAAGATGAAGTTAGATCCACAGTTTGTAAGAGCAGCGGGCTTCCGGGCATTCAAAATCGGGTACAACCCCCTGAACCGGGTGGTTTATTCAGACCTGCAGGATTGGGTTTCCAGCCGCCCGAGTCAGGGCATCGGAATTAAATATGTGCAGGAAGGGGAAGAACAGTACGAAGTGGATGGGCAGTTGTACCATGTGAAAGCCGGCCAATTCCTGATGGTCAATCATCAGCAGGAGGTTACGGCTTATGTGCGGTCCCGAAAAACCGTAAAGGGGCTTTGCCTGTACATCGACCCGGAACAGGTGAGCAATGCCTATTCCCTGCTCGGGCACTCTGCGGAACAATTGCTGGAGGGGCAGGCATCCGCAAAACCCTTTGAGGTGCGTCAGCGGACTTACCCTGTCCGGCATTCCCCCATTGAATCCATCGTCCGGAGTTTGCTCCACAATCCTCAAGCCCTCCACCAGAATAGCGGCACCCTGTTTGAGCAACTGGCCCTTGCGGTGGTACAGAAAGAGTTTCAGGTCGGAAAAGAAGTTTTCGCGATCCCTGCCAAGCGCCGTTCCACCCGGGAAGAACTGCATCAGCGGCTGACCATTGCAAAAGCCTATATGCTGGACAACCTCAGCCAGCCAATGCTGGTCAGCGAAGTGGCCCGGGAAGCGGCTTTATCAGAATTCCATTTTATCCGGACGTTTCGGCAGGCATTCGGGCTTTCGCCCAATCAGTTTATCCAGCAGGAGCGTATTCGCCAGGCCAAGGCGTTGCTTCGCCAGCCGCACCTGAGCGTAACCGATGTCGCCGTACAGTGCGGGTTCAGCGACCTTCAGTATTTTAGCCGGACCTTCAAGCGCCTTGCGGGCGAATCTCCCTCCCGTTTTCGGGCGCAATGCCAATGATTTTCATCTTCTTGTGTATCTTGGCTGAAAACCCCGGTCAATTATGCACTCCAGAAGGCAGTTTTTCTCTCATATGGGCGCAGCAGCTGGTACTTTAGCTACTTTGCCCTTCTTTCAGTCGGATTCCGGAAAAGCGCTAATTGAAGCACTGACCCGGCAACCGGGTGCCACCGATGAAGACTTTTGGCGGCTGATCCAGCAAGCCTATACCGTATCTCCTACCATTCTTAACCTCAATAATGGCGGTGTCAGCCCTTCTCCCAAGGTGGTGCAAGAGGCCGTGGAACGCTATAACCGCCTGAGCAATGAGGCGCCCTCTTATTACATGTGGCGTATTCTGGACAAAGGCCGGGAACCCCTTCGGGCGCAGCTGTCAGGCTTGCTGGGCAGCAGCCCGGAAGAGGTGGCCGTTAACCGGAATGCCTCGGAAGCACTGGAAACCATCATTTTTGGGCTACAGCTGAAGGCAGGGGACGAAATCGTACTGAGTAAGTATGACTATCCCAATATGATCAATGCCTGGAAACAGCGTGCCCATCGGGACGGTGTCGTCCTCAAATGGGTCGATCTGGACCTGCCAATGGAAGCGGAAGGCGCCATCGCCGATCGTTACGTCAGTCAGTTTACCAATAAAACCCGGCTGGTCCACCTGACCCACATGATCAACTGGAACGGGCAGGTGTTGCCGGTCCGGGCCATTGCGGAGCAAGCCCGGCCCAAAGGTATCGACGTTATGGTGGATGCCGCTCATTCCTTTGTACACCTGAATTTTAAGGTGGAGGAATTGCATTGCGATTACCTGGGCACCAGTTTGCACAAATGGCTCTGTGCGCCCTTCGGCAGTGGGCTGCTTTATGTACGGCAGCCCAAGATTGCGGACATCTATCCCTTATTCGCAGCCCCTGAGCCAGACAGCGGTGACATTCGGAAGTTTGAGCACCTGGGCACCCGTTCCCTTGCCATTGAGCAGGCGATCGGGCAGGCCGTGCAGTTTCATAAACTCATTGGCAGCGCCCGAAAAGAGGCCCGGCTGAAATACCTGCGCACCTATTGGCTGGACCAGGTTCGAGGGCTTCCGGGTTTTCGAAGCTATACTCCCGAAAACCCAGACCTGGCCGGCGCAATTGCTAACATCGGTTTTGAGGGCCTGGATGCCGTTGACTTCCATAACTTTCTTTTTGAGCAGTACAAAATACACACCGTCCCCATCAGATGGGAAGGCATCAATGGCGTGCGCATCACGCCCAATGTCTACACGCTCACGGAAGACCTGGACCGCCTGGTGTTTGCCATTAAAGACTTCGTGCGGTCTAATTAGCAATTTAGTGCAACCCTTGCGTTGGAAGAGCGGCTACCTTTGTTGAAAAAGAAAGTCATGAGAATAGGGTTACTCTGGTGTGCGCTTGTCTTTGGAGCTACGGCCCTGCATGCGCAGCACCTCAAACGTTCTGGTACGTTGGGCATTTATCCTGCAGCCCTTAGTACAACAGAAGCGCTGAAGGCGGGTATGGATGCGCCAAAGGGGATCAAAGTGGCAAAAGTGATGCCGGGTTCTGCCGCCGAAGCCATTGGAATAGCGGAAGGCGACCTGGTCCTTGAAGTCAATGGCGAAGCGGTGGAAAGCCCTGCCGGCATCGTAGCTCAGCTGGGTGCCCTCAGTGCAGGGGAGGAAGTCGTCCTGACCACCATCAGGGACGGCCGTACACTCACACAGTCGGGCCCTATGGGCGCCCGTCCGCTGCCGCTGGCGCCGGGGGCTACGGTCGACTTTGGTGAGGTGCCGTATGGTGGCGGGCACCTGCGGTCTTTCCTCGAGAAGCCGGAAGGGGAGGGCCCGTTTCCCGTCATCTATTTCATACAGGGCTACACCTGCCAAACGGTAGCGCACAGCAGCCCCCACAGCCCGATGCGTAAGTTGTTTAATCAGTGGGTATCTAATGGCTATGCTGTATTCCGGGTGGAAAAACCCGGGGTGGGGGAGAGCGCTGGCACGCCGGACTGTGAAAGCATTGATTTTGATGCTGAGCTTTTAGCGTTTAAAGCCGGATATGAGGCATTGCTGAAACAGGAGGGCATCGATACAGAACAGGTATTCATTTACGGGCACTCCCTGGGTGGGGTGGTGGCGCCCTTCCTGGCAGCTGAGTTCCGACCTGCCGGCGTCATGGCTTACGGATTCGTGCTCAAGCCCTGGAAGGACTACATGTTTGACATCCACTGGGATCAGCGTATACGCATGGGCGAAGACCCCGGGCAGGCGATGGCGGATTTGCAGGCTGGCCGGCATCTGCTGAATGCTTACTTTGATGATGAATTGGCGCCTGAAGCGTTCCTGAAAACAGATGAAGACCGGGCGGCTTTTGCCGGGCTGATGTCCTACGATGGGCAGGAGCATTGTTTTGGAAGGCACTACTCCTTCTGGCAAACCCTGGACCGGAAAAATCTGCCTGCCGAATGGCAAAAGGTGGACTGCCCGGTGCTGGCTATGTATGGAGCATACGACCTGGCTGCGATTGATGACCGGGGCGCCAGGCAACTGGCCGCCCTGATCAACCGGGAGCACCCTGGTAATGGCACGTTTCAGCTTATCGAAAAGACCAATCATTCCCTGCTCAAAATGGAGGATTTTGAAGCGCAGTTGGATTTTGCCAACAGCCAGGGCGAAGTCCGGGCAGCGTACTACCAAAACAACTTTAATGATCAGTTTGCCGATTGCCTGTTTAACTGGATGAACGGCGTATTAGGAAAAACCCGCTAACTGAAAAGCAACAACATGATGCGTATTTATCTAAGGGCTTCTCGAAAAATAAAATACACAATTGGTTTTGCCCCACTACTAAGTATCACTTTGCTGATGCCCTTGGGCTTATTTGCCCAAAACTATGTGGATGCCACGAATCAGATGCCTGCCGCATTTACCAGCGGCGCAACGATGGATGTGGAAAGCGCCGACCTGGATGGAGATGGTGACCTGGATCTCGTCCTGGCAGGTGAGGCACTGGAAAACCTGATTTTCTTTAATGACGGGAGCGGGCATTTTACCCTTGATCCGGAGCGGATGTTGCCGGAGTACGATACTTTAGATAATTTCCTCGGGGAAGACAGTGAAGATATTGGTATTGCTGATTTCGATGGAGATGGTGATCTGGATTTACTTTTCGTCTCTGAGGATACGCCCAATCACGAGCTGTTGCTGAATGACGGAAGCGGAAAGTTCGTTTTTGCCAACTATACCTTCCCTCAAAGTATCGGGAATGCCGTTTTGGTCATGGATATCAATGCCGATGGCAGCCCCGATATCATCATCGGCAACAAAGGGAACAATACCGTGCTGATTAATGACGGCGGGGCGAACTTCTCCAATGAGACCGTAGACCGCTGGCCGAATAATGCTGATGGCACACAGGACCTGAAAGCCTTTGACATTGATAACGATGGTGACCTGGATGTTTTTGAGGGCGCAGAATCCGGCGGCAGTAATGTTTACCTCAACGAGGGCGGCATATTTACGGAGGCGAACGAGCGCCTGCCCATCTGGCCTTTTGCCATGGAAACCCGAAAGGTCAGCCTTTTGGATGCAAACGGCGATGGTGACACAGATGTCTACCTTTCCAACGTCGGTTGGTCCCCACTGGCAGCAGGTATTGACCGGTTGCTCCTTAATGACGGCAACGGATTCTTTGAAGATGTGACTACCAGCAATCTTCCCGGGAACATTACGAATGAAACTACGCTGGAAGCTCTCCCCCTTGACTTTGATCAGGATGGGGATACGGACCTTATCCTAACGCAGTGGTCGGTCCCGGGCTCCCGAGCCTACCATGTGCTTTTAAATGATGGAAATGCAAAGTTCGCGGTTGCCCCGGAGTCGGTCTTGCCCCAGGCCAATTTCACACAGGGGACCGGAGTGCACGCCAATGATTTTAATGGCGATGGCATTGCAGACCTCTATCTGGCTAATTACAATCAACAGGACTACCTCTTTTTTTCGGAAGTAGCCTCAGCTATTGGTGCCACAGGTGGTCAGGCTGAGGCTGATTTCAAGGTATTTCCTATTCCGGTGCAAGAGGTGCTCCACTTTGCAGTCGGATCACCGGGGCAGGTGCAGGTTTTCGATGCAGCTGGCCAACTGAAGTGGGCAGGTCAGATAGGGCAGACAGGCGAATTGGATGTAAGCCGCTGGGCAAGTGGAACCTACTGGGCCCGGTATCATACCAACGCTGTAGCCACTGAGCCCCGGTCCTTTGTCAAAGAGTAATTAAAGACGTAACAGTTTTCATAGTGTCAGGCTTTCTTCGGAAAGCCCGGCAAGAGAGTGGTTTCGAGCCTGCGCTTCGGCGTGGGCTTTTTTTTATCGCTTCCGCTCTGTAACGAAAGTCACCAGGTCTTCCAGCGACTGCCGGGAAGGCGTCTCCGGGAAGGTCCGCAGCAGCTCAAACGCTTCTGAGCGATAGCGAAGCATGGCTTCTTTTGCGTAATCGAGGCCACCACTTTGGCGTACAAAGTCGACGACCTCCTTCACCTTTTCCGGTTGGTCGCTGTACCGCTTTATGGTGCTGATGATGTGCTTACGGTCCTTTTTGGGCGCCTGGTCCAGGGCATAAATCAGGGGCAGGGTCATTTTTTTCTCCTTGATGTCTATGCCCAGTGGTTTGCCCACATCATCTGTGCCGTAGTCGAAAAGGTCGTCACGGATTTGGAACGCAATGCCGATCTTCTCTCCGAAGAGGCGCATTTTTTCAATTTGTTCGTCATCCTGTACGGTGGAGGACGCCCCGGCGCTACAGGCGGCAGCAATCAGGGAAGCCGTTTTTTGGCGGATGATATCGTAGTAGATTTCCTCTTTGATATCCAACCGGCGGGCTTTCTCAATCTGTAGCAGCTCCCCCTCGCTCATAGCTTTGACAGCGTTGGAGACGATTTCCAGCAGGCGGTATTCTTTGTTCTTCAGGGCAAGCAAGAGCCCCTGCGAAAGAAAATAGTCGCCAACGAGCACGGCGATTTTGTTTTTCCAAAGCGCATTGACGGAAAAGAAACCCCGGCGTTCAAAGGAGTCGTCCACCACATCATCGTGAACCAGCGTGGCGGTATGCAGCAGTTCTACGAGAGACGCTGCGTGGTAGGTGGAGTCGCCCACGGTGCCGCAAACTTTGGCAGAAAGAAAGACAAACATAGGCCTGACCTGCTTCCCCTTTCGGCGAACGATGTAGTAGGTGATCTTGTCGAGGAGGGAAACCGGGCTGCGCATAGCTTCCCGGAAGCGCACTTCAAAGTGGTTCAGCTCTTCTTCAATCGGTTTTTTTATCGCTTCTAAGGATGTGGCCATGGACTTGGTTTTACTGCCCAAAACTACAAAACTTCATCGTTTGACCACCTGATATTTCCGGAGTACCTCCTTGCCACTACGAATGATGAGCAAATACTCCCCTTTGGGCAGTGCTGGGTTGATGGGGAATTTCTTGACGCGTTCTCCTGGCTTTTCAGCCGGTATATTGAAGCGGTCCTGAATAGCATAGTCCCGGTCAATAAGCTGTGCAGCGACCGGGCCCGGCCGGGGCATGGTAAACTTTACAGTAACAAAGTTTTGCGCATCGGGCATCACCTTGGTGTAAGGCGACCAGTCATTGGGGTCAGAAGGTTCTGTTTGGGCAGGCGGCGGCGGCGCAACGGTTTCGGGCGGTGCAGGATTGTTGTCTGCCAGCTGCTCTTCCCGGCGGTCCTCAATGCGTTCGCGTACGGCGTCCCGCACTGGTGGGCGGGAGGTTTGGGCCACCTTGTCATTTTGAATGTAAATCACATCCCCTGTGGGTGGCGTCCAGAGAATTAATCCGAGGGGGATTTCGAACAAGTTGTTGTGGCTGACTTCTGCCACGCCTACAGATTTGTCCGTCATAACCGTCCGGACCTCCATCCGGTCCGGCATAACGAATAGCCACTTAAATTGATTGAAGCTGCCATGCGCCCGGGTCCATTCCTTGGCATCATCGGCATTCCTTAGCGGCGCGCCCCAGCACCCTTCCCCAATGTATACGGTTCCACGCTCGTCGTCCCTGATGAAGCCCTGATCGCTGCCCGCCCCACGGAACGGCCGCAGAGGGTAAGTAGTTTTGACCACGTGGGCATCAGACTCCAGGACCAGGTCCACTTCGTAGCTGTAGAACAGCCGGGCCCAGTTGTTGTAGAGCTCATCTTTTTCGGGCTTCCCCCTCGTGTGGGGCCGCATACCATGGTGGTACTGTGCCATTTTCCAGGTTACATGCTGATTGGCATCCAAATCTCCTTCCAGCCAGATGGCCTGACTGCCGGCAGGTGCGATCATGGAGTTGAGGGTGTAGAGGCGGAACAGGTCTCCACCGAAGGTAAGCGCATAGTACACATCAATACTGGGAACGTCGAACAGCTCAGTAATCGATGCGTTTTCCCGCTCGTGATTGCCCCGGGAGGCCACGATTGGGAATAACCGGCCATCACTACCGATGGTTTCCTGCCAGTCGTCAAACCAGTCCCGCCAGTTTTCGTTGGTGTCCCCGCCGGTCATGTCCCCATTGAAAATAACGAAGTGAGGGCGCAGTTTGCTGACGAGGCGGTTGGCCGTCACCCTCGCCTGCCGGTTATTCCGGGAATCTCCTCCGGCGATGATGGACAAGGGCTGATTCGGGCTGTCGGGCGTGGTCTTGAATGACATGCGCTTGCTCATCCCTTCACTGTCCTGAATGACGAAGTAGTACACCGTATTGGGCTTCAGCCCGGTCAGGCGTACAAATTGGTTCTGCATGCCCTTTGCCCTGATGAAGCGGTCCGGGGCTTTCCGGTAACGGTAGGCATTGGCTTGCCCGCCGTAGTCGATTTCATCAAAATGCAGGACCGGATTGGAGCCGGAAACCTGATCCCAGCCAATAACCATCGTAGTGGCCGGGTCGTCTCGCCACATACAACGGTAGCGGGCGGTCAGCCCCATCAGTTCGGTAGCCGTTGACAATACCAAAGTCAGTAGCAATAAGTAAGGGAGATGATGGGTTACACGCATCTATGGTTGATTTTTTCAGTCGCTCTATAACGGTATACGATATGCCAAAGGTATAGGCATTGGGCTAATCCCGGAAATAAATCCGGCCAGCACCGTTATTGTT
This sequence comes from bacterium, assembly GCA_024742755.1. Taxonomy (GTDB): domain Bacteria; phylum Bacteroidota; class Bacteroidia; order Chitinophagales; family Saprospiraceae; genus Phaeodactylibacter. The sequence continues at coordinate 22,030 of JANSXW010000055.1, read as the reverse complement.
TATACTGCTGTAACGGTTTTCAGTTGCAAAAAATGATGAGAGACGACGAAAAAAGCCAGCTAGTGCACGAAAAGTTGGTTTTACTGCCCCTCTTGCCACCCATTCAGCGAGTAAACCATACCGGAATTCATTCGCAGAGGTGGTACTAAAGGCTTACATTTCAGGATCGTAATTTAAAATTCAGTCATGAGACATCAACTTACTTTACTTCTGACTTGCCTGGTGGTGTTGGTACAGGCTCAGCAGCGTTACGCTACGCTTACCTATTTTGAGACGGATTCTTTTTCGCTGGAGCTTGATCTGTTCCTGCCGGAAACCCCTACACCTGCCTTAAAGCCATTGCTGATTTATGTGCACGGCGGCGGTTTTTCTGGCGGAGAACGGACTGGCGGGCATAAGTTGTGTGCCTACCTTTCGGAAAAGGGCATTGCAGCGGCAACCCTCACCTACACGCTCTACATGAAAGACAAAAGCTTCAGCTGTGATGGCATCCTTTCGGAAAAGATTCAGGCCATACGCCTGGCGGCCAATCAGCTTTGGCAAGCCACTGCTTTTTTGACCGCACAGGCAGACAAGTACGGAATCGATCCGTCCAAAGTTTTTATTGCCGGGAGCAGTGCAGGGGCAGAGACGGTCCTGCATGCCGCCTTCTGGGACCGTTCGGTCATGCAGCTTTACGGTGACCCTTTGCCCAGGCGTTTTCAGTACGCCGGGCTGATTGGCGGTGCCGGTGCGATCATGGATATGAATGGGATAACGCCTAAAACGGCGATTCCGGCATTGCTTTTTCATGGCACTGTCGACCCGCTCGTGCCCTACGGTACCGCTGCGCATCATTTCTGTGATACAGACGCCACCGGATGGCTTATGCTCTTTGGCTCTCACTCCATTTATGAGCGCTACAGCGATATCGGCGCGGATGTCGAACTGCATTCCTTTTGCGGGGGCGGGCATGGTTTTGCAGGGGCTTACTTTTACCAGAAGCAGGAGCGGGTAGCTGATTTTATCAATCGGGTACTGAACGGAGCGCACTTTCAAAACCACCTGATCTTCCAAAAAGGCGATGAAAATGCTCCGGACGAACAGGTCTTCTGCCGCGATTAGGAATCGTAAGCCTGGAAAAAACACGATCCGGTCAAAAACAGGCTTCTATTTTATTCTTATGGGCAAAGGGCTTACCTTTGCGGCAGAATGCCAAACCAGCATCCGCTGATTTTCAAAACCGTATAGCGAGATCATGAAAGATACAACCGTTTTTAACCTCATAGAAAAAGAGCTGCGCCGTCAGCAGCACGGTATTGAGCTGATTGCTTCCGAAAACTTTACGAGCCCGCAGGTGATGGAAGCCGCCGGGAGCGTGCTGACCAACAAATATGCGGAAGGCTATCCCGGCAAGCGCTATTACGGTGGTTGCGAGGTGGTGGATGAGATCGAGCAGCTGGCTATCGACCGGCTGAAGGAACTCTTCGGAGCAGCCTACGCCAACGTGCAGCCCCACTCCGGTGCACAGGCCAATGCTGCCGTATTCCTGGCTATTCTGCAACCCGGTGATGCGATTTTGGGCTTTGACCTGGCGCACGGCGGCCACTTGTCCCACGGCTCTCCCGTCAACTTTTCCGGTAAGGTGTACCGCCCGCATTTCTACGGCGTGGAAGAAGAGACCGGCCTGATCGATATGGATAAGGTAGAGGCGAAAGCCCTGGAAGTAAAGCCTAAGCTGATTATCTGCGGGGCTTCTGCCTACAGCCGCGACTGGGACTATGCCCGCTTCCGGGCGATTGCCGATAAAGTGGGCGCTTTGCTGCTGGCTGATATTGCCCACCCGGCTGGCCTGATTGCGACTGGCTTGCTCAATAACCCCATGCCGCATTGCCATATTGTGACTTCCACCACCCACAAGACCCTGCGTGGCCCACGTGGTGGCATCATCATGATGGGGGAAAACTTTGACAACCCCTGGGGCCGTACAACGAAAAAGGGCAATCCGATCAAAATGTCGGCTATCCTGAACAGTGGGGTTTTCCCTGGCATGCAGGGCGGCCCGCTGGAGCACATCATTGCTGCCAAAGCGGTGGCTTTCGGTGAAGCGCTGCAGCCCGGCTTCAAAACGTACACGGAGCAGGTCGTTAAGAATGCGCAGGCCATGGCCCGGGTCTTTGTGGAGAAAGGCTACAAACTGATTTCCGGCGGGACCGATAACCACCTTATGCTGATTGACCTGCGCTCCAAAGGCGTGACCGGTAAGGTGGCAGAGCAAAAACTGGGAGAAGCAGACATCACCGTCAATAAGAATATGGTGCCTTTCGATACACAGTCGCCATTTGTCACTTCCGGCATACGGGTAGGTACCGCAGCGGTGACCACCCGTGGCCTCAGGGAAGCCGATTGCGAAAAAGTGGTGGGATGGATTGACACCGTCATCACCAACCCGGAAAATGACAGCCTGATTGCGGAAATCCGGCAGGAAGTCAATACCTTTATGGCGCAATTCTCCTTATACGAGGCGGCAGATGCTGCCGTACGCTAGAACAAACACCGTCTTTTACCCACACTACCGGGAATATCTAAGACTCTAAACCTGAAAGTGCCTGGCTGGCTTTGCCCACGCCGGGCGCTTTCTGTTAAGCGGCTTTCGCAGATGATCATTGTCAATGGCTCGATTGCTAATTTTCATTGTGCCCTGTGCCCTGGAAGCCTATTATGAAATTGCGGTATCCTGCTGTACCTTTAGGAACCGAGTACCTAACTAAAACCAACGACATGCTAGCATTCAAGCGCGCCCTTGTGGCATTTGACCTGTCAGAAATGGACTTGCAGCTGCTGCAGTTCCTGGCACGGCACTATCAGGCGCTGGGTATCCAAAAACTGTATGCGCTGCACATTATGCCCGATTTTACGGAGCCGGCCCACCCGGACCTGGATTTTCAGAAACGGTTTGCCCCGGAATCTCCGGTAGACGAGCGGGTAGAGTCGGCTATTAAAGCCCGTGTGGAAGAGGTTTTTGGTGAAGCGCCCGGGCTGGATATCGATATTGAAGTCCGTGAAGGCAAGCCCTACGAGAAACTGCTGCACTGGACTAAAATCAAAGAGGCAGACCTGCTGATTATGGGCAAAAAGCGACTGAGTGAAGGCAGCGGGATTACCGCCAAGCGTGTAGCGCGCAATGTGCATGCGGCTGTATTGCTGGTACCCGATGGCGCGGGTACGGAAATTGCCAACCTGGTCGTGCCCAATGATTTCTCTGAGAATGCTGCCCGTGCTCTGCACGCTGCCCTGTCGCTCAGCCGGGCAATGAAGGGGCAACCCGTGCACAGCCTGCATATCGTTGACTTGCCACCGGGACAGTACTACAACCGTTCTGCCCCCGACCGCGGCTACCTGGGCCTGCTCATGGAGTCAGCCCGGTTGGCAGCCGGGAAATTCCGGGATGCGCAGGGCATCGCCGATGACGATATTGTGGATGTATTTCAGGAAAACAGCCGCAACAACCAGGCTGCGCACATTCTCCGCTATGCTAATGAACACAAAGATTCGCTGCTGGTCATGGGCGCCAAAGGGCACACCCCTTTTGAAACCTTCCTCTTCGGTTCCGTGACGGAGCGGCTCGCACAGAGTATTGAGGGGCAGCCGCTGCTCATTGTCCGATAAGCGCTAACTTCACCGAAAAGCTTTAATTGATGGCAAAACGCTACACCTTTTCCCTTTTGCTGCTGGCCTGGAGCCTATCCCTCCCGGCTCAGCCTGCCGCCTACTTCCCCAAGAGCGCCCCCGAAGCACAAAGCGTGGTTTCAGATTCTATCTTGTCCTTCATTGACCGGGTAGAAACGGAGTTTGACGTGGTGCACAGCTTCATGCTTATCCGGCATGGCTATTCGGTAGCTGAAGGTTGGTGGGCACCGTACGAACGGGAGGCGCCCCATATCATGCATTCCCTCAGCAAAAGCTTTACCTCTACTGCTGTTGGCTTTGCCGTTCAGGAAGGGGTGCTGACGCTGGACGATTTAGTGGTTTCTTTTTTTCCGGACAAAAGCATTGGCAAGCCAGATAAATACTGGAACCAACTGCGCATCCGCGATCTGCTGACGATGAATACCGGCCATGCAGAAGAGCGCTGGCCGGATGCCACCACGGAGGATTGGGCACAGTTCTTTCTGGGCTCTGAGCTGGACTTTATGCCTGGCACTCATTTCCGGTACAACAGCATGGCGACTTACATGCTCTCGTCCATTCTGCAGCGGGCTACTGGCGAAAAGCTGGTGGATTATCTGGAGCCCCGCCTGTTCCGGCCACTCGGCATTCCCAAGCCAGACTGGAAGACCTGCCCCGATGGCGTCAATACCGGTGGCTGGGGCCTGCAGGTACGTACGGAAGACATTGCGAAGTTCGGGCAATTCTACTTGCAAAAGGGAAAATGGGAAGGCCAGCAGCTATTGTCCAAAGACTGGGTGGAAATGGCCACCTCAAAGCAGGTGTCCAACGGCAGTGATCCCAATAATGACTGGGCACAGGGCTATGGTTTCCAATTTTGGCAATGCCGGCACGATGCCTATCGTGGTGACGGTGCCTGCGGTCAGTACTGTATTGTGATGCCGGAACAGGACGCAGTGATTGCTATTACTTCCGGCACACCGGATATGCACCGCCTGTTGCAGGTCGTTTGGGAAACGTTGCTGCCTGGCATGAAAGACAAGCCGCTGTCCCCTCAGCCGGAAAAGGAAGCCGAACTCCGGGAGCGCCTCAACGGCTTACAACTTCCCCTGGTGTCGGGCGGGGAAAATGCCAGGCCGGGTATTGCTGATGGCGTTTTTCGCATGAAGGGCAACAACGCCGGTTTGGAGTCCATCCGCTTTCACTTGCAGGAAGCAGCTCCTTTTTTGGTCTTCGAAACCTTGGCTGGCACAGATACGCTTCGGGTAGGGAAGGGCGCTTACCGAAAGGGCGAAGCTGCACAGACACTACCTTACACTGAGAACCTGGAGCCGGAGGTGGCCACTCATGGTGCATGGATAGGTCCGGACACGTACGAAACCAGGGTATACCTCTACCATTCTCCCGCCCGGGTAACTTACACCTTTATCTTTGATGGTGATCAGCTCACCATGAAAACCGATCTGCATCAGGCGCTGTTGGGCAGGCGGGATTTGGAAGTGCTCACGGGGCGGCGGGAGTGAACATTTGGACTGGCAAGCGGTATTTTGTTAAAGTAAAGTAAGCTTTCTGTCAAAAATACCTAAACAAAAAATGGGGGCTGCTGTTTCCCCCTTGTCACCAAACAAAGAGCAGCATTGGCAAAGAAAGTCATCGTTATCGGGTCCGGGTTTGCAGGGCTCTCCGCAGCCTCTCATCTTGCCCAAAAGGGCTATAAGGTCACTATTTTAGAAAAAAACAGCATCCCGGGCGGGCGTGCCCGCAAGTTTGAGCAGGATGGCTTCATGTTTGACATGGGGCCAAGCTGGTATTGGATGCCGGATGTGTTCGAGCAGTACTTCGCTCAATTCGGCAAGAAACCATCCGATTATTACGAATTGGTGCGCCTTGATCCTTCCTACGAGGTGGTCTTCGGCAAGGGCGACAGCATGGAAGTGCCGGCCAAAATGGAGGAGCTGGAAGCCATGTTCGAGCAATACGAGCCGGGCAGCAGCCAAAAACTCCGGCAGTTTCTCAAGGAAGCTCAATATAAGTACGAAGTCGGCATGAATGAGTTTGTGCACAAGCCGTCTCATTCCATCATGGAATTTGCGGATACGCGCATCCTGATGAGCCTCTTCCGCCTGCAGATGTTTACCTCTATTTCCAAACATATCCGCAAGCTTTTTAAGCACGAGCAACTGATTCAGCTGCTGGAATTTCCGGTGCTGTTCCTGGGGGCCACGCCTGAGAATACACCCGCTTTGTACAGCATGATGAACTACGCCGATATGGCACTGGGCACTTGGTACCCTATGGGCGGCATGCACAAAATTGTGGAGGGCATGGTCAGCGTAGCCGAAGAGCTGGGCGTGGAAATCCGGCTCAACGAGGAGGTCCAACAGATATACGTACCTAACGGGCATGCCACCAAGGTCATCACCCAAAACGGCGAGTATGAAGCGGATATCGTAGTAGGGGGTGCCGATTACCACCATGTGGAGCAAAAGCTGCTGCAGCCCGAGCACCGGATGTACAGCGAAAAGTACTGGGACAAGCGCACGATGGCGCCTTCTTCTTTGCTGTTCTACCTGGGGGTCGACAAAAAAATCGAAGGCTTGCACCACCACAACCTCTTCTTCGATGCCGACTTCAAAAAACACGCCGTAGAAATTTACGATCAGCCACAATGGCCGAGCGATCCGCTGTTTTACGTTTGTGCGCCATCGGTCACGGACCCCAGCGTAGCGCCCGAGGGCAAAGAGAATTTGTTTGTGCTCATCCCCCTTGCGCCCAACCTGGAAGATACGGACGAGAAGCGCGAAACGTATTTTAACATCGTAATGGACCGCCTGGAAGATCTGACCGGGCAGGAAATTCGTAAGCATATTGTCTACAAGCGGGCTTTTGCCCACCGGGACTTTGAAAAGGACTACCACGCTTACAAGGGCAATGCGTACGGGCTGGCGAACACGTTGTTCCAAACCGCCTTCCTGAAGCCAAAGCTCAGAAGCAAGAAGGTCAGCAACCTTTACTATACCGGACAGTTGACTACACCGGGCCCTGGCGTGCCGCCTTCCCTGATTTCAGGCAGCGTGGTCGCCAATGAAATATTTAAAGCTGTGAAACCTTAGCAATCAATGTGTGCGTATGCTGAACCTAAAGCTACACCCGCTGGCAATTGGGAAAAAGCTTATCAGCCTGCGCACCGGATTGCAAAACCGATAACGTTATGATGGAATTGTACAACAAGGTTTGCCGGGAGTGCAGCAAGCACATCACAAACCGCTACAGCACCTCTTTTTCCATGGGGATCCGCGTTTTCGACAAGCGGTTCCGGGCACCTATCTATGCCGTGTATGGTTTTGTGCGCTTTGCGGATGAAATTGTGGATACTTTCCATGATTATCCCAAGAAAGCCCTCCTCGACCGGTTCCGGGAAGACACCTACCGGGCCATTGAAGAGCGCATCAGCCTTAATCCGGTACTGCATGCCTTTCAGGAAACCGTACATCAGTATCAGATTGAGCGGGAACTGATTGATGCCTTCCTTGATAGCATGGAGATGGACCTTCACTTCGACCGCTACCACGATAGCCTTTACAAAAAATACATCTACGGGTCTGCTGAGGTGGTGGGGCTGATGTGCCTTCGGGTATTTGTGGAGGGTGATGACGAGCAGTACCAACGCCTCAAGGCACCGGCCTGCAGCCTGGGCTCGGCTTTCCAGAAGATCAATTTCCTGCGCGACATGAAGAGCGATTTTGATGAGCGCGGGCGGGTGTACTTCCCGGGTGTGGACTACACGCGGTTTGGTCAGCAGGACAAGCTTGAAATCGAAGCCGACATCAAAAAGGATTTTGATGATGCCTACAAAGGTATCGTGCAGCTTCCGGAAGGTGCACGGTTTGGGGTATACCTGGCTTACATTTACTACACCAACCTGTTTAAGAAAATCCGTTCGGCACCGGCTGACCGGGTCACGCAGGAGCGCATCCGCGTACCTAACCGGCGCAAAGCCGTCCTTTTGTTCAGTTCGGCCCTGCGCAACAGCCTGAACTTATTGTAAATTATGGATTCAGTCGTTTCTCAGCCTTCCCGGGTTCAGGCCCGGGTTCGGTCCGTTTTGCAGGCTATCGTAGTCTTGGTCCCTCTGCTGCTTGTGGGCTGGCAATGGATTACAGACCCGGTCCGCCCCGACAACTACCTGATGCAGGTGCCGGAGGTAACCCGGTTGGCCTGGCTGGAGACGAAATGGGCGTACTTTTACCTGCACATCTTCACATTTGTACCGGTCTTTCTGCTGAGTTTCGATAAAAACGTTCACTACTACCGCAAGTGGAAGCCGCTGCTGCCTGCCATTGCGATTGTCGGCGGGCTCTTCATCGCCTGGGACGTATTCTTCACCGCACAGGGTGTTTGGAATTTCAATGAGCGCTACTTTGCCAATATCCGCTTCCTGCACCTGCCTGTGGAAGAGTGGCTGTTTTTCTTTACGGTGCCTTTCGCCTGCGTATTCATCTATGAATGCCTGAATTTTTACCTCAAAAAAGACCTGCTCGCCCGCGCAGAACCCTGGTTGACGCCGCTTATGGGCTTCGGCTTCCTGCTCACAGGGCTGCTGTACTGGGGGCATTTGTACACCACCACGACCTTCCTGCTCACCGGCGGCTTTGTCCTCTGCCACTGGCTTTTTCTGGACGGCACTTACCGCAGCCGTTTTTACCTGTCCTATCTGGTAGCCCTTATCCCGTTTTTGATCGTGAATGGCGTGCTGACCGGCGGCTATACTGAGCAACCGGTGGTCATTTACAATCCGGAAGAATACCTGGGCATCCGTATCACTTCTGTCCCGCTGGATGATTCCGTCTACGGCTTCCTGCTAATGTTTGGCGTGGTGACGCTATTTGAGCGCTGGCGGTAAAAGGGATTCCTGGAACTATTAACTACCTATTAATTGTATTATATTGGTAAAGTGATAGGATAGCCAACTAATCAAAGTTAAGTTACTCAATGAGCGATCAACAAATTTTAGCACAGCTTAATCAGCTACCAGCGGGGCTGAAAAAAGAAGTTGAAGACTTCATTTCCTTTCTGCTATTCAAGTATCAGTCCAGTAATATTGATGATGAAAATAGGGTATCTGAAGAAAAGACTACATTCAGCGAATACAGAGCTGTTTTTCAAAACGCTTATTCGATGGAAGAAATTGATTTGCAGTTAAATAAGCTACGCGAAGAATGGGAAAGGAATTCCTTTTAGATACCAATACCTTAATCTATTTCCTGAATGGTAGCTTTCCTGAACCTGCGATGGACTTCTTGGAAAGGATACTAAATGAAAAAGGCAGTGTAGTATCAATCATTACGAAAATAGAGCTATTAGGGTGGCAAACTCCAAATAAAGCTCACATAAGCATTGTGGAAAGTTTGGTGAAAAAGTCGACAATTGTACCCCTAAACGATTTGATAGCAGAAAGGGCAATTTCAATTAGGCGAATAAGAAAAGTCAAGCTGCCAGATGCTGTAATTGCTGCATCTGCAATATTTGGCGATTACACTTTGATATCTAGAAATGATAAAGACTTTCAGGGTATTCCTGATTTATCTTACATGAATTTGTTTACCGATAAGCTTATTTCCTAAATTCCTCCACCCGCTGCACCGCATTCTTCCGGATATCCACATAAAATAAATTAAGGTCGCCTACATGATAATTGCGGCGCAGCATCAGGAAGCTGCCCGGAAATTGCGGTTTGCTGCTCCACAGGACCGGCCCGCGTACCTCTGCACTAACGTTATTGGGGCGAACCTTCTCGAAGGGAGTCAGGACAGCGCCATCATTGAGCGTACGGGGCGCAAAAGCCTTGGTGGTATCCCAAAGCAGGGGGTTGGTCACAATGACAGCCGGTTCAGGTTCTTTTTTGGTGCCCCGGCGGAAGGTCCGCCACGAAACATAACAACCGGTATCAAGGCTGTCCGTACAGGGCGGTATATTTTCAAAATCCGTTTGGCGCACCGGAATACCAATAATATAGGCGGCTACGAGCTGGCTTTGCAGCGGTTGGCCATCGAAAAATTCCCGAAGCAGCTTTTTAGCATGGGTAGTCCCCTGACTATGGGCCGCGATAAGGATAGGCCGCCCGTCGTTGTAGTGCTCCAGGTAGTATTCAAACGCCCGGCGGATATCGCTGTAGGCCAGGTCAAACGCCTGTTGGGCACTCGTGGTGTCTCTGGTGAAGTAGGCTTCGAGGTGCGCTTGCCGGTAGAAGGGGGCATACACTTTGCCGGCGGCATTAAATGCGCTCGCCTGGAATAAGATGGGCCCTTCGAGGGTCCGCTCCTGCAAATCGGCTTTCCCAATCGGCCCATTCCAAAGCCGGTCGCCCCGCTTGCCGGTATAGGTGGTGGGATGTAGAAAAAACACATCGGCGGCCGCGTCATCCTGCTGATCTTCCAGCCCTTCAGGCACCTGATCCGCGGGGTCGGATTTGGTGGGCAGGGCAGCCCAGGCGTCTGCCTGACTGTAGTCCGGTGCCATAGGTGTAGTCGTGGTGGAGAAGGTGCCCGAGGGCTTTGTAGCGCACCCCCACAGGAGCAGGCTTAAAACCAGGATATTAGATCGTGTCTTCATTGAATAGTACTTTTTTTGGATCGTTTGGCCATAGCCAGCTGCCCAGCAGCATGCCCAGCAAACTGCTCAGGCCACCGTAGATCAGGCTGGGGATTGCAGTGGCCTGCCATTCACAAATTACCCAAACTGCCATACCGATGATAATGGCAGCAAGGGCGCCAATGTTCGAAGCACGCTTCCAGTACAGCCCTGCCGTCAGTGGTACAAACAGGCTCACCAGGCTGAGTGCGGAGGACTGCCCGACGAGCTCGTAGATATTTTGTGTGCTTGCGGCAAGGAGGGCGGAACAAATGGCGACCCCCACCACAGACAAACGCATCACCAGCAGCAACCGCTGATCAGACATGTCAGGAAAGTAAGGGCGTACCAGGTTTTCACCAATGACGGTAGCCGGGGCAAGCATCGCACCTGAGGTGGTACTGAGAATTGCCGACAGCAGCGCACCGAAAAAGAGAATTTGTACCCACATGCTGCTGTGTTCCAGCACCATAAAGGGCAGGACCATTTGCGTATCGTCCACCATCTGCAGCTCAGGGTAAAGCATTTTGCCGCAAAGGCCGATAAAGAGCGGGATAGACCCGATGGTCAGGTACATGAAACCGGAAAGGTAAGAAGCCGTTACCGCCGTTTTTGCCGACCGTGCTGACATCACCCGCTGAAAGACATCCTGCTGCGGGATAGACCCCAGCCCAATCGTAATCCAGGCCGCGATATAGTGCACGATGCTGTGGAAGCCGCCCTCCGGCCAGAACCGGAAAAAGCCTTCCGGCACTGAAGCGGCTACCTTTTGCACGCCTCCCACCTGCACAGACAATTGCCACGCAATGATCAAAAGCCCGATGATGATCATGATGGTCTGCACAAAGTCCGTGATGGAAACCGCCCACATGCCGCCGATGTAGGTGTAAAGGACCACGATCAGCGCGCAGAGCAGGATGCCCTGTAATAAAGTGAGCCCGGCGATGGTGTTGAGAATGATCGCCATAGCAACGAGCTGTGCGGCAATCCATCCAAAGTAGGAGGGGATCATAAACAGGGCGGAGATGACCTCGGCCTGCCGGCTGAAGCGTATCCGGAAAAAATCATTGAAGGTGATGATGTTGAGCTTGTACAGCGGGCGGGCAAAAAACGCCCCGACAAGCGCCAGGCAAAGCGCCGCGCCAAAGGGGTCTTCGATCACCCCGATCAGCCCGTGCTCCACGAATTCTGAGCTGGCCCCCATGATGGTTTCAGAACCAAACCAGGTCGCAAAAAGAGCAGAAGCCGCCACCACCATAGGCAGGTTACGCCCGGCAATGACAAAGTCCTTTGTGGAATGCACCCGGCGGGAAGCCCACCAGCCTATACCCAGGGTCAGCAGCAGATAGCCACCGATGAAAAGCAACAGCATAGCCTACTCTGTTTCAGGTTGGAAGCTGATATTCTGTACATCCATGAGCCGGCCCACGGGATAAAGCCGGTAGGTAGGCTCATAGTGGGGGGAGCGTTCGTAAACGAAGTTAAGCTGAGCCCGGGCGGACTTGGCAAACTCCGGGTCTTCCGCCCTTTTGGCTTCAAGCGCTGCCCTTAGCTCCGGGTCTGCTGCCAGCATAGCGGCTGCCTTATCTTCAAATACATAGGCTGAGAAATACTCTTTCTGCATGAGGATGCCATCGAAAAAATTCCAGGAGAAGAAGGCGTCCGGTGCCTGCGGTTCCAGGGTTTCCACAATGTACCGGTTGAGCGGCTGATTGGCCAGGACCACGTAGTCGCCTTTGCGGTAGCGCTGTTGGCGGTCTTCGGTGGTTACGGTTGTGCCGTAGTGGAGGTAGTGCCCTTCGTAGGCGGCGCGGTCTTTGTAATCTTCGATGCGGTATTGTTCCACCTTCAGGGTTTGGTCTTCTGTAAGGCGGTGCAGCGTGACGTTATTCCACCGCAACCGTTCGATAACCTCCTGATAGGCCTGCGGGATGATGTAGGCCACAGGCTTTTGCACCGATATAGTGGTGTTGTAAAACTTGAAGTAGGGGATTTCTTTGGTGTAGGGCGCATCCTGGTCGTAGTAGAGCCGTTGCAGCCCGGAAACCTCGCTTGGCTTGTATTTGGCCGTATAGCCCTTGAAGATCTGGGGGACCTGACGTTCCATATCGAGTGCCCAGTTCAGGGCAAAGGTGTCTTTTTGAATGGTGTGGGTACGGGCTTGCTTTCGGGCATTCTGAATGGCTTCGTGGTCGTCCCAGGCAGCCTGCAGCAGGTTGTCCATAAAGGTATAGGTGCTGCTTACCCGGTCTTTGAAAGGCTTCAGCATATGCGTTTCGGGCATGAATCCGATGGTGTTGTGCAATGCGGCATAACCGGTAGAGTAGCGGGGCAGGTCGAGAAAAGCGGCAATGCCCTCATCCGGGGTGCTGCGGGCATAGACGTAAGGCGTCATCTCCCAGCCATCGGCTTCCATGTCGGCGTACAGGCGGGGCAGCAGACGGTTGTCCAGGTAATCAGACAGGTGGGGGTCGAGCTTGTCGCTTTGGGTGGGAATGAGGGTGATGGTATATGGATAGTCGGCACCATTTGAAGTATGATTGTCGACAAACAGGTCCGGCTGCCAGTCGGCAAAAATTTGATTAAACGTCTGTGCATTGCGGGAATCAGCCTTGATGAAATCCCGGTTGAGGTCCAGGTTGCGGGCATTGCCCCGGAAGCCATGCGCTTCAGGCCCGTCCTGATTGGCGCGGCTGTGTGGCCCGCGGTTGAGTCCGCCACCGATATTGTAAAAGGGGATAGCCACCACCACCAGGCGGTCGAGCAGCGCCATTTTCTCCGGGCTTTGCAGCCAGTTGCGGAGGAGCAGCATCGTAGCATCTACGCCGCAGGGTTCTCCGGGATGTATGGCATTATTGATAAAGAGGACCGTTTTGCCCTGCGCCTTTGCGGCTTCCGGTGTCCAGGCTCCGCCGGTAGCGAGGACGGCTGTATGCAGCGGGAAGCCTGCGTCAGTATGCCCGTGTGCCTGCAGGTGCAGCTGTGGATAAGCCAGGCTTAGCGTCTCGTAAAATGCAATGGTTTGGTGGTAGGTCGCAGTGGTGTTGCTGTCCAGCTCGAAAGGGGCGGTAAGGGCCTGGGGCTGTTGGGCAGACAACTTCGCTAATGGGATTAGGACCAGCAACAAAGGCAGTAGCAGCGAGTTTCGCATTTCGGATCATTTTAGTGAGGATAGTGTGGGATAAAAGTAGCTCAAAATACTACAACTCCGGTACCCGCCGCGCACCCCGCGCCTGCTCAAAATCATACGCCAGCCCGATCAGCACCGGTTCGCTCCAGGCAGTCCCATAAAAGGACAAGCCCACCGGCAGCCCTTCGATAAAGCCCATAGGCACGCTGATATTGGGATAGCCGGCCCAGGCAGCGGGAGAGGAACTGCCCAGGGTGTAGTGGTCGCCATTGACATGATCGGTTTTCCAGGCAGGGGCGCCGGTGGGGGCGATCAGGGCGTCCAGCTCGTATTTGGCCATGATTTTATCAATACCTTCGGCCCGGGCCAGGCGCTGCATTTCTGATACGGTGCTGCGGTAGTCGTCGCTGTCCAGCGGGCCCATTTGGGCGGCTTGTTCCAGAATATCCTGATGAAAATGCCGGAGTTCCACCTCGTCGGCCTGATTGAAAGCGATGAGCTCCGCGACTGATTTTACGGGAGCATCAGAGCCCAGGCTTCCGAAGTATTGATTGAGCCCGTCTTTGAATTCGTACAGCATCACCTGATAGCTTAGGCTGCCGGTTTGGGAGGGCAGTCGGTCTTCGATTTCGATAACTTCAGCTCCTTGTTCGCGCAGGGTCTGCATAGCGCTTTCCATCAGGATATCCACTTTGTAGTGGGTGCCTTTGGGGGCGGTGTAGTAGCCAATCCGCTTACCCCGCAAGGCCGTACTGTCGAGGTAGGGCGTATAGTCGGTTTTGAACTGCCCTTCGCTTGCGGCGGTTTTGGCATCGGCTTCATCCACGCCGGTCATTACACCCAGGGCGATAGCGGCATCTGTGACGGTGCGCGCCATAGGTCCGGGCGTATCCTGTGTGAAGGAAATGGGGATGACGCCATCACGGCTCAGCAGCCCCACGGTAGGCTTAATGCCCACAATCCCGTTGGCAGAGGAAGGGCATACGATGGAGCCATTGGTCTCCGTGCCCAGTGCCACCACGCAAAGGTTGGCAGCCACCGCCACTCCGGAACCCGAACTTGACCCGCAGGGATTGCAGTCGAGGCGGTAGGGGTTGTGCGTTTGGCCACCGAGCCCGCTCCAGCCGCTGCTCGAATGAGAACTTCGGAAGTTGGCCCATTCACTCAGGTTGGTTTTGCCGAGAATGATTGCCCCGGCTTCCCGCAATTGCTTTACGATGAAGGCGTCATCCGGGGCAACAGAACCTTTCAGCGCCCGGCTTCCGGCAGTGGTCGGCATTTGGTCGCCGGTATCGATATTGTCTTTTAGGAGGACCGGAATGCCGTGCAATGGCCCGCGTACCTGCCCGTTGGCCCGCTCTTCGTCCAGCCTGCGGGCAATTTCCAGGGCGTCCGGATTGGTGGCCAGGACGGAATTCAGGCCCGGGCCGGATTGGTCAATTGTGGCGATCCTGTCGAGGTAGTGCTGCACCACAGCGGTAGCAGAAAGCGTGCCGGATGCATACTTTGCCTGTAGCTCAGCAATAGTGATTTCTTCGAGGTTCAGAGCCTCATCCTGATTGGGTTCATAGGCGGTGGCGGGCTGACAGGCGGGAAGCAGTGCAGACAGCAGCAGCGCCATAAGGCAGTAGGATACAATTCGGTTCATGACAAGAAGCGTTGATGGTTCAGTAACGAAAGTAGCAGATTTTTTGTTAAAATCTATTTGCGGTGCTTTCCACAAAAGCGGAACGCCAGGCCAGTGTGCGCGGGTTTTTATGCCCGGTCCATTAATCCCTCTACAACTTCTGCCGTCTAACCCCTATCTTTAAGGCAGAAATAACAGCCCATATGAATGACGTGCAGCTTTGGGATGCCCTTCGGCAGGGCGAAAAGTCCGCATTGGAAGCCATCTACCGGCGGGAGGTGGTGGACCTGTTCCGTTATGGGCGCCGCATTATTGATGATGAGGCGCTCGTGGAGGATGTCATTCAGGACCTGTTCATTGGCCTGTGGCGGCGCAGGGACGGCCTGGGTTCCACCGACTCTATTCGCCGGTACCTCTTTGTAGCACTGCGCCGTGACCTCATCCGCCGCAACACCCGGCTGCGCCGCATCACCGGTGAGTTGGACGAGACAAATCTTGAAGAAGAAACGGTGACCTCCATTGATGCCGAAATCATCGAGGCGGAAAGCCAGGAACTGCGAAGCGCCCGGCTGAAAGAGGCGATGAAGCAGCTCAGCAAGCGGCAGCAGGAAGTCCTCTACCTCAAGTATTTCCAGCAGATGGATTACCATACCATTGCGGAGGTACTGGAAATCAATTACCAGTCGGTGCGAAATGTGGCTTCAGCTGGCCTGAAAGCCCTGCGTAAGCTCATCGGGCTGCTTTTTCTGCTGTGGTGGCTATAGAATCCTGCGCTGCCGCAAAATCAACAACAAAAGGCTCAGGACGAATACGCCTCCGGCCAGACCGGCCTGCATCCACAGGGTCTGCTGTGCCCGTACGCGGCTTTCCACGTAATATGGATTGGCAGCGTTGGGCGTGCCGGTGCCCGGCCGGAACGCCCAGTTTTGGGGGTCCGAGTTGTTGAGGTCCGGCAACAGCAGGCTCAGCACGAATGCCGAATCTACCGGAGGAGCTTCGTAGCTGATGCTGTCTACCATAGCGCCCAGGATGGAATACAGGGCAATGGATTCCTGCCGTTTATTCAGCCCGAATTTCAAACCGCCAATGACGTTATAGGCTTTCGGGTGCGTGGCTCTGAAGCCCACAGAATCTTCTGCAATGACCAGGTAATCATTAGGTTCAATGGTGACTGCCGGGAAGGTGAAGGTGTTGTGCTTGAGGTCACTAAGGGTCCACTTGGCCAGGTTGAGCCGCTCTTTCGAACCATTGTACAATTCCAGCCAATCGCCCGCATCTCCGCTTTTTGGGGAGATTTCATTGATGACAAGCTTGCTTTCCAGCGGGTGAATGTATGGCTCGAAGACCGCGTAAATCTCTGTGTCTCCCGCTGAGAGCGACAGGGACAGTTCCCGGCGCTCGTCCCCGGCGATCACCCCTTCCCAGTGCGAAAAACGGTAGCCATGGTGGGCCACCACGCGCAGCGATATAGGGAATCGCTCAAAGTAGGTGCCCTGCAGGGTATCAGAAGTGATGGTCAGGTTCTCATTGAGAATGACCTGGCCGCCCTTGGTACTGCCCACAGAGACCTTGCGCTGTGCTCCGGTCTGAAAATATTCCATCAGGTGCATGCGTACGAATCGGGGGCGCTCCTGTGCAAAGGTGCGCATGACGTTTACGTGAAAGTTCCAGTCCGTGCGGCTGAGCTTCCACCGGTCGAGGTGCCGGGGTATTTCGGGCTTCAGCCGTTCGTAAAAGAAGTTGACTTGGTCCAGTACCCGCTGAGGCTCAAAAGAGGTGTTCAGGCGGTCCGCGAAGCGGTTGACAAAACGGCGCCGGCAATCCTCATTTTCCAGCAGTTTGCGCAAAATGAAAGTGCTCCAGGGCGGATTCGGCCAGGCCGGGCCATCGGGGTTGGTGTGAAAAGCCAGGCTGTTGAATTCGTATGCACTGGGCTCATGCAGGCCAAAGCCCCAGTCGGTATCGTAGAGAATCCACCGCCAGCGCCCCCGCTCAGTCTGCGGGCGCCAGTAACGGATATTGCCGCCTGCGTCCTGATTGTCGAAGTAAATCTGGGCAATCTGATAGTCCAGGAAGTTGTCAATTTCCATCCGGGAAGCTACATGGCTGAAATGCTCCGGCTCGCTCAGGTCGTGTTCTTCCAGATAGCGGAGCAGAGAACGGTAATGGCGGGCACTGCCTCTTTTGACCGTATAGCGGTGCTCCATGATGTCTACGCTGTCGTTCTCCACTTCTTCAAAATGGCTGTCGATGAAGTAGCGATTGATCTTTTCCCGGATGTTGTAGATGCCCCAGTACCGTCCATTGATGTAGACATGGGCAGGGCGGTTGTCCTGGGTTTCCAGGTCCCAGTCTTCCACCAGGCTGGTCATGAGGGCATCCCGGAAGTGGCTTTTGCCAAAATCGCTGCCCGAGTTGCGGAGGACCAGAAATTTAAACTTCTTTTTGCCGGGCTTCCCGAAAATTTCGTGGTCGATGCGGTGCTCCCCGTATTCATCCCGGGCAACCAGGGCTATGGATTTTTGTGGAAAAAGGCGGCTCATACCCCCGAAAAGCCGGAATCCGGAAGGGCTTCGGTACACGCACTGCCCGTTGCTTTCGAAGATCTCCAGGTTGCAGGTGGTCTCCCGCTTGCTCCAAAAGTTGGCGCCTGGCTTTTTCCAAAGCGTATCCACCGCATTCGCACCCAGCATGAACAGCCCGTGAAAAGGATGGAAAAGGGTAGGCGGGGCTATACCGATAGAGATCGTGGCAAAGCTGGTCTCCGGCTCCCCAATGAAGTAGGTATGCCCTTCCAGTACATCCTCGCGCCCGTCCTCATAAGTGGCGAGGAGCCGGAGCACTGTGGTTTCGGGAATAGCAATTGGGTTTTGATAGCGCGCCGATCGTTGGGTTGGCGTCGAGCCGTCGAGCGTAAAATAGACTTTCCCGCCCGGGCATTGTATGTCAATAGAGACTGCTTCCGGGTAATAGCCAGCCGGGACGGATAGGATGATCTCGGGTGGCGGAGGCGCTGCCGCTTCCTGTGCAGGCAGGTAGCGCGTCAGGCAAAGCAGGGAAAAAAGGGATATCAGTCGCTTCAAGGTGCTCGTGTGTTTAATCGGTTTTGGGCAGCAAGGCTGCAAATTACGCATTTCTGTCAAGTGTTGCCACTCGCATTGTCCATCTCTTCTTACGCAAAACAGGGGCGGTAAGTTACATTTTGCAAATTTGATTATTTTAGTAACCTCTAATCAAACTTAAGCGGCTTTAAAAATGGGAAGGTACATCGGTACAATGCTGTTGCGCTGGCTGGGCTGGCGTATTGTCACAGAATATGAGGCGCTGCCGCCTAAATACGTCCTCATTGCCGTGCCTCATACCTCCAACTGGGATTTTCCGGTTGGCCTCCTGGCTCGTTCCGCACTGGGGCTTGACATTAAGTATGTGGGCAAAGACAGCCTGTTCCGCCCGCCATTAGGCTGGCTTTTTCGATGGCTGGGCGGCTACCCCGTGGACAGAAGCCGTAGCAGCGGCTATGTGGATGCGGTGGTGGACATCTTCAATGAAAAAGACACCTTTGCCATGTGCATAGCCCCTGAAGGTACCCGGAGCCGGGTGGATCAGCTGAAGTCCGGGTTTTATTACATCGCCCTGGGCGCCAGGGTGCCTATTATTATGACGCGCTTCGATTGGCAGAAGAAGTGCATTACGATTAGTGCGCCTTTCCACCCAACGGGCAATAAGGAACTGGATTTTTCTCATATCGATGCCTTTTTTGTCGGTACACTTGGCAAAAATCCCGAGCAAAGCTATGGTTACCGTCGCGAACACGACCTCACTACAGATTAGCCCCGGCTTTCTCTGAGGTACGGATAAACCTTTTGCGGCGCTTTCTGTCTTAAACTTCATCATTTACACTCATAAACCACCAACGATGAAGTTTAAACTACTCTACACACTATTTGTGCTGGCAGGCGGCGCATTCCTATTCCTTGGCAACAGCTCTGGTGCGGGCGCAGTGCAGGGGCAGGATCGCACCGGCTCACCGCTGAGCAGTGCCACCTGTGGTGCTTGCCACGGCGGCAATAATTTCTCTCCCACTATTGAATTGGAAATCCTGAAAGACGGGGAAGCCGTAGACGCGTATATTCCCGGAGAAGTATATACCATGCGGGTCTCAGCCGGATTCTCAGGCAGCCCTTCGGTTTTTGGCTTTCAGGCGGTTGCATTGGCTGGGAACAATAATGCACAGGCTGGCGATTTTCAGAATGCGCCCTCTGGGGTACAAATCACTGCCCTCAATGGACGGCAGTATCCAGAACATAGCTCCCGTAGCCAAAGCAGTGCTTTTGAAGTGGAATGGGTAGCGCCCGAGACAGGCACCGGAGAGGTCCGTTTCTACAGCTCTGTTCTGGCAGCCAACAATGGCAATGGCTCTGGCGGCGATGGCGTAGCTTCCCTGGACGCACCGGTTGTGCTTACTGAGGATGCTGTAAACAATACGTCGGGCTTTCTGGCACTTGAGGCAGCAGTCGAGGTATTCCCTAACCCCGCGAACGAGTCGACCACTCTGCGTATAAGCGAAGCGGACGCGGGTGACTATCAGGTAGAACTGATGACGATACATGGCCAGGTGCTTTCCGCTCAAAACCTGCAGGTCAATGGTGCGGCAATCCTGCCGGTAGACCTGTCTGCTCAGGCCGCAGGGCTTTACCTGCTGCGGGTCAGCAATGGGGAACGCTCCCTTGTGCGCCGGATAATTAAGCGATAAGCGGGCTCACCGCACCACCATGCCTGATGGGCGCGGCGCAGTATTGGCATCCGTCAGGTACTCGTACTGCTCAATAGCTTCGTATACCGTGCTAAGGATACGGTGGCGGGTACGGAGCTTATTGAGCCGGTAGTTGTTCATATCCGGGAAAGTACGGTTGGAAAGAAAAACGAAGACCAGGTTTTCCTCGGGGTCTGCCCAGGCGCAGGTGCCGGTAAACCCGGTATGCCCAAATGCGGCGTCAGAGGCATCCGCAGGCAGGTTGATCCACTTGCTGGGGTCCTGTTGGCGCATATCGAACCCTATGCCACGTCGGGTAGACTTGGGGTGCCGTTGAGCAAAGGCATTAATCGTCTCCGCGTTGAGCAGGCGCTGATCGCTGTAATGCCCGCCGTTGAGCAGCATCTGCATAATGGCAGCCAAATCCTGGGCATTGGAAAACAGGCCGGCGTGCCCGCTTACCCCACCCAGCATAGCTGATCCCATATCGTGCACATAGCCCCGCAGCGCCTGTTTGCGAAAGTAGTTGTCAATTTCGGTAGGCGCTATATCTATGGGTTCAAAACGCTCCAGGGGGCGGTAAGTGGCGGTCTGTAGGCCCATAGGCTTGTAAAACAGGCGGCGCATAAATTCATCTAAAGGCATTCCTGTAAGCCGGTCCACCATTTCAGCAATCAGGTAAAATCCAAGGTCGCTGTACTTGTAGCGTGGATCGTCATCTATACTGGAATCAAAAATCTGCTGGAACAGGCTGGCCTTAAAGTCGTCCCGAAGGTACATATCGGGGGCCACCTCCGTACTGAAGCCCGGTTCCGGGGTGCGCCGGTAGTAGTCCCGGCTGTGCAGCAGCCGTTTCCGGGTGTGTACCAGGGTTTGTTTGTAGAAGGGGATCCAGTCCTCCAGCCCGGCCTGATGCGCCATAATGTCCCGTAGGCAGAGTTGGGCTTTATTGGTGCCCTCCAGCTCCGGCAGGTAACGCATGATCGGGGTGTCGAGGTGGACCTGATTGGCTTCCTGTAGCCACATGATTGCCAGCGTAGCCGCAGCAATCTTGGTAACCGAAGCCAGGTCATAAATGTCATCGGCATGTACAGGCTGTGCACCGGAGTAGGTGTGGTGGCCGAATGCCTTTTTGTAAACGATTTGCTGGTCTTTGGCGACCAAAACCACACAGCCCGGTGTCGCCCGGCCTTCAATGGCTCCGGTTGCGATTTCATCAATCTTCGCCAGGGTCGCCGCATCCATGCCCACTGCTGCGGGCGGTGCAAAGCCAAATCGGGCCAGTTTGCCAGTGATTACACCATCTCCAAATGCGCTCTTGGGAGAAGCCGTGATGGGCAGCCTGCCTTTGATGGCACGGGCACCAAACAAGGCTTCAGCAGCCAGGTGCTGCATCATTGGGCTGTCTTCGTAGGCTTCGAGTACCCATTCCTGCTCGTCAAAAAACTTCAGGCTGTACGGGTTGCCGAAGACGACAAGCACAACTTTGGTCTTTTGCTGAAGCTGTTGCAGCATACGCCGGGCTGCTCCTGAAATGCCAAAGTCATTGGAAGCCCGGCTGCTCATATCATGCAGGCCTACGATGGCAATATCCGCTTTGCCCAGTTCAGCTATTAGGCGGGCCTGCTCCCGTTCTGATGGGGCCTGCCCGCATTGCAGGGCTGGCATTTTCTTGTACTCCTGCAGCCGGTCCTGGAAGGGGGTGGCTTTGCTGGCATTAATGCTCAGGCTCGCCATTTTTAGGCCCTCCAACTGCCGGAAAGGGAGGAGGTCGTTGGGGTTGCGGACCAGGGTAAGGGCATTGGCTAGGAGTTTGCGCTTGAGGACTAATGCTTCATCGGTATTCAATCGCTCCCGCAGGCTGTCAGTGCGCAGGGGCTCGAATTGCTGCAGCCCCAGCTCATATTTCGCACGGAGCACTTTTTTGACCCGGGGTGCCAGCTCTTCCCAACTCAGCTTGCCAGCTTCGATGTAGTTACGGATTTCCCGGAAGGCGGCTTCCATATCTTCGGGCAGCAGCAGGACATCATTGCCGGCAACGAGCGCTTCGGCTTCGACTTCCCCGCTTTCGAAGTGCTTGGTTACGCCCTTCATCTCCAGTGCATCGGTGAAGACGATGCCTTCGTATTCCAGCCCTTCCTTAAGGAGGTTGGTGATGGTGTTGTAGGATAGGGTAGTGGGGCGTTTCTCCCGCTCGTCCAAAGCCGGCACATTGAGGTGGGCTACCATCATGCTGCCGATG